>CADCUR010000194.1 GCA_902805935.1 uncultured Pyrinomonadaceae bacterium
AACTACTTTTTCGACGCACTCTTTTTTCACGACATCTTTAAATGTTTCATTAAGCTTGTTCCGATCTTTACTGGAAGTGAAAATAAAGCCGATGGAGGCTCTGTAATCCCACGCCGGAATCTGGTTCGGCAAAGTCCGGAAACCCTTCTTGGCTTCCTTTGCCGCAACTTCAACAAATATCAAAACATAACCTTTCGTCACGCTTTAGCCACTGTTGATGACAATTTACTTTTCATTTCGGAAACAAATGATAGTATTTAAAGATGCAAAAATTATGTTGCAAATTTTGCTTGTTCTCGAAAAGAAAGAAAAGCGGAAATAAGCATTAACAAATCGGAAAAATTTTGAATCGGGAAAATTAAATGAAAAAGTCGAGTTCGAATCAACGCGAAAAAATCAGGGCAGCATTATTAACGTTTTTTCTATCCGGAGCCTCGGCAATTTTAATGTGGCAAACGGCAGGCGAACTTTCCTTCGGATCGGCTTCGAAGGCGAGCGCGGCAATCGAATTATACGGCGATCATCCGCAATCGCAAAAATCATCCGATTCGTCCATTTTTGCCGAGTTCAATGATTGGACAAACGAGCATTTGAATGAAGAATTTTCCGACGGCGATGAGCATTTGCGGAAGGGCGAGCGGCTCGCCGTTCGGCGTCGTGAGGTTTTAAAACAGTTAATCGAGTCGAATCCTTCGGAAGCTCTCGAGTATGCGGTTTCGCCGGAGGTATACAACCGCGTTCCGCGCGCCGTCGCGCAGCATCTGGAAAAACACATCAGCCAAAAAGGCGATTTTCTAGTTTCCGTTTCCGACGAAATCCGACCCGAAGCCGAACATTCTTTGAATCACGGCATCCGGCGCGAAGCGATTTTCGGCGAAACAAAATACGCCGCTTTCGTTTACGGGCGAAAAGCCGCGATGACCACAAAATATGACGTGCCGTTAAGAGGAATTGTTTTAGACGAAACGATGGCGGTTGCGGAAAATCCGGTGAGAAAAATCGAATCGTCAGAACATAAAACGCGAAACGGCGGTACTGAAAAAATCGGTAAAACCGGGCTTGCGGCTGAAGTCGGCGGCGAGATCGTTTATTTTTCAAATCACGAAGAATTTTATAAATACACCAATGATTTAGCGGCTTGGGAGATGCAGATTGCTCCGGCTCGCCGAAACTCAAACAAAGAATCGAGTCAATCGTCGCCGTGGACCGAAGGCGCGAAAACCGTGCTAGTGATTCGCGTTGATTTTCCCGACCGCATCGGAGAACCAGTTGACCAGAGCGGCGCGCCGCTTACCGTCGCCCGCGCTCAAAACGTGATAAATAATTCGGTCAATCCGTTTTACGTTTCCAATTCTTACAATAAAACTTCATTGCAAAACCCGGTCGTCACGCCGGTCGTTAGAATGCCGCAGGCGCAATCTTTTTATAACGGATTTAATCTAAATACGACGATGCTCAATGATGCGAGAAACGCCGCTCGCGCAGCCGGTTTTGAAACGAATAATTACGATTTGGACATCATCGCTTTCGGTTTTACGCCGAATTTAAGTTTTTCCGGCTCGGCGATTATCGGCGGAAAAGGCTTATTTTTGAACGGCTTTTTCGACTTTAAAACCATCGCTCACGAACTCGGACATAATTACGGACTGCTGCACGCCAATCTCTGGCGAACCACGGACGGTACGGTTATCGGCGCGGGCGCGAACGTCGAATACGGCGACGCTTTCGATTTAATGGGCGGCGGCGCGAGCGGGCTGACGCATTTCAGTGCCGGTTACAAACGCCGCCTCGACTGGCTGACCGAAATGAATGTCCAGACAGTTACGACGAGCGGCACGTATCGCATTTTCGCGTATGACGCGGTGAATGCGCCGACCGGCATTCACGCTCTAAAAATCAGGAGAGACAACTCAAAAGATTACTGGATCGAGTTCCGGCAATTATTTCCGAATGTTCCGGCTCTGGCGAACGGCGCGCTCGTGCGATGGGACTTTGCTCAGCAAAATTTGAGACAAACGCAATTGCTGGATATGACGCCGAACACGACGAGCGTCGGTGACGCTCCGCTGCTCATCGGCAACAGCTTCGTTGATAATGTGAGCGGTATTACAATTACGGTTTTGGGTAAAGGCAATACAACGCCCGAGAGTCTGGACATTCGAGTTAATTTTAATTATTCGATTGCCAGAGGCGCGCCGTTTGATTTCGATGGGGACAATAAATCCGACATCGCTGTGTTTCGCCCCGCAAACGGAGTTTGGTATCTGAATCAATCAACGCAAGGTTTTCGGGCGATCAATTGGGGGCTCTCGACCGATAAAATCGTTCCATCAAAGTTTAATTTAGACCGTACGACCGACCTCGCCGTTTTCCGCGACGGCGTTTGGTCTGTCTACAATTCGATGGGCAGCAACCCGATTGTCGTGCAGTTCGGGCAAGCCGAAGACATTCCGTTGCCGGCGGATTACGACGGCGACGGCGCGGCGGAAATGGCTGTGTATCGCCCATCAAACGGAAGTTGGTATTTCTGGAACTGGATTTCACAAAGATTTACCGCTGCACAGTTTGGTATCGCCACCGACAAACCGGTCCCGGCTGATTATGATGGTGACGGAAAAACTGATATTGCCGTGTTTCGTAATGGGACTTGGTATATTCAAAGAAGTCAATTAGGATTCGTCGGAATTGCTTTTGGAGAAGCAACCGACAAACCGGTAGTTGGCGACTTTGACGGCGACGGAAAGGCTGATGTGGCTGTATTCAGTCCTTTAGATGGATCCTGGTATTTATTAAGAAGCCAACTCGGATTCACCGCTATTCAATTCGGTTTAGCAACTGACGTGTCTGTGCCGGCAGATTACGACTGTGATGGTAAGACTGATGTCGCCGTCTTTCGTGACGGCA
>CADCUR010000195.1 GCA_902805935.1 uncultured Pyrinomonadaceae bacterium
CGCGCACCGGATGCTGTATAGAAATGGGCGAGAGATTTCTCTGCCGCCGAAAGCGATTGAAACCTTGTTGGCGTTAGTTGAAAGGCGCGGCGAGATTGTCGGCAAAGACGAATTGATGGAGATTATTTGGACGGATTCGATTGTCGAAGAATCGAATCTCTCGCAGTATCTTCACCTTTTACGAAAGACTTTGGGCGAGAGAGCCGACGGCAAACCTTTTATCGAAACTCTCCGGCGGCGCGGCTATCGTTTCACCGCCGATGTATCCTGCATTGAACCGACGACGGAAAATTCTTTATCAAGTAAAAATCAATTCGCCAAACCGGAGATTTTTAACAATCGTCGTTTGACTGTCGAGTGCAAAGGGAACGCCCTCGCCGTCGCCGATTTACCGAGCGAGCCGCAAAAAGATTCAGTCGAAGAAACTAACGGCGAAGATGTTTCGCTCGCCGTTTCGTCCGCTTCGTCCGCGACGCTTATCGGGCGCAAAAAGGAAATCGAGGAAATCACGGCGCTGTTAAAGCGCAATGACGTGCGCCTTCTAACCTTGACAGGGGTCGGCGGAGTCGGAAAAACAACGCTCGCGCGGACAATCGCCCGCCGCGCGCGTGAGCGTTTTGCCGACGACGTTTTCTTCGTCGAACTCGCCGCCGTCACCAATCCTAAAATTGTCGCTTCGACAATTGCGTCGCTACTCGGCGTCAAAGAAACAGGCGGCAAGCCGATTCTTGAAGTATTGAAAGATTATTTGCGGGAGCGTGAAACGTTGCTGGTCATTGACAACTTCGAGCAGGTAATTTCCGCCGCGCCGCAAATCGCGGAATTACTAGTCGCCGCTGACAGTCTAAAAATTTTAATCACCAGCCGCGTGCTTCTGCACCTGCGCGCCGAGTACGAATTTATTGTTCCGCCGCTCGCGTTGCCTTCGGAACGGTTGTTCGGCAATTGTCTGTCCGCTGCTTCGGATTCCGACCTGCTCGATGAATTGTCAACTTACGAGGCAATTCGATTGTTCATTGTCCGGGCGCGAAATACGAAACCTAAATTTGCTTTGACCGATGAAAACGCCAACTGCGTGGCGGAGATTTGCTTGCGGCTCGACGGCTTGCCGCTGGCGATTGAGCTTGCCGCGGCGCGTGTCAAACTAATGTCGCCGTCGGCAATTCTCGCAAGGCTCGAAAATCAATTAAAACTGCTGACTGGCGGCGCGCGCGACTTACCTGCCCGCCAGCAAACAATGCGCGGAACAATTGCCTGGAGCTACGATTTGCTCGACGAAGAAGAAAAGCGTTTGTTTGCAAGACTGGCGGTTTTTGCGGGCGGATTTACTTTGGAAGCAGCGGAAGCGGTTTGCGAAATGTCAGAACCGACTGCAACAGCGGGCAGTTTTTTAGAAATTGAACCGCCGGGACTTAAGAGAGCAGGGAAGGAAAATTATCCACAGATAAACACAGATAAACACAGATTAGAAAACAACGACCGAAAACCGAAGACCGAGAACCAAATCGAAATTTTAAACCTTATCACCTCTCTAATTGACAAAAGCCTGCTCGTCTCGACAGAACAAACAAACGGTGACGTGCGCTTTCGGATGCTGGAAGTTGTCCGCGAATACGCGCTGGAGGCTTTGGAGTCGAGCGGCGAACGGGAAGCGATGTGCCGTCATCACGCCGCTTACTTTCTCGAGCTCGGCGAAGAAGCTGAACCTTTCCTGCAAGCCGCGCAATCGTCTGAGTGGCTCAACCGTCTCGAAGAAGAACACGATAATCTGCGTACCGCGATTCGTTGGGCAATTCGCAACGATGTGAATTTAGGACAGCAATTGGTCGGCGCAATCTGGCGATTCTGGTGGCTTCACGGGCATATTCGAGAAGGCTGCGAGAATTTGAGCGCCTTTCTGTCACAGGGAGATAATGCGACAGACAAAAAAGCGCGCACGAAGATGCTTTTGGGTGCCGGCTACCTTAACCGGCTCACAGGAAATTTCGAGCAGGCGCGCTCATACGCCGGAGAAGGTCTGGCTCTTACGCAACAAACAAGAGACAAAAAGAGCGCTGCGTTTTCCTTATATCAATTAGGATTGCTTGCGCTCGACAACGATGATTTTATTCAGGCTGGACGCTTATTTGAAAAAGGATTGCTCTTTGCAAAAGATTCGGGTAACAAGCAAATTTTAGGCTTGTTGCTCAACGGCTTAGGCGAATTTTCGCGTTCACAAGCGGATTACGAACAGGCGGCGGATTTCTACCAACAAGCGCTTGCCATAAATCGAGAAATAGGAGATTTGGCAAGGCAGGCGACGAATTTGATTAATCTGGGCGCGACGGCTCTGTCAAGAAAAGACTTGAAAGCGGCTTGCTCATTTTATCGGGACGGTTTGAAAATCAGTTCAAAAATGGCGGATATGAACGGAACTCTTTACTGTTTGGAAGGCGTCGCGGGCGCATACTGGGCGGTGCGAAAACCGGAACGAGCGGCTTTATTATTCGGAGCGGCGGAAGCGTCGCGCCAAGCAAACAATTTGTTAATTGAGCCTGCCGACCGATTGCTTTACAACCAATCTGTTCGGTTAGTTCGCAATTCTCTGACTGAAAAAGCGTTTGCCGATTTGTTTGCCAAAGGGCGCACAGTGAAATTGGAAGAAGCCGTAGCGCTGGCGTTAGAGGGTGTCTGAAAAGTTATCAAGGGTAAAATCGATGAATGAAGCGAAATCAATATTCAAGCGATTTGAGCGAACAGGAATGGCTACTTTTGAAAGATTTGATACCGCCCGCTAAGTTCGGCGGACGACCGCGAACAGTCGAGATTCGTGAGATTCTAAAT
>CADCUR010000196.1 GCA_902805935.1 uncultured Pyrinomonadaceae bacterium
CCGCTTTGCCGTCGCCGTCGAAATCAGCCGGTTGCGGAATGTCATCTCCCGCACCGAACTGGACGCCGGTAAAGCCCGCCGTGCTTCTTTGCAGATACCAAGTTCCTGAGCGGTAAACGGCGACATCGGTTTTGCCGTCGCCGTCGTAATCGGCAGGCGTGATTTTATCCGCCGCCTGACCGAACGAGATGCCGGAGAATCCGTTTTGCGATTGCTGCAAATACCAAGCGCCGTTCGACGGACGAAACACGGACACGTCTGCCTTGCCGTCGCCGTCAAAATCAAATCGGGTGCGGTTGGCAGCCGGCGTTGTCGAGATGCCGAAATTCGCCGATGAAACTCCCATCGGGTCAACAAAGTTATGTTCCCGAACGCGAATTCGTCCTTGCGTTGTAGCATTGTTGGGAACGGTGAAATTAAACGAGCCAGTGTTGACGATATTAGTTGCCAACGCCGTGTAAGTTGCACCGCCGTCAGTTGATAAATCAACCGTCACGTTGCGATTGAAGCCGCCGGTATTCGTCCAAGTAATATTGATGTTAGAACCAATGACAAGCGTGCCGCCGCTCGGCTGAACATTAGTAATCGTATCGGGTATCAGGTCGGCGGTCGCATCGCTATACCAGCCGATGTCGCGCATCATCTGGCGCGTTAAATCCAAATTTATCGGCAAGCCGACGTTAATGCTCGGCTCCATTAATAAATTGGGCGAAGCGGCGGTACTCCAATGCGAAACCGACGAGCCGCCCTGAAAAGTAGTTGGCGTAAACAGCATTACGCGCCCGTTTTCGGTGTCACGCCCGTTGACCAGATAACCGGAAGAAATCTTCACATTTGCGCCGTCCCATAAAACGTTATTTGAATTGATGGCAGAAACCTGCCGCTCGGCATCGGTCATTTGATGCCAGTATTTGCCCGTAGTGCGGTCGAACATATAACGCGTGTAGATGTCGGCAAACCCGCCACTTAGCGCTCCGGTGCTGCCGCTAGCAAAACTGGAAAAGCCTAAGCCATGACCCATTTCGTGCAGCAGAACGACTAATAAGTTTATTCTCTGCGACGGCGTGGAGTTATCCAGCCCGTAATAAAATCTGCTTCCCGCGCCGAGACAGCCGTTGTCAACATCGGTGTTGAAGCGGGCGTTGATTTCGGGATTGGCGTTCAAGTCGGTTCCGGTTCGTTTGTTGGCGAGTGCCGCGTGATACCATGTGCCGGGAAACTCAGCGCTGCTGAAATCGCGGTGAATGTTGACCGTTCCCGCCGAGCCGAGAACACCGCCCGAAGTAGTGCAGGGCGTGAGCGAATTAAATTGCGAATTGATGTTAATCGGAACATTCGTGTCGAGATACGCGCCCCAAATGCCCGCCGCAAAATTAAATAAATTCAAGCGCTGCTCGCCGCGCGTCGTGCCGTTATTGCCGCCTTCGGGCGCGACTGCCGTCGGGTCGTTAAAACCTTCGCCCGCGCCGTCGCCGTTAACGATGTTAATCGTTGCCAGGTCTGGATTTTCCGCGCGCCGCAATTCTGCCTCTTCAATCAGTTGTTTGTAAAACTCAAATTCCCGCCCGGACATTCCGTGTCGCGCCGCGATTGTTTCCGTATCGGTCTTGCGAAACAGATTCGAGAACAAAATCTCGCCGGTTTCAAGATTTCTGCCAAAAAATTCGTTGGCTTCTTCGATGCTCGTCACGCACGCGGCGGAAGGCTCACCGTCGGCTTCGACTCTTGAAAGCATCACGTTTTGAAAACGATCTTCCAAGTCAATCATAAATCCGCCGCCCGCGGCTCGGCGCTCGGTCAATCCGGCGGTCGAACGGCTTGTCAGACCGCGAATCGTCGTCGCCAACTCGCGGTCTTTGATTGTTTTCTCTTGAGCAGCAGAAGTGCTGGCAGTCTTTTGCGCACCATTTTGATTTTCATTTTTTGCCGAAAGAACAATAAATTGCGGCAAATTGCTTATTACAAAAAATCCGGTTAAGAACACGACAGCGAAAAACGATATTTTTTTCATAAGATTTTAATGTTCGGTTATCGGGAAATTAATTTTAATTTGCAAAATTAGTTGTTCGGGAATTTAAAGTCGAAATAAAGCGAAACGTTTTGAGAGCGGTTAGAACATTTGTCAGCAAAAACGAAAACGATTAAGCAACAAAGAATCCTAATTATAAGTAAATGACTAAAGCAGAAAAATTAGTAGAAATTTTCCTCTTCAAATCAAATAATTGCGCTCGATTTTTAGGGGTTTCAGGTATGATGCAAGTTTCGGCGATTCGGTCAACTGCTTTTTTTTGGCAATCAATTTTTTTCGTGAGAAAAGAAAATATGCATCGTTCCGTTTCGAAACGATGCATATTTTCTTGATTTAAAGTTAAGGAATAAAAGCAGTCGGAACGGGGCGATCAGTCGGTGTGCCGAATGCGATGCCAGTAAATCCGGCTTGACTGCGCTGCAGATACCAAGTTCCGCCTCGAAATACCGCGACATCCGCTTTCCCGTCGCCGTCGTAATCTGCCGGAACAGCCGAATCGCCCGCCGCGCCGAATGCGATGCCGGTAAATCCTAATTGGCTGCGGTTCAAATACCAGGTGCTGCTTGATGGGCGAAACACTGCGACATCGGCTTTTCCGTCACCGTCGTAATCCGCTGGAACGGGTTTGTCTTCGCTTGTGCCAAATTGCACTGTATTCGTTTGATTCGTCGCTAAATTGTAAATATACCAAGCGCCGTTCGACTGTCGGAAGACGGCTAATTCCGCTTTGCCGTCGCCGTCGAAATCTGCCGGTTGCGGAATGTCATCTCCCGCACCGAACTGGACGCCGGT
>CADCUR010000197.1:0-28126 GCA_902805935.1 uncultured Pyrinomonadaceae bacterium
GTGATGCCGAATAAAATTAACGCTTTGGTTTCGCCGTAGGTTAGGGAATTGCCTTCGAGATTGTTTGAATGGTAATTCCAATCGAGCCGAAACTTTTGCATAATACGAGCTTCGGCTTCCGCGTCGAGCGGGCGCAAAGCGTCCAATTCATTTTTTAATTGCTCGGCTTTAATCAAAGTTTCCACAGCCACATTTTAGATGTTTAGGTGTAGATTGCAAGGTTTCAAATCAGCCGAAATATTATCAAGCCGATATGTGTTGGACTTTATTCGGTAATTTGGTAAAATCTCGTATTGTCCAATCAAACAAAATCTAATCTGTAAGAAGTAGGAAAATAAAAGATGTTAAAGTTTTTCAGCCGGATGGAACGAACGCGCAACGTCGTTCTTATTCTTTTCGCCGTCTTAATGGTCGTCTCCCTGATAGTTTTTTACGCCCCGTCGAACACCGACGTGACGGGAAATCTAACGCGCAGCGAGGAGACCGTTGCGCAAGTCGGAAATGAATCGGTTTCGGTCGGCGATGTCGCGCTGCAAAAGGAAAGTATGAGCCAGATGGGGCGACCGATGCCGGGCAAGTTTTTGCTCGACCGTCTGATCGGGCAGCGTCTCGTGCGGCTCGAAGCCGACCGTCTCGGACTCAAAACCGCCGATGCGGAAGTGGCGAATTACATTCGCCAGCAGTTCAAATCAATGGACGGCGTGCCGTTCGACCAGAAGCGTTACGAGCAGAACGTCACCGACCAGTTCGGCAGCGTCAAAAATTACGAAGAATCGGTGCGCGACCAATTGAGCGCGCAAAAGCTCGAAGCGTTTCTGACTTCGGGCGCGAGCGTCTCCGAGCAGGAAATTTTAACTGATTACCAGCGCAAAAATACGAAGTTCGATTTAACTTACGTTCCGGTCAACAGCACGGACTTGGCGCAAACCGTCACGCCTTCCGACGAAGAATTGAGAAATTATTTCGAGCAGAACAAAGCAAGTTACTACATTAAATCTCCGCAGAAAAAGATTCGTTACGTTTTCGTCAACACCGCCAAACTCGGCGGAAAACTTCCGGTTTCCGAAGAGGATTTGCGCGCCGAATACGAAAAAATACCCGTCGACAAAAAACAGGCGGGCGTCGAGGGACAGCAAATCGTTTTGCGAATTCCGAAACCCGAACTCGAATCGCAGATTCAAGCCAAGGCGAACGAGATTTACACGCAGGCGAAAAAAGACGGCGGCGTAATCACCGAAGAAGCCTTTGCCGAACTTGTTCAGGGTTATTCGGAAGACGCGGCGAGCAAATCGAGAGGCGGCAGCCTCTCCGGTCTGGTCAAAGAAAACAAGCAGAATCCGACCGACCCGTATCAAAGGCTTTTGACGATGCAGCCGGGCGAGGTGACCGAGCCGATTAAATTTCAAGACCGTTATTATATTTTGCGCCGCGGCGAAGCCGTGCCGAAAACATTTGAAGACGCGCGCAAGGAAATCGAAGTTTCATTGAGAAACCGGCGCGGTTACGCCGCCGCCGCCGACCTTGCGCAGAAAATCGCCGACGATTTAAAGCAAACCAAAGACGCGACGGCGACGGCGCAAAAATTCGCCGCCGAAGCCAATATGAGCGCCGGCGAGATGGTGCGCGAAACCGGCTTTATCAAACCGGGCGACACGGTGGAAAATATCGGTAACTCGCCGCAGTTTGAAGAAGGCATCGCCACGCTCGAAAATCAGGGCGATGTCGGCGAGAAAACTCCGATTCAAAACGGTTTCGCCATTCCGCTGCTCGTCGAAAAACGCGAGCCGCGCGATGCCGAGTTTGAAGACGTGAGGGCGCAAATTGTCGAGACCGTCAAGGTCGAACAGGCGCGGGCGCGTGTCGAAGAAATCGCTAAACAAATCGCCGCGGGCGCGACCGGCGCGGGCAATCTCGCCGCCGCCGCAACGAGCAAAGGCTTGAAGGCGCAGGACGCGAAGACTTTCATTTTAGGCTCGCCGCTCGGTCAAGGACCTTCTGCCGGAACGTCCGAAGCGCTCGAAGAGGCGATTTACAATTTGAAGGCTGGCGAAGTGACGAAAACACCGATTCAAATCGGCGACAACTGGTATGTCGTCGGCGTCAACAGCCGCGAGGAAGCGAAGATGGAAGAATTCGCCAAGGAACGCGACCGGCTCGTCGAACAAAAACTGACGGAAAAACGCGGACAGATTTTCACCGATTATTTGGGCGCGGTTCGCCGCGAAATGGAAACAAAAGGCGATATAAAAATTTATCAGGACGTGCTGGCGAAACTCGACGAAGGCGACGATGCCGACGCTCCGCAAAACGCTCAGCAGCTTCAACAGCAAATGCTGCAGCAACAAATTCAGCAGCAAATTCAACAACAACAGCAACAACAGCAAGCTCCTTCACAAGGAAAGTAAGATGGTTGGAATTGTGTTAAAAAGGCAGGCATACAACCTGCCTTTTTATTTTTGTCTGCCAACAATTACCACCAACCCAAAATTTTCCACCAAATCAAACCGATTACCGACCAAATCAAAATGTTGACGATTGAAGCGAGCCAGCCGATTGTCCACCAGTTTGTCTGCTTAACGTAGCCGGTTCCGAAATAAATCGGCGCGGGCGTCGTGCCGTAATGCGTCAGTCCGGCGTTGAGATTGGAAAAATAAGCGAGCAGCAAAACCGTGAGTCCGGCGGGCGCGCCGACGTGGATTGTTACGGTCAAAAACGGCACGAACATTGCCAAAACGTGCGCGGTAATCGAAGCGAAAAAATAATGCGAATAAAAATAAACGAGGACGAGAACGGCGAGCGCAAGCGTCCAGCCGATTCCCGTCGTTAAGCCTGCCATTCGGTCGGCGAAAATTTTCGTGATGCCGGTTTCGCCCAAAAAAGTCGCCATATTAACCAGCCCGCCATACCATATAAAAACCGACCACGCATTTTTTTCGCCCATCAAATCCTTCCAGCTTATAACGCGAGCGAAAAGCAGAGCGCCGATTCCGGCGAGCGCGACGATTGCCGTGTCGAATTTGTGCAGGTAATCTTTCGTCGTCCACAAAAAAACCACGGCGACGAGAACGGCGAGCATCGTCATTTCCGGTCTGGTCAATTTACCGATTTTGCGCAGCTCCTCGTCGGCGAATCTGGCGGCTTCGGGCGTTTCTTTAATTTCGGGCGGGAAAAATTTGTAAATCAAAAAGGGAACTGCAATGAGCGAAAGCAAACTCGGAACAATCGCCGCGAAAAACCAATTGGCGTAAGATAAATTAACGCCCGCCGCGTCCGCGGCAAGTTTGGCGATGATTAAATTCGAGGCTTGCCCGGTCAGAAACGTGGCGCAGATCACGACATCGCATTGATAAAGCAGATTCATCAAAAACGTGCCGAGCTTTCCGGCAGTTCCGTCGTCGGGACGCGAATCGTAAGTTTCACAGACACCGAGGGCAATGGGCAGAATCACGCCGCCGTTTCTCGCTCCGTTTGACGGAATCATCGAAGCAAGAACGAAATCGGTTGTGACCAGCGCGTAGCCGAGTCCGATGGTTTTGCGCCCGATGGCGCGGACGAAAAGCAGCGCGATGCGTCTGCCGAGTCCGGTCTTAATCATCCCGACCGAAAGAAAAAACGCCGCTAGAACCAGCCACACGACTGGCTCGCTGTAACCTTTCAGCGCGTCCTTCGGCTCTAAAGCGCCGAACAAAACAGTCGCCACGACGCCGAGCAGAACCATCGCGCTGCCCGACAAAGGCTGGACAATCGAACCGACAATCGTAGCGATAAAAATAGCGAACAACGTCCAAGATTCCGGCTTGATTCCTTCAGGAACAGGAATGAGCGCGACAGCCAGGGCGGACGCGGCGACAACGAGCCATCGCCACCATGTTTTCGATTGTTCGGTTTTCATTACTGAAAGAAAATTTACGAGGATTAAGAAAATAAAAAGGACAAATCAAAAACGAATTGGTCTTTAATCTCTTTTAATTTTTTTTCTCCCCGTAAATTTTTCTATCTTTATGCTAAAAGGCGCGGAAAAGCTCGAAAACTCTCCGCGTCTTAAATTTTTCGCTTTGCGGAAAAATCTATTCTCCTAAGTATGCCTCTTTGACGCGCGGATCGGCGGCGAGTTGTTTCGAATCGCCTTCCATCACGATTCTGCCGGTCTCCAAAACATACGCGCGGTCGGAGTGGTGAAGCGCGGCGTTGGCGTTTTGTTCGACTAACAAAATCGTCGTGCCTTCGGCGCGGATTTCGTCAATTGCCTCGAAAATCGTGTGAACGAGCAGCGGCGCAAGTCCAAGCGAAGGTTCGTCCAATAACAAAAGACGCGGACGCGACATCATTGCCCGCGCCATCGCCACCATTTGCTGTTCGCCGCCGGAGAGCGTTCCGGCTTTTTGTTTTTCGCGTTCTTTCAGGCGCGGAAACAACGTAAAGCCGCGTTCCATATCGTCCGCAATTCCTTTTTTATCTTTGCGGATATACGCGCCCATTTCCAGATTTTCGCGCACGGTTAAATTGGCGAAAACGCCGCGACCTTCGGGCGACATCGCAATTCCCATCGGCAGAAGTTTATGTGTCGGTATGGCGCTGATTTCTTTGCCTTCAAACATCACGCGCCCGATGCGTGGTTCGAGCAGGCTGGTGATTGTTCTTAAAGTAGTGGTCTTTCCTGCGCCGTTTGCGCCAATTAATGTTACGACTTCGCCTTGATTGACCGTCAAGGAAATGTCGGTCAAGGCTTCGATTGCGCCGTAATTTACTGATACGTTTTCTAAGGTAAGCATAAAAGTTTTTGGTTCTTAGTTTTTGGTTTCTGGTCTTTGGTTTTTAGCTAAAAATTTTGCGAATCACAATCGAATTACAAAAAACTAAATACTAAAAACCAAAAACTAAACACTAAAAACTAATCCCCAAGATAAGCCTCGATAACTTTCGGGTCGTTTTTTATATCCTGCGGCAAGCCGAGCGCGATTGATTTGCCGTAATCAATCACTTGCAAGCGGTCGCACACGCCCATTACAACGCGCATATTGTGTTCGACCAGAACAATCGTCAAGCCGAAACGGTCGCGGATTTCCTTTATCAATCCGGTCAAATCTTCCTGCTCCGAAGGATTCATTCCCGCCGCCGGTTCGTCGAGCAGTAAAAGATTCGGGCGCGTGGCGAGCGCGCGGACGATTTCAAGTCGTCTTTGATTGCCGTATGGCAGACTCGTTCCGCCTTCGTCTTTGTATTTCGCCAAATCGAAAATCTCCAGTAATTCTAACGCGAATTTGCGGTGGTCGGCTTCGTCGTTGAAATAGCGCGGCAAACGAAAAACGCCGTCGAGCAAAGACTGTTTGGCGTGGCGATGGCAAGCCGTAACGACGTTTTCCAGAACGGTCATCGAAGGAAAAAGCCGGATGTTTTGAAACGTGCGCGACACACCGAGCCTGGAGATTTGATACGGTTTTAATCCGTTAATGCGCGTGCCGTTAATGTGAACGTCGCCAGAAGTCGGCTCGTAAACGCCGGTCAGCAGATTGAAAATCGTTGTTTTCCCGGCGCCGTTCGGACCGATGAGACCGTAGATTTCTCCTTTCTGCACGTCGCAGTCGAGTTCGTTGACGGCGACCAGACCGCCGAACCGAATCGTCGCTTTGTTAGTGTGTAAAATGCCTTGTCCGTTGTTCATCTATTTTATAGATTCTTATAAATTGCCACTAGCTTTAGCTGGTGGACGATATATGCAACTCATCAATGGCTTTAGCCGAATTATAAAAAGAAGCAATCTTCCTTTTAGCTTTCGCTAAAGCAATAAGGATAAATTTTTATTTTAAGTTCGGCTAAAGCCGTTATCACTTTGCTGAATTTGTCCACCAGCTAAAGCTAATGGCAATTCATAGTTTCGCCTTTAATCTTTGTCTTCTTCCGCCAGTCGTTTGGCTTCGCGCTCCTGTGAAATCGGAACGCCCGCGTCCGCGCCGACCGCCGATGTTCCTTCATCTGCTTTGCGTGGTCGTTTGAGCCAATTTAAACCGAACTCGCGCGTTCCCAAAATTCCTTGCGGGCGCAGAATCATCGTTAAAATCAAAATCAGAGCGAAAATTACAAGGCGCAAATCGGCGAACTTAAAGGTCGTTGCGCCGAATTGAATGTCGGGCAATTGACGCAGCAGTTCGGGCAAAAGCGTCACGATAATCGCGCCCAAAATCGCGCCGGTCATCGAACCCATTCCGCCGATGACGATCATAATAATAATTTCAAACGATTTGATAAATTGAAAATCGTTCGTCGAAAGAAATTTGTTGTAATGCGCAAACAGCACGCCCGCGACACCGGCGAACGCCGAGCCGATGGCGAACGCCGTTACTTTATAGCGCGTCGTGTTGACGCCCATCGCTTCGGCGGCGAGTTCGTCTTCGCGGATCGAGACAAGCGCGCGTCCCGCGTCGGATTTCACGATGTTGTGAACGACGACGACCGTGATGACGGCGAAAATTCCGACCCAGAGAAAATTGGCGTAACCGGGAACTTGATAACCGGTCGCGCCGCCAACCGCATCAATATTTAAAATCACGATACGGATGATTTCGGCGAATCCTAGCGTCACGATGGCGAGATAATCGCCCTTCAAACGAAGCGACGGGATGCCGACAATCAAACCGGCAATCGCGGCGACAATCGCGCCGATGAGAACGGCAATCAACAGAACAACACTTGACGCGACGGTTTCGCCCAAAAATCCAAACGACGCTTCAATCGCTTTGCCGTAAGTGACGGTGAAATACGCCGAAGAGTATGCGCCAACCGCCATAAATCCGGCGTGTCCGATGGAAAACTGTCCGGTAAAACCGTTAATCAGATTCAAGGAAGTCGCCAAAATGATATTGATGGCGATAAAAACCAGTAAGCGTCCTTGATAATCGTCAACGCCGATTCCGAAAAAACCGCCGCTGCTCATCATCGCGTTCATCATATACAAAAGCGCGATAAGGACGACTCCGACGAGTAAACTCTTCACCCAAGAAGGCATATTTTTATTTGGGATTTGGGATTATTTTAAGAAATTATCTCTATCGGCTTAATTTGATAACAGACGAAATCTGAAATCCCAAATCGTTAGACTTTTTCCTGCACGTTCGACCCCAAAAGACCGGCGGGACGAACCAGAAGAACTAAAATTAAAATCGCAAATGCAACTGCATCGCGGTAAGTTGACGGAATGCCGATGGCGCTCCCGTAACCGACGACCAACGTTTCCGCCGCGCCGATGAGTAAACCGCCAAGAACCGCGCCGGGAATGTTGCCGATGCCGCCTAAGACTGCCGCGACGAACGCTTTTAAGCCGGTGATGATTCCCATCAGCGGCTCGATTTTCGGGTTATACTGCGCGGTCAAAACGCCGCCCGCCGCGGCGAGCGCCGACCCCAAAGCGAACGTAAAAGCGATAACGAAATTCGTGTTGATGCCCATCAGCTTCGCCGAATTCAGATTAAACGAAACCGCGCGCATCGCTTTGCCGATTTTCGTGTAGAAGATGATGTATTGCAGCAGAATCATCAGCAGAATCGAGACGACGAAAATCAAAATCTGCGAAGTCGAAATCGTCGCGTTGCCGAAGAGCGTGTAATTGTCGTTGGTAATCAGTTGCGGAAACGAACGCGGCGTTCCCGAAAAGATGAAAACGAAAAGATATTCGATGAGCAGAGACATTCCGATTGCCGTAATCAGCGTCGTCATTTTCGAGAATTTCCGCACAGGGCGATACGCGAAACGTTCGATTGCCATTCCGATTCCGGCGGCAATCGCCATCGCGCCGACGAGCGTGACGACGAAACCGAACGCTGACGGATTGGCGGCAAAACCCAAAGAGGTGGCGAGAATAAATCCGGCATACGCGCCGACCATATAAATATCGCCGTGCGCGAAATTAATCAGGCGCAAGATGCCATAAACCATCGTATAACCAAGCGCAATCAGCGCGTAAATCGAGCCGATGGTCAAACCGTTGATAAGTTGCTGAACAAAAGTATCCATAAGAATTTAGTTTCAAGTTTCAGGTTTCAAGTTCCAAGTCTGATTACAACTCGAAACCTAAAACCTGAAACTTGAAACTTATTTGTTGGCGTTCATTGTCGAATTCATATTCGCGGCTGAATTCATCATATTTGAATTCATCGTGCTTGAGTTCGTCATATTTGAATTCATCATATTGGCGTTCGACATCTGGTTTGTGTTCATCATCGTGTTGGCGTTCGATGTCGTGTCAGCCGGCGCGCTCATTCCTTCGGGGTAAATCGTTTCTTTGAAAGCGAATTTACTCGCCGATGGATTGAGTTCCAAAACGACCGCCGGTTTGATGGCGTTGCGGCTCGCGTCGAGCGTGATCGTTCCGGTCACGCCTTTGAAATCTTTCGTCGCGTTTATCGCGTCTTTCAATTTCGCGCTGTCCGTGCCGCCCGCGCGCCGGATTGCGTCGGCTAAAACTTTCGCCGCGTCATAAGCGAGCGCCGCCAGACTATCTGGCACGACGTTGTATTTCGCTTGATAGGCTTTGACGAAATTCTGAATTTCCGGCGCGGGATTTTCCGCCGAATAATGATTCGAGATGTATGAGTTTTTCAGCGACTCGCCGCCGAGCTTCCAGAGTTCCGGCGAGTCCCAACCGTCGCCGCCTAAGAGCGGCATATTCATACCGAGTTCGCGGGCTTGACGGGCGATGATGCCGACTTGTCCGTAATAGCCGGGAACGTAAATCACGTCTGGGTTGAGGTTGCGTATCTTGGTTAATTGCGCTTTGAAGTCCGGGTCGTTCTGCGTGTAAGCCTCTTTGGTCACGACTTGTCCGCCGTTTTTGGTAAATTCTTGTTCAAAAAACTGCGTCAAGCCTTTGCTGTAATCCGAGTTGACATCGCCCAAAATCGCGGCGGTTTTCGCATTCAAAGATTTCGCGGCGAATTTCGCCATCGTCGAACCTTGAAACGGGTCAATAAAACAAACGCGCGAGATGTAATCGCCGACTTCGGTCACCTTCGGATTCGTCGAGGACGGCGTAATCATCGGAATGCGCGCGCCTTGCGCGACCGGCGCGGCGGCTAAACTGTTGGTCGAAGCGACTTCGCCCAAGATAGCTTGCACTTTGTCCTGATTGACTAATTTCTGCACGACGGTCGTCGCTTGTTCGGGTCTGCCCTGGTCGTCTTCGCTGACGAGCGTGATTTTTCTGCCGTTCACGCCGCCCGCCGCATTGATTTCGTCAACCGCTAGACGAATACCGTTGATTGTTGATTGACCGAAACTCGAAGTTTGTCCGGTCAAATCCCCATACACTCCGACTTTTATATCGCCGCTTCCGTCGCCGGTCGGCGCGCCGCCGGTCGCGCTTTTGTCCACACACGCGCTCGACAGCAGAATCGAGAAAATTAAACTAAAAGCTAAAAAGAAATTTTTCATATTTGCCTCGCTAGAAATAAGAGATTTCAAATTTCAGATGACGGATTGCCGCGTAAACGTCGTATGACGATTCAAAAGTTTACACGCGCTTGGAATTTGGAATCGGAAAATTGGAATCTAAAATAAATATACAAACCGAATTATACCTATTTCAAATAATGTGTCGAGTTGATATTTACTAACATAGAGTTTACATAGATTTTTTTTAACGAGAAAGGCGCAGTGTAAGGATGAAACTACTGCTTTACAAATCTTTGCGTCCTTGCGCCTTCGCGCCTTTGCGTTAGAATCGTTATTGGAAATCGCTATGAAACATTACGAAGAAGCAAAATTGAAGGAAATTCTCGCGCCCGCCTCAGGCGATATGAGCGCGGAAGATTTTCGCCGCGTCGGACACGAAATCATTGATTGGATCGCCGATTACTCGGAAAACATCGAACGGTTTCCCGTGCTGTCGCCGGTCGAACCCGATTGGTTAAAAGACAATTTGCCAAAGTCCGCGCCGGAAAATGGCGAAGATTTTGCGCGAGTTCTGCGCGATGTTGATAAATTGATTCTGCCCGCCGTGACGCACTGGAATCATCCGAATTTTCACGGACTGTTTTCGACTTCCGTGAGCGCGGCGGGAATTTTCGGCGAGCTTTTATCGGCGGCGTTCGATATGAAGGCGATGCTCTGGCGCACCTCGCCCGCTTCGACCGAACTCGAAGAAGTGACAACCGATTGGCTGCGGCAAATGATGAATCTCGACGCGGGCTATAAAGGAATTATTTACGATACGGCTTCGGTTTCGACTTTGCACGCGATTGCGGCGGCGCGTGAAGGACTGGATTTGAAGATTCGTGAATTCGGTATGAGCGGCAGGCGTGATTTGCCGCTTTTGAGAGTTTACACTTCCGAGCAATCGCATTCGTCGGTGGAAAAAGCCGTCCTGCTGCTCGGACTCGGACAAAAATCGCTGGTTAAAATTCCGACGAACGAACGTTTTGAAATGGATGCCGAAAAATTGCGCGCGGCGATTGAAGCGGACAAGCGAAACGGCTGCGTTCCGTTTTGCGTCGTGGCGACCGTCGGCACGACTTCGACGGCGAGCGTTGACCCGGTTGCCGAAATCGTTCCCGTTTGCGAAGAACACGCGCTGTGGCTGCACGTTGACGCCGCTTATGCCGGAAGCGCGGCTATCGTTCCCGAATTTCAACCGTTATTCAAAGGCTGCGAGCGCGCCGATTCGCTCGTCACGAATCCGCACAAATGGCTGTTCACGCCGTTCGATTTGTCGGTTTTGTTTTGCCGCCATACCGATTTACTGAAACGCGCCTTCGCGCTCGTTCCCGAATACCTCAAAACCGACGAAGCCGTCACGAATCAGATGGATTATGGCATCCAACTCGGACGGCGGTTTCGCGCTTTGAAACTGTGGTTCGTGATTCGTTATTTCGGACAAAGCGGTTTGATTGAACGAATCCGCGAACACTGCCGTCTGGCAAAATTATTGGCGCATTGGATTGAAAAATCAGATGATTGGGAACTCGTCGCGCCGGTTAATTTCGCGCTCGTCTGTTTCCGCGCGTGTCCGAAAACGATTGAAAATCTCGACGCGCTCAACGAAAAAATAATGAATGAAATAAACGCTTCGGGCGAAGCATACCTTTCGCACACGAAGTTAAACGATAAATATACGCTGCGGCTTTCAATCGGAAACATCCGAGTCGAAGAACGGCACATCGAAAAAGTTTGGAATTTGCTGAACGAAAATCTTGCGTCGGCGGCGGAAAAAAGAAGCGCCGCCTTATAAATATGGAATTCGTTAAAGAATCAATCATTCGCGCCTCGCCCGAACGAGTTTTCGCCTTTCATCAATTGCCCGACGCTTTCGAGCGCCTGATTCCGCCGTGGGAAACGGTCAAAATTTTGCAGCGCGCAGACATTTCTGAAATCGGTTCGGAGACAATCATTAAGTCGAAGATATTCGGCTTTTTTCCGGTGAAATGGGTCGCGCGGCACACGCGCTACGAGCCGCCGCGAATGTTTGAAGACGTGCAGATTTCGGGACCGTTCAAAAGTTGGCGACACCGGCACGTCGTTCTGCCGCACGGGAACGGCGCGATTTTGCGTGACGAAATCGAATTTGAAGCGCCGCTTTCGATAATCGGAAAATCAATCGCTCCCGTGTTCGTCGTATCGAAGCTCGAAAAAATGTTTGCGTATCGGCACGAAGTTACGCGAAAATGGTGCGAGGCGCTGTAAGGAGAATAATTTTATGCAAGTCGAAACCGTTTCGGTTGACAGTTCTTTTCTGCCGATTGTTCTGGATTTTCGAGACGTATTGGAGAAGATGAATGATGATGAGTTTGAAAAATTTTGTCGTCAAAATCCTGACGTGGAAATCGAACTGACCAAAGAAGGAGAACTCGTTATTATGCCGCCGACCGGAGGAGAAACTGGAATTCGCAACTTTTCTTTGATTTTTGAATTTGGAAAATGGTTAGAAAAAAATCCGAGCGGAGTCGGTTTCGATTCGTCAACCGTTTTCAAATTACCGAGCGGCGCGAAGCGTTCGCCTGATTTGGCTTGGACGACAAACGAAAAGTGGAATGCTTTAAGCGCGGAAGAAAGGAAAAAGTTTCCACCGCTCTGTCCAGATTTCGTCGTTGAATTGCGCTCGCCGTCTGATTCGCTCTTAAATTTGCAAAACAAAATGAGCGAATACATCGAAAACGGCGCGGCTTTAGGCTGGCTGATTGACCCTTTGGAAAAGAAAGTTTACGTTTATCGTCCCGCTGCCGAAACTGAAGTTTTAGACAATCCTAAACAAGTCAGCGGCGAACCGCTGCTCAAAGGTTTTTTCTTAAACGTCCGTAAACTTTGGTAAAAATTATGTTGACGCATATCGTTTGTTGGAAATACAAACCCGAAACGACGCCGGAACAGAAGGAAACGCATCGAGCGAAACTGAAAAATCTGCCGAATGTGATTCCCAATATTATTAGTTTTAATCTCGGCTTCGACATCTTGCGTCTCGAACGTTCTTTCGATTTGGGTTTAGTCGCCGTTTATCCAGACCGCGCCGCGCTTGATTTTTACACCGAACACGCCGCTCATCAGGAGGCGGCGAAAATGGGCAAAGAAATTGCCGAACGAGTCGTGTCGGTTGATTTCGAGGAAAATTAGAAGTGAGAACTGAGAAGTAAAGTCGCTTCAGTTTTCAGTTATCACTTCTCATTTATTTACGATGAAACTTTGGAAGAAAATATTCTTAATTCTTCTCGCCGTCATTCTCTTGGCGCAGATTCCGTTTATTTATAATCGCTATCAATTCGGTCGGCTTCACGACAAAATCAATCAGCTTCAAACGCAAAAAGCGGAAATCGTTAATCGAAATTTCAACGATTACGCGGGCGTGATTCACATTCACACGGCAATCGGCGGACACAGCACCGGCACGTTTGACGAACTCATTGACGGCGCGGCGAAAAATAATCTCGATTTCGTCGTGATGACCGAACATACCGCCGCGCTTTACGACACTTCCGCGCTGACATTGCAGGGCAACATCAAAGGCGTTCTTTTCGTTAACGGGCAGGAAGTCGAAACGGCGACCGACAGATTTTTGCTCGTGCCGGGAAGCGCCGACGCCGGCAAGATGAATCGCGTCGCCACGCCCGATTTCCTAAATGCAGTTCATTCTCAAAACAAACTGGCTTTCATCACTTATCCCGAAAAACACAAAACTTGGGACGCGAATTTCGACGGCATCGAAGTTTTCTCACTCCACACAAACGCTAAAAAAATGAGTCCGTTTTTCGTTTCGCTCGACGCGCTTTGGTCTTATTATTCTTACCCGGAACTCGTTTTGGCGAAATACTTTTATCGTCCCGACGCGAATTTGCAGCGGTTTGACGAAATTACCCGTACGAAAAAATCAACTCTGTTTGCGGGAACCGATGCGCATTCCAATATCGGTTTTCACCTTTTCGGCGACGACGCGGGCAATAAAATCATCAATCTCAAAATTGACCGCTACGAGACTATTTTTCGCGCGATGAAAAATCACGTTTTGATTGAAAAAGACCGACCGCTAACGACGGAGAATCTTTTGCAAGCCTTGAAAAACGGGCGCGTCTTCATCGGTCTCGATGTTTTAAGCGATACGAAAGGCTTTACATTCGCGGCTGAAAACGGCGCGGAAACGAAAACGATGGGCGACGAAATCGCTCTGACGGAAAACACGAATTTAAAGATCAACGCTCCGCAAACCGCTCGTTTCGTCATCTTCAAAGATGGCGAAAAAATTCACGAAGAAACTGACGCGGCGCAGATAAATTTCCACGTCAAAGAAAAGGGAACTTATCGCACGGAAGTTTATCTCGACGCGTTCGGCTCGCCGTTCGATAAAATGCCCTGGATAATCTCAAATCCGATTTACGTCCAGTGAGTAGAGAGTAAAGAGTGGCGAGTGAAGAGAAAATTCGTGTGTTTCTTACCGCATTCTACTCTCTACTCTCTACTCTCCGCTCATTTTAACAAGCCAACGATTTAACACTCTTCGACATCAAAAACAGCAAATCTATTTAATTAAAGTTTTTTCCAGACAAATTAAGGTAATGAATCATTATAGAAAAGGATTTTCTCGAATAATCGGTTTAAGCCTGTCGGTTTTTCTATTCTCGGTCGCCGTCTTCGCGCAGCAAATTCAGCGGACGCCGTTCGATGTGACGAATTATGTGATGGACGTGCAACTTCAGCCGAACGAAAATAAATTAAGCGCGACGGTTGACGTTAATTTTGTCCCGGCGGAAGACACGCGCTCCGTTTCGTTTGAGCTAAACGGCTCTTTGAAAATCGAAAACATCACGCGCGTCAACGCTGCTTCGGCGCCGACTTCGCCGCAGACGAAAACCAGAAACGCCGCGCCGACAACCGCTGTCGCGCCGGGTCAAGTGACGTTCGTGCAAGATCAGGTTGGCGTTTCCGATTTGGGTCCGAGCGTGAAAATTGATTTGGGCGACACGGTTGCGAAAGGAACGACGGTTACTTTGCGTTTCAGATACAGCGGCGTTTTGACCACGCCGTCGGGCGGTCCGCTTTTGACGAAACGCCTGGCTTACGTCGGCGCGAAAGACGGTTATCTGATGTATGCGGCGCGCTGGTTTCCGTTTCACAATTACGCGGCTGACCAGGCGACCTCCGACATTTCGATTTCCTTGCCGGGCGGTTTTCAATTAGTCGGTTTCAGCAACACGCCCGTTTCAAACGCAGGCGGCAAATATCGTTTTGTGCAGTCGAAGCCCGCGCTCATCGGAAATTTCGCTTACGGAAAATATACCGCCAAAAATTTACGCTTCGGCGAATACGATTTACAGTTCAATACGAAAATCGGCAACGACGCGCTCGTCGCGGCTTACAGCGAAACTTTAGGACGCGCGCTGGAATTTTACACCAAGCAATACGGCGAGCCGCAGGGCGGCAAGCGTCTGATCGTCGCGCAGATTGACGACGAAAGCCTCGATTTTTATTCGACGCAAGGAATGATTTTTATGGCGAGCCGCCTTTTCGAGCAATCGCGCGAAATCACGCAGGAACGCCTGCAGCGCGAAGCCGCCTTGCAGTGGTGGGGTTTGACCGTCGGCTTGAAATCGTTCGACGATGCGTGGATTTCGCAAGGTTTGGCTGAGTTCAGCGCGTTCGCTTTGCGCGAAACCACTTTGTCCGGCGCGCAGCTTGAAAATTTGCGCCGCGAACTTTTGGAAAAATCTTTGACATTCGAGCAAACTGCTTCTTTGACGCGCACACCCGCGACTTTGGACGACCAATCAACAGCTTACCAATATATTATGTATGGCAAAGGCGCGTCGGTTTTTCGATTGTTGCGCGACACGCTCGGCGAGCAGAAATTTAATCAATTGCTGAGAAATTTTCTGTCGCAATATCGCGGCAAAAACGCTTCGATTGACGATTTCGAGAAATTGACGACGCAGGTCGCCGGACAACCGATGCGCTACTTTTTCGCGCGCTGGGTCGAAGGCACGGGCGTGCCGGAATTTACGGCGGATTATCAAATCATCCGCACGCGCGGCGGCAAATTCGTGACGCGCGGAACGGTCAAACAAAATTACGATAACTTGCGTCTTCCGGTCGAAGTTCAGCTTCGCGCCGAAGGCGAGGGCGAATCGAAAATCGTGAAAATTGATGTCGAAGACGCGAGCGCGGATTTCAATATCGAATCGAACGGCAAACCGCTCGAAGTCGTCATTGACCCGAATTATAAACTTCTGCGAATCTCGCCCGACTTGCGCGTCTCTTCGATTGCCCGGCGCGGCATCGAACAGTTCCGCGAAGGAAATTACGTCGAAGCGCAGCAGCAGTTTGAAGCCGCTCTGAAATTAGACCGCTCGAATTCGTGGATTTATTATCATCTCGGACTGCTGTTTTTAGAACAGCGCAATTACGATTTGGCGATTGATAATTTCAAAGCTACGCTCGGCGGAACGCTTCGTCCCGGCTGGCTCGAAGTGTGGGCGAATATTAAAATGGGCAACGCTTACGACGCCAAAGGCGACCGCGCCCGCGCGACTGCCGCCTACAAACGCGCCCAAACTTCCGGCGACGATTACGATAAGGCACAAGAAGCCGTGAAAAAATATCAGGCGACGCCGTATGACCCGCGCGATAAATCCAATACTACTGCCGTCAAATAAGCGTCGGAGAATTACGAAAATAAAAAGGCGAAGGAATTTAATTCCTTCGCCTTTTTTATTCGTCGAGCTTAAATCTATCTGACTTGAGCGACTTCGTAAACGGTCGTCGTGCCGCTTATTTCGTTGGCGACGGCAAGCAGAGGCGTTCCGGTCGGGCTGTCTTCGTCCGAGATGAAATGCAAGCCTTCGGGTCCTAAATCACCGGCTGCCGGAGAGTTAGTCGAGGCTAAGAAATCGCGGTTGTTGATGTATTGGATGAATTCCGGCGCGCGCGGATTCGTTATTTCATAAACCATTACGCCGCCGATGCGCTCTAAACCGACGAACGCATAATTGCGACCGTAGGCTTTCCCGACGATGACGCCTTCCGGTTCGGGTCGTTTGTTGTCGCTGCGGTCGTTGAATGTGTTGTTGGTGTTGCTCGCGTTGAAAAACGACGGATACGTCTGCGATTTATGAAATTTAACTGAACGAAGTGTTAATTTTTTATTACCGCGCCGTTAGATTTTATTTGGCGGCAAAAAAAAAGGCGAGCCGTTTTCGGACTCGCCTTTTTGAATTCATTAAACAGGGAAGCTTAGAAATTAAACTTCGCTCTGATTTGCGCCAGGCGGGGACCGCCGACGGTGTTGGTGATTCTGCCGAAGTCGGTCGAATCCTGTAAATCAATATTCGGTATGGCAAAGTTTCTCGTGTTAAGGATATTGAAAACGTCCAGACCGATTTCAAAGTTCATTCGCTCGTTGATGCGCGTGCGTTTGACGATGCCGAGGTCAACGCGTCTTTGCGACGGACCGCGAAACGTATTGCGCCCCAAGTTGCCGTTTTGACCGAGCGCCGATGTAAAGCAGTCGCGGCGGACGATATTGTTGAGATTAGCCGTGTTGAAATCGTTTATTGCGTCTTCCGCCGAACAGATGATATTCGGACGACCGAAGCCCAGGCGATAAAGTCCGCCCGAACCACGCGTTAAATCGGCGTATTGCGCGACGGTTTGCAGTTCCGGTTCGGAAGCGAACACAGTGAATGGCGAACCCGACTGCAATTGAACGAAACTGGAAATTTCCCAGCCGTTAACGTATTCGTTGTCGAAACCGAAATTCGGCAGACGATAAAGGAACGACGCGCTGAAGCGGTGCGTTCTGTCGAAATCCGACAAGCCGCGATTGTTGTCGAGTTCGCGCTGGTTGCCCTGGGTCACGAATCCGGTGTTTGGCACGTCCGGCTTGCCGCTGCCCGCCGTGCTGCCCGGGTCAGCCGAATTATTGTCAATGGATTTTGAGAAAGTGTAACCCATGTTAAATTGCAGGTTGTTCGAGAAGCGTTTGGTCAGCGAGAACTGCGCCGAATTATAATCCGAGTATGAGCCGTTGGTCAGTAATAACGCCTCGGGGACGTTGAAACCTAAAAGCGGCACACGCGCCTCAAAGTTAATGACCGAGCCGTTCGGCGCGATATTCAAATCTTGCGGATTGCCCGTCACCGAATTGGCGAAACCGAAGGCGATGCCGCGACCGCGTTCTCTGGCGGTCGAACCGCCGCGCAGCGCGCCGCGCGGACTGCCCGCGTTGATATACGCCTGGTTAAAGCGTTCGTAAATATGGTCGGGCGTGTTCGGGTCGTTCAAATCGTAACCTTGATTAAAGGCGACGGCTTGCAAAAGATTGCGTCCTTTCGTGCCGATATAACGCGCTTCAAAAAGCAAATCTTTGGCGATTTCATATTGCGCGCCGACGTTGTATTGATGGACGTAAGGCGACGAAAGATTGCGGTCAACGGCGCGAAACTCGAAAGTTTCGGCGATGTTGCCGCGCGCGCAGCCGGTCAAAACCGTTGCCGAACAAGTGCCGTTCGCAAATTCGAGCGGGTTGCGGTTGCCGCGCGCGTCGAAGAAAATCGGCGTGTTATCGCGGATCGTATAACCGCCCGACGTTGAGCCAACCGGGTAAAGAACGCGAAACGGCAGCCATTGATTCAGCGGAATCGCCGTCGAAGTGTTATTGAAAGCGTTCGCAATCGGCACGTTGCCGCCCGGCGAAGTGATTTCGACTTCGCGCAGAAACGGGTAATTCGAGAAAACCGTATTGATGAACGCCGCGCTCGGACGGTCGTAGAAAAGACCGTAGCCGCCGCGCAAAACCAGACGGTCGTTGATTTTATACGCCACGCCGATGCGCGGCATAAAATTGTTTTTATCCTGCCCCGCGAGCGTGTTGTTGTTGCCTGCCTTGCGCGTCGCCGCAATCGCCGCGTCAACCGTCGGCAAGCCGGTCATCGCCACATTGTCCGGCACGATAAAGCCCGTCGAAATGTTGTCGCAAGTAGAGAGCGTGCCGCCCGCCTGAGTAAAGCAGTTTTCAAATCCGGTGAAATCGAAGTTGCCGATACGACCGTCTTTTTCCGACGGCAAGCCGAAAAATTCGTAACGAACGCCAATGTTCAGCGTCAGATTCTGCGATACTTTCCAATCGTCCGTCACAAAAAATCCGAAGTCCTGAAAACGGAAACTTTTTTCCGTGATGCCGAACTGCGTATCGGCTTCTTGCGCGTTGCCGGTCAAAAGCTGCGTGAAGTTGTCGAATTTCTCAAATTCAGTCGCCTGTTCTTCCGGCAAACTCGAATCGTAGGTGTAGCGGCGGTATTCGCCGCCGAATTTAAAAGTGTGATTTCCGGTCACGTAGCTCAGATTATCGGAAAAGCTCAATGTTTTTTGCTTGCGGCGGTTAAACGAATCGTTCGGTCCGCCGAACGAAAAATTCGCCAGATTGTTTCTGCCGATAAAATGTCCGAGTCGCCGCGTTCCCGCGCTGTCGTCAAAGGCGAGTGCCGGGTTGATGATGCCGACCGCCGCGTTAGTTAAATCTTCGGACAAAAACGGTTCGTCGAGCGAGCGCGTATTGTTCAGATAAAAATAACCGAACCGAAATTCGTTCGTCATATTTGAACTGATAATGCGCGTATAGGAAGTCGCCAGCGTGCGATTTTTATCGTCGCGCAGCAAGGTGAACGGCGAAACGAGACTCGACGGGTCGGGGAACGAATCGAAGCCGGGAAAGTCGGAGAAAAAGAACGTGCCGCTCAAAATATCTTTGTCGGTCAGATTCGCGTCCAGTTTAATCGTCGCTTGATTTTGTTTGAAGCGCGACGGCTCGACGCTGCGAATTGCCACGAGTTCATTGTTTCGCGCCAGTGTTCTTGACGTGATGCCGCCGCTTTGAACGTTGCCGAATTGAAACGCGCCGGTTCCGGCTTGGTCGCGGATGCCCAAATTCGTGACGCCTGCCGCGCCGCTTAAGCTCGGCAGAATAAAATTGCCCGTTACCGGATTGCGCCGGTTGAAAATGGCGATGGCGACCGGCGAAATGTCGGCGGCGGTTAAACAGCCGCCGATTGAGGCGCAGTTGTTAAATTGATTGAACGCGGCGGCGATTGAAGCCGCGTCGCGGTTGTCGCCGAGAACGGTAAACGCTCTTGGCAGAACCGAACGGCTGCTCGCCGTCGGCACAAAACCCGTGACGGCTTTCGTGTATTGGTAGCCGCCGAAGAAAAAGAATTTGTCTTTGATAATCGGACCGCCGATGGTAAAGCCCGCTTCGTTGCGGTCGGCTCTGGGTTTTTCGATGCCTTCCTGTTGAAAGAAAAATTCGTTCGCGGTGAGTTTTTTGTTTTGCAAATAATAGTAAGCGTTGCCGCGCAATTGGTTGCCGCCCGAACGGGTGACGAGTTGGAAATTGCCGCCGCCGCTTCTGCCGGTCGAGGCGTCGTAAAGCGAAGTTTGCAGTTTAACTTCCTGCAAAGTTTCCGGCGCGGGCGCGATATTATCGTTCAGCGAACCTTCATTGTTCGAGACGTTCGTTGCGTCAATGCCATTAAAGTAAAGACTCGTCGCGGTCGTGCGCGTGCCGTTGACCGACGGCGATTGGTTGCCGTTGCCGTTCGTGGCGACGGGCGAAAGTTCAGTGCTGACGCCGGCTTCGGTCGAAAGTAATTGCGTGAAACTGCGCGTTGATGTCGGCACTCTGGTTATTTCTTCGCCGGTAATTTGCCGCGCAGTCGCCGCCGATTCGGTCTGCACGAGCGGCTGGTCGGACGTGACGGTAACAATGTTTTGAACTTCGCCGACTTGCAGAATCGCCTCGACGGTGCGCGGAACCGACGCTTCGACCTGAACCGTTTCGTCAACCGATTTGCTGAAACCGGCTTTTTCATAAGTCACGCTGTAAGTTCCGACTGCCAAAGACTGAATTGTCCAACGACCTTCTTCGTTCGTTTCGACAGTGCGCGTCTGGTTAGTCGCCGTGTTCTTAACCGTTACGTTTGCGCCCTGCACAAGCGCGCCGGTCGCGTCCGCCACCGTTCCGCTTAAACTGCCCGTCGCTTGAGCGAGAATGCTCGACGCGAGTATAAGACTAAAAGCTAAAGTTAAAATTCCTTTAATAAATTTTGATTGCATATCATCTCCTGATAATGTTCATCTCTAAAAAATCGTGCGGGTTTGATAGACGTATGCCCATCAAAACGTTTTGTTGTTTCCCCTTATAAATATTTTCGCTGATCTTATTTAAGGTAAGATTTTGGCGAAATAATAAAATTTTTGATTGATGTTTCAAATTAGCAGGCTAAACCGGAAAGGTTAAGAAGTTGTGAAGTCTATATTAAATAATTGTTAATAAAATCCGGCTGACCGACGGCTGATGTTAATTATTGGCTTGCAGAACTCCGCTGCGTGGGCAGGCGGCGGGACAGCACACCTAACTCTCCAGCGTTTTTTCGCATTTTACTATTAACAATCGGCGAACAATCGGGTAGAATAAAACGTATTGATCGGAGAAATACGATGAGGAGTTCGAGGAAAAAAATGAAATACAAAATTGCCGAAGACGCGCGTCCGCAAATCACGCTTTTATTAATTGCGACGCTGATTACGATCGCTTTATGGTTTATTCCGTTTGCCGATTATCTGGTTTATCCGATTCGGCTGTTCGTCACGTTTATCCACGAAGGCGGACACGCGCTCGCCGCGGTTTTAACCGGCGGCTCGGTGCAGAGTTTGACCGTCTCGCCTGATTCGAGCGGTTTAGTGAAAGCCTATTCGTCGAGCGCGCTGGCGACGCTGATTTTTTCGAGCGCCGGTTATTTGTCGGCGACGGCTTATGGGGTTTTGCTGCTCGTTCTCATTCGCTGGAACGTTTCGCCTGGGAAAGTTTTATTCGGCTCGGGCGTTTTCGTCGCTCTGCTGACCGCCGTATTCGGATTATTCGCTCCGGTTCTGCACGTTTTTTCGGGCGACATATCATTCGCCGCAACAGCTTTCACCGTTCTGTCGGGCGCGGTTTTAACCGCCGGGCTCATTGCTGCGGCGCGTTACGCGAGTTTGAAATGGGCGAACTTTCTCGTGGGTTTTCTCGCCGTGCAGTGTTTGCTGAACGCCGTCTTCGATTTGAAAAATCTTTTCGTCATATCCGCGACGACCGACGCGCATAACGATGCGATGAATATGGCGGCGGTGACCGGACTTCCGGCAGGTATGTGGATTTTGATTTGGATCGGAATTTCAATTTTAATGATTTCTATCGGCTTGCGCGTTTACGCCGTCAGCCGCAAAGGAAAGCAATACGATTTGCCGTTTGAAGATTAAAGCAAAGTGGAAAAGTGAAAAGATGAAAAGGTGAAAAAGCTGATGGTTGAAAATTTACGATTAGCTTTTTCACCTTTCCTTTTTCGTTTATTCGGCGTCTTTCGCGGGCATTAAGTTTTCTCAAAATATCTATGCTTAAATTTGTTCTTCCAATTTTACTACTGCTCTGCGGGGCAAACGTTTCGGCGCAAGTCAAACCGGTCGCCCCGTTTTCCGAATCGCTGCAAGCCGTCGTCGTTACGACGAAAGACTGGTCAGCGGTGCGGGGCGAAGCGCAAATTTACGAACGCGCCGATAATAAATCGAATTGGAAAGCCGTCGGCAAATCTTTTCCGGTAGTCGTCGGTAAAAACGGAATGGCGTGGAGCGACGGTTTAAACGAATTGCCCTCCGACACCGGCAGACTTTTGATGAAAACCGAAGGCGACGGCAAATCGCCCGCCGGAATTTTCGGTTTGTCTTCGGCGTTCGGCACAATCGAAAAAAACGACCGCGTAAATTTGCCTTACGCTAAACTCGAACAATGGACCGAATGCGTTGACGATGTAAAATCGTCGCAATACAATCGCATCGTTAATCGTATGCAGATTGGAAATTTCGATTGGAAATCGTCTGAGAAAATGCTTGAAATCAGACCGCAATACGATTTGGGCGTGTTCGTCGAACATAACCCGGAAAAACAATCGGGCGCGGGTTCGTGCATTTTTCTGCACATTTGGAAAGACGCTGAAACGGGGACGGCTGGCTGCACGGCAATGGAGCGCCGAAATATGGAAACAATCTTGTATTGGCTCAATGAGCGGAAAAATCCGGTTTTGATTCAACTGCCTTTAGAAGATTACAGAAAATTTCAAACCACTTGGAAACTACCAAAACTCAAATAACCCTGCGCGAGCTGCCCGTCGGCGCGCGCCTTCTGATTCGCTCAAAAAAAGATTGGCGCGCGGCTGTCGTTTCGCAGTCAGACGAAGAAAAAGCGACGCTGATTGTTTGCTCGCCGAACGGCGGAACTTACCGCCTTCGCCGTTTGCTGGAAATGGTAATAATTTTCGACGGAAAAATTCCGATTTTGAAGTCGGATTTGGAAGATACCTGGCGCGAGAATTTCAGCAAATACGATGTTCGCTGGTAGGATTTTTATCAAATTTTAACTCTGCTCACACCCAAAATTCTCCGGCTCGCGTTCTCCTGCACGAATACAACCAATTTCAAGTTATCCTTTTTCCAGGTCGGCTCGATTTGCAGCGCGGTCTCGATTTCCAGATTCATCTGCGCCGCCGCGAGCATTCCGAGCGATTTGAGTTCACGAACGACAGAGATATGTTCGGCTTTTTCGTTTAATTTTAGTTTGCTTTTCCGATTGGTAGCGAGATTGTCTTCGGTAATCGCCAGAAAGACGGTGGCGTTTTCGTGCGCCGGAATGCCGGTGATTCCTATTTTGTAACCGTCGGCATTCGGCGTAATTTCAATTCGCGCTTTGCTCGTTTTCGCCGCGTCAGTAATCGTTTTTTGCGCCTTCACCAAATTGTTGCCGGTAAATTCGGCGCGCCCGTCAACGATCATTTGCGGCGTGTAGCTTTGACCGGTTTTCAGCGCCTGCGTGTAAATCTGCTGGCGGCGGCTGAACAGCGGCGACGAGTAAACGTCTTTCCAGATTGGCGAATTCCAGTAATCAACGTGCAGCGCGAGCGTGATGATTTCCGTGTCGGCGACGGGCTGTTCTCGTTCCAGACGAGCCAAAAGAGCGTCGGCGGGCGGGCAAGTCGGGCAGCCTTCGCTCGTGTAGAGTTCGAGCAAAACAACGGATTTCTTCGCCGCGCCCGCCGGATTTTTTATCTCATTCGCCTGCGCTTGCATCGCTTGGGCGTCGGCTTGAACGACTTGGAAACCGAACCACAAAAATCCGATTGCAATCGCAGAAAATCCGTTTGATAAAAATCCTCGCATAAAACTAACTCCGCCGAACATTTTAACCGCCGATTGTTAATTATCCAACTTTTTCGCGCCGAAAACTTTTTTCGAGTCTTTGCCCTGCACAAACACGACGAATTTCAAATTCTCATTTTTCCAAGCCGAATCGAGTTGCAATGCGGTTTCCGCTTCAAAAGTTTTATCGGCGGCGGCGAGATTGCCGAGCAGTTTCATCTCGCGCACAACCGAAACGTGGTCAAGGGTTTTGCCGCCGTTTTCGCCTCGCCGCACATTTGTTTTCAAATCGTCTTCGGCAATCGCCAGCCAAATGTATGAATCATCGTGCGCGGGCGCGTCGGTAATTTTCACTTTCAGTTTATTGTCCGCGCTCGAAATCTCAATCGTTGCCTTTTGATTTTTCGCCGAATCGCTAATCGCTTTGTTCGCCGTTCCGAGATTGCTGCCGACAAATTGCGTCTGCCCGTCAACGACCATCTGCGGCGTATAAATCGAATCGAGTTTAAAGCGTTCCGCGTATCCGTTCTGCCGCTCGCTGAATTGCTTTTGTGAAAACTCGTCTCTCCAGCCCAAGTAATTCCAGTAATCAACATGCAACGCGAGCGTGATAATTTCCGCCGCGTCGTTTGGCTGCTGTTTTTCTAACTGCGACAAAACGCGGTCGGCGGGCGGACAGCTCGAACAGCCTTCGGATGTGAAAAGCTCGACTAAAACCGCAGCCTTTGCCTTCGTCTCAGTCGGCTTCGCTGGTTGATTCTGTTTCGTCTCTCTGGTTTGCGCCGTCGCCGTTTCGCTCTTCAGCGACGCGCATCCGAACAAACCTGCAATCATCACGACAAACGCAAAAATAAAAATTCCTTTCATTTGAAAACTCCTCGAAAATTTATTATTCGACACCAATTTATAATGCAAACTTTACGATGCTTTATTCCCGTTTTGAGTCTCGAATTTGTTTTGATAAACTTGAACTTTGCCTAAACGGAAGGATTTTTCATCTATGCAAACAGCAGTTAAGAGCCGAGAAGAAGTCATCGAAGTGCGCGGCGCGCGAACTCACAATCTCAAAAACATTTCGTTTTCGTTGCCAATCAATAAACTCACCGTCGTCACGGGCGTTTCCGGTTCGGGCAAATCTTCCTTGGCGTTCGATACGATTTACGCCGAAGGGCAACGCCGCTACGTCGAATCCTTGTCGGCATACGCGCGTCAATTTTTGGAGAGAATGGACAAGCCGGATGTTGACGAAATCCTCGGCATCGCGCCGGCGATTGCGATTAGGCAGAAAAACTCGACGCGCAATCCGCGCTCGACCGTCGCCACGCAAACCGAGATTTACGATTATTTGCGTTTATTATTTGCGCGCGTCGGTCAAACTTTCTGCCACGTTTGCGGGCGCGAGGTGAAACGAGATTCCCCCGAATCGGCGGCGGACGAAATTTTGGAAACGCTCGATGAAGGCGCCAGGTTTTACGTTTTGTTTCCGGTCGAGACCGAAGAATACACGCCGAAGAAAAAAGGCGACATCAAGGCGCAGAATAAAATTCACACGCAAGCCGTTCTTTTGAGTTTATTACAGCGAGGCTTTTCGCGCCTGTTTCGCGGCGGCGAAATCATCGAATTGCAAAAGCCCGAAGATTATCCGTTTGATGATTTTGAAAACACGTTCGCTCTCGTTGACCGCTTGAAAGCAGACAGGGAAATTCGGCAGCGATTGGTTGATTCGCTGGAGATTTGTTTTCACGAAAATCATTCGGCGGTGATTCAGACGGCGGAACGCCGGCATCCTGCCGGCAATGAACGCGCCAGCGTTCAAAAGGATTACGTCGCGCGCGAAAAGAGCCAGCAAGATGCTGGCGTTCCGCAAAACGGCATTCCAACGACACTCAATTTCTCCGAAAGGTTCATCTGCAAATACGACGGAACAGTTTACGAAGAACCCGAACCGCGCCTGTTCAGTTTCAATTCGCCGTTTGGCGCGTGTCCGGTTTGTCAAGGTTTTGGCAATTCGATTGATATTGATTTTGATTTGATTGTGCCGAATCAGATGATTTCATTAAAAGACGGCGCGATTGCTCCGTTTCAACGTCCGCAATACGATTGGGCGCAGAAAGAATTGATGCGGTTTGCGAGAAACGGCGAAATTCCAACTGACGTTCCGTTCGTTGATTTAAACGATTGGCAAAAAGCAGCGATTTACGAAGGCGCGAGCGGCTGGCGCGGCGTGCGCGGATTTTTCAAATGGCTGGAGACGAAAAAATACAAACTTCACGTCCGCGTGTTTATGGCGAAATATCGCGGCTACACTCTTTGCCCTGAATGCAAAGGCGGAAGATTGCGGCAAGCGGCGCGAGACGTAAAAGTCGCCGGTAAAAATTTGCCGGAAATCGTCGCGCTGTCTATTACCGACGCGGTGAGATTCTTCGACGAATTGAAACTTTCAGAAGAGCGCGAGCAAATCGCCGACAAACTATTACTCGAAATTCGCCGCCGCGTAAAATTTCTCGCCGATGTCGGCTTGGATTATTTGACGCTCGACCGCTTGGCTTCGACTTTATCCGGCGGCGAAGCGCAGCGCATTCAACTCGCCACCAATTTAGGCTCGCTGCTGGTGGGCGCGTTGTATGTTTTGGACGAGCCTTCAATCGGACTTCATCCGCGAGACAACACGCGGCTCGTTAAAATCTTGGAAAACTTGCGCGACATCGGCAACACGGTTTTAGTCGTCGAACACGACGAGGAAATGATGCGCTCTGCCGATCACGTTCTCGACATCGGCTTGCACGCGGGCGAACTCGGCGGCAACATTATTTTTGAAGGAACTTTCAAACAGTTGCTAAAAGACGGCGAATCGCTGACGGCGAAATATCTGCGCGGCGAAACGGAAATCAAAATTCCCAATAAACGGCGCGAACCGAATAAAAAGCGTCAACTCGAAATCGTCGGCGCGCGCGAACACAATCTCAAAAACGTGGATGTCGAAATCCCGCTCGATATGCTCGTGTGCGTGACGGGCGTTTCCGGCTCGGGCAAATCAACTTTGATTCACGATATTATCTACGCCGGTTTGAAGAAAAAACGCGGCGAATGGAAAGAACAAGTCGGGCTGTTCAAAGAAATTAAAGGCGCGGATTTGATTGATGACGTGATTCTCGTTGACCAATCGCCAATCGGCAGAACGCCGCGCTCGAATCCCGTCACATACATCAAGGCTTACGACGCGATTCGGGAAGTTTTCGCCGCGACGAATATGGCGAAATCAAAAGGCTTCACCGCATCGCATTTTTCCTTCAACGTGCCGGGCGGACGCTGCGAAACCTGTCAGGGCAGCGGCACGGTGACGGTCGAAATGCAATTCTTAGCCGATGTCGAATTGACCTGTGAAGACTGTCGCGGGACGCGCTTTCGAGACGAAATTCTCGACGCGCGCTACAAAGGCAAAAACATCGCCGAAGTTTTGCAATTAACCGTCCGCGAAGCGATTCACTTTTTCAAAGACGCGAGCAAACTGGTTAATAAAATCCGAGTTCTCGAAGAAGTCGGACTCGGCTATTTGCGGCTCGGACAATCGGCGACGACTTTATCGGGCGGCGAAGCCCAGCGCGTCAAACTCGCCGCGCATCTCGCCCAAAAAACCAAACTGCAAACGCTTTTCATCTTCGATGAACCGACGACCGGCTTGCATTTCGACGACATCAACAAACTGCTCGCCGCCTTTCGCGCCCTGATTGAAAACGGCGGCAGTCTTTTGGTTATCGAACACAATTTGGATGTCATAAAAACGGCTGATTGGGTGATTGATTTGGGACCGGACGGCGGCATCGGCGGCGGCGAAATCGTCGCTGTCGGAACGCCGGAAAAAATTGTGGCTAACGAAAAATCATATACAGGAAAATACCTGCTGGATTATTTGAAATAATTTTGATTACTCTCCGGCTTTTTCCTTGGTTAATTTGATTATTTCATCGGAAAGCCAAAGACCTGCATTTTGAACTTTTCCCAATGTTTCCATAACCGAAGCAATCAAATTTTGCTGTTTTGCTAAAATTAATAAACCGCCAATTCCAAGAGTTGGAATTCCCAACACTTTCGCAGATTTTCTGGCAGCGAAATCGTCAAGCAAAACCCTTGCTCCCGAAATTGTCAGAGCGAGGTTCAGAACGGCGGTTTCACCTTTTCCGAGATTGTAGCTTTCGATTGTTTCGTTTGAAATTTCGGTTGCTGTTCGCTTTGCCCAAGAAAGTTGAGGAAGTTTTTGTCTGGCAATATCATTCGGCTTTCCGGCTAAAATTTCTTCCCAGACCGCTTCAGGCACAATAATTTCTTCAAAAAGTTCGGGGAAGATACATTCCAGATCGCTTTTCAGCAAAACGATAAGCGGTGAAGCATCGGCGATGAGCGTCTTAGTCAAAACTTAATTCCCCGTCTAATTCTTCTTTCG
>CADCUR010000197.1:28136-28444 GCA_902805935.1 uncultured Pyrinomonadaceae bacterium
TTCCGCCCGCGAAATTTCAAGAATCTCCGCCGCTTTTCCCTGCGAAATCGTTCCGAGTTCAAACCATTTCACTACCGCCGCCACCAGAATTTCGCGCCCCAAATCTTCAGACTTTTTTCCTAAAGACAACAACACCGCTTCAGGCAAATCTATTGAAATCGTGTTCATGTTTTTATTATTTCGCAAATTTGCTGATAAATTCAATCAAATCGCCAATCGGACTTTTCTGCCACATCGCCGCGAGAAGAGCGTAAGTGTAACGTACGTTTATCCAACGCGCCTTCCAAATTTCTTTCACGAGTAACGCC
>CADCUR010000198.1 GCA_902805935.1 uncultured Pyrinomonadaceae bacterium
CCCATCGTAATCGGCGGGAACAATTCGGTCGGCTGAATCTCCAAACTGTGCAACGGCAAAGCCGGAACTCGAACGAAGCTGATACCAGACGCGGTTTGACGGACGAAATACGGCTTGATCGGCTTTACCGTCACCGTCGAAATCAAACAAAGTTATCCGTGGCGCCGTTGATGATTGCAGCCGCAAAAGGCTGTTGCGCGCGGTTCCGGCGTAATTTATGAATCTGCCGCCGACTAAAATTTTACCGTCCGGCTGCATCAACAATTTATACACATATGGAGCACTACCGTCCGCCGAAAAACCGGAATCGAACGCAGAATCGAGACTGCCGTCCGGTAAAAGCTGCGCGAGATTAATACGTGGCACGCCGTTATAGGCAGAGAAACTGCCGCCGACCAGAGTTTTGCCGTCGGATCGAACGACTATGTCATAAACAACGCTTCCGATGAAACCCGTGCCGATATTGAAGGTCGTGTCGAGACTGCCGTCCGAGTTGATGCGGGCTATTCGGGTGCGGTTCGCTCCGTTATAGCTCGTGAAAAACCCGCCGAGCAGAATTTTGCCGTCCGGCTGTAAAGCGATTTTGTAAATTGTTTGATTAGCTCCCGTGCCGGGATTAAACGTCGTATCGAGCGTTCCGTCCGGTTTCAAACGACCGATGCGGTTGAAAGGAGTATTGTTGAGAGCGGTAAAACCGCCGCCGAGCAGAATCTTGCCGTCCGGCTGTATGGCAATCGTCTGCGCGCTGCTGGTGGCGTTGACGGGTTCAAATGTATTGTCAAGTGTGCCGTCCGAATTCAGACGATAGACGGCGCTGGAAAAGCCAGTGGGATTGGCAAGTCCGGCTATCAAGATTTTACCGTCCGCTTGAACAATGATTTCTTCGGTGGTGATGACGATAAAGGAAGTCGAAAACGTCGTGTCGAGCGTGCCGTCTGCGTTCAGGCGAGCCAGCCCGCGGCGCGGCGTGCCATTGTAATTATCAAAGATTCCGCCGATCACGATTTTGCCGTCCGGCTGCACGCCGATTGCAGTCACGTCGTTGTCCGCACCGAAACCCGTCGAATTAAAACTGGCGTCGGCGCTGCTGTCCGCGTTGAAGCGGGCGATTCCGCGCCGCAGAATTCCGTTAGCCATTCGGAAATTGCCGCCGACCAGAATTTTGCCGTCCGCTTGTCGGGCGATAGCTCGAACGAGCGCGAAACCGGTGAAATTTACCGCCGGAAAAGCCGTGTCGAGCGTGCCGTTTGAATTGATCTGAGCGGTTTTGATTCGTTCCGTTTCGGCAAATTGAGTGAAACCGCCGCCCAAGAAAATTTTACCGTTCGATTGCTGAACCGTTTCGTAAGCCTGACTGTTGGAGACGCCTGCGCTAAAAGTCGTATCCAGCGTGCCGTTCGCATTAATCCGCACGACGGGTTTCCCGTCATTGTTGCCGGAATAGCCGTAATATCCGCCGGCGAGAATTTTTCCGTCAGCCTGCAAATTGATCGAATAAACGTAACTGGTCGGCAAACCCGTCGTAGGATTGGGCGGAAAAGCCGTCAGATTAAATGTCGAATCGAGCGTTCCGTCCGTATTCAAGCGGGCAATCTGGTTACGGCTCGTTCCGTTGTAAGTTTGGAAAAAGCCGCCGAACAAAATTTTGCCGTCCGTCTGAAACGCGATGGCTTGAACGCCTCCGTTTGCTCCCGCGCCGCCCAAATTAAAAGTCGCGTCGAGCGAACCGTCGGTGTTCAGACGAGCGATTCTGCCGCGAGTCGTTCCGTTGACGCTGGTAAAATTTCCGCCGATGAGAATTTTGCCGTCCGGCTGTACCGCGATACTATAGACGGTTGAATTAGCGCCGGTGCCGGGATTGAAAGTCGCGTCGAGGCTGCCGTCGGCGTTCAATCTGGCAATGCGATTGCGAGCCGTTCCGTTGACGCTGGTAAAATTTCCGCTGATTAGAATCTTACCGTCCGATTGCAGTTCAACGGCGAAAGTCGTGTTGTTCGCTCCCGTGCCGGGATCAAACGTCGTGTCGAGCGTTCCGTCGGCGTTCAGACGAGCGACGTTCTGGCGCAGAGTGCCGTTATAAGAACCGAAAGCGCCGGAAATCAAAATTTTGCCGTCGGGTTGGACGACAATATCGCGGAGGTCGCCGGTGTCAAATCCCGCGCCGCCGGCGTTAAAAGTCGCGTCGAGCGAACCGTCTAAGTTTAGACGGGCAAGATTTCTGCGAGGCGCGCCGTTCACATAAGCGAAAGAGCCGCCGACGAGAATTTTGCCGTCCGCTTGTCCGGCGGCGGCAAAGACCATACTCAAGCCTTCGGTCACACCGCCGGTGAACGTCGGGTCGAGGCTGGTCGCGCTCGGCGCGGCGACGCGGTTTTGGGCTGCCGCGTTGTGACACGCGAAAGCGCAGATTGTAAATACAACTAAAAGTTGGAAGATTTTCGTTCCGAATTGAACCGATGAGTTAGAAGTGATTTTGTTTGACATAAATTCTCCTACTTAACCTAAGTTGCCAGTTATAGAATTTGATATTTGAAATAAAAATTGTCCACTTTTAGAATTTTGTCGCCAAACAAATTCAACCAAAAGAGGATAACCGAATGTGCCATAGCACTCTTGCAATATACTGTTTTATTGACGATTTTCTCAAGGCAGGTCGACACCAAAAAGATATTCGCATACAAGTTTCGAATGCCGAAA
>CADCUR010000199.1 GCA_902805935.1 uncultured Pyrinomonadaceae bacterium
CCGGAAACGCCTGCAGTTTTCCGACAGGGACCTGAGCGAGATGTCAAATCGGCACTCCCGCAATCAAATTGAATGACACTCACTCAGTTTGAACAGTCAGGAAAAAATGCGTGCAAATTTTGTCACCCGTGAGATGACGAATTTTGTCAATTTACCGGCGGAAACAATTTCACTCAGTCAATTTGGAAACTTTCACCGCAAACAATTTAATAAATCATTTCAAATTGAACGAAACCTCTGATTTTATTGAAACGTCCGCCAAATCAGGCTTTAAAAGCAGGAGAGCCTGGCTATTTCTAACCAGGCTCACAAATTCGGAAGGGCAACTGAAGGAACGCTCGGAAGGTAGTCAAGCGCAATAGCACACTGCGCTCGGAGAAGAGTTGGCGGCGGGGTCTTATTCGATTTCAATAAGCTAGCCGCTTCTCATTTAGCACATACCGTGCCAGAAGATTTTCAAAGGTTGTAAGTTGCACGTTGCACGTTGCAACTTTAGCTGAAGCCCAATAAATATAGGAGTTTCAGTAGATATACTGCTTTTCCGACAGTTCAAACCTGAAACCTGAAACCTGAAACCTGAAACTATTCGACTTACACTATTTGGAACATCGCTCAACCTGGCGTTGCAAGCCGAGCGCGTCCTGGTTCTCGGCTTCAACCGCCAGAGCCGAACTCGTATAGTTTTTCGCCTGCAAACAATCGCCTCTCTGCAAATAAATTTTCCCAAGTCCGACGTGCGCCATAACCAATTTGTTATCCCAGAACAAAGCGGTTTTCAACGAGCTCACGGCTTGTTCCAAATCGCCGCGCCGCAGATGAATGTTGCCGAGCAGCAGATACGCTTCGGCGCTCATCGGCTCGCTCGCTAGGACGCGCCGCAAAACCGCCATTGCGTCATCGTCGCCACCGTTTTTGTAAAGCGTGCGGGCTTGCGCGAGTAAAGTTTCGGTCTCGTTCAAAGGCGCGGCGGTCGGCGTCGCTTGCTTTTTGATAAGGACGACGCTGACGAAATCTTTGCGCGGCGGTTGCTGCACGCGCAAATTTACGTCGTCAACCGAGCCGTTTTTCCAGCCGCTTTCGAGTTTCGCGTAGCGATTATTTTCGACTAAGAACCGTCTGGCTTGATTATCAAAATCGGCGGCAGTCGCCTGTTCGCCCGTTTTCTCCAGCGCCTTTGCCAGCAAAAAATATGCTTCGCCGTCGCGCGGACTCGCTGCCAAAATCGGACGCAGTTGTGCGGCGGCGGCTTTGTAATCGTTGTTTAAAAACAGCGCGAAAGCGTAATTGAAGCGCGACGCGGTTTCGTCGGGCGCGGATTCGGAGGCTTTTTTCAAAAGTTCCAGACCTTCTTTTAACAAGGCGTCGGATTTTCCTTTATTTTTTCTTTCGGCAATCGAGGCTTGCACCGCGATTGCGCCGAGGGTGTTGTAAACGCTCGTCAGCTTTAACTCTTCGGCGAGCGGTCGCAGAACCGCCAACGCCTGTTCGTAATTTTTCTGCTGCCACTGTATTAAGCCAATGTAAAACGCGGCTTCGGCGAATTGCGAACTCGCCGGTTGAATGCGCGAAAAATTATCAATCGCTTCAGAAAATTTTCGCTGATTCAAAAAGAGATGACCGAGTTCGAGCGCGGCGTTCGCGTAAGTTTCGCCTCCCTTAGCTTCGCCGTAAAGCCGCATCGCGTTTTTGAAATAATTCTCGCGCCGCTGGCTGTCAGTTTCAGATGTGAGCAAACCTTTAATATACGCTTCGAACGCCCGCGCCGGAACTTTATTCGCCGATTCGACGAATTGATTTTGCGAAAACGGCAGCGCCTTATCGCGCTGGTAGAGAATTTGGTAAGCGACCTGTCCTTGAACCGTCTGCAGATTTTGCAACGCGTCGTTCAAAATAATGTCGCGCGTGACACGTCTGCCGTCGGGAAATTCCTCGCTCAAAAATCTGCCTTCGTTGACGCGGATAATTTTCGCCGTCACCGAGACGCTCGCCGCCGTGTCGCCCTGCGCCGGAACGATATTGTATTTGCCGCCGATTAAAATCGTCGCTTTGCCCTCGCGCGCCAATTTCAGAGAAGTCGCCAGAGACGGCAAAACCGTCAGCGGCACGCGAAGTTTTTGCTGAATCGTCTTACGCTCGTCGTTCGAGACGACGTTCAGCGTCGGTACTTTCAGCAAGTCAGCCAGGGCGTCGGCGAAACTTTCGCCGACCCAATTGAATTCCGCTTTGTCCGACGTATTTTCAAACGGCAGAATCATCGCCGTATCATTATTCGTCTGCGCCGCCGCCGAAAAAGCGGCGAACATCAGCACTAAAATCGTGGTGTAAATTATTCGCATAAATTTTTTAACGCCGCGCCGCCGAAAAAGATTTAAAGATTCCGCGTCTCCCAAATAAAAAAATTCGCTTCCGTTGTGCAAAGCGAACCGTCACGAATTTGATGCTGATGATTGATAAATAGATGGTAGTCGGTACGGGATTTGAACCCGTGTCGCCGCCGTGAAAGGGCGGTGTCCTAGACCCCTAGACGAACCGACCACAAAAAGTGGATTGCGTTTGG
>CADCUR010000200.1 GCA_902805935.1 uncultured Pyrinomonadaceae bacterium
AAGGACGCTCTTCCGATCTTTTCTACCTTTCCTTTCCGCTTCGCCCATATAACTCAAGAATAGAGATTTGATTTATCTCCGTTAGGAGCATGATATTTATAAAGATTGAGATTAATTTTGGCGAGTTCCGTAGGAACGGGGTATTTCTTAATGGAGAATAAATACCCCGTTCCTACGGAACTCGCCAAAATCATCCGCGGAATCTATAAATATCATGCTCCTAACAGAGCTAAACAGTTCTCTACTTTTAACCTATACTTCCTTATTTCTTCGCCGCCATTTTCTTTTCCTTCGCCTTAAACGTCGCGTCATCAATCGCCACGTTGTGTTTGACTTCCTTTGCGTAAATGACGACCGCGCCCATTCCCGGATTCATACTCGTCGTTTTGTGCGGAATCATCACGCCGTCAACGGCGCGGTAATCGCTGAAAATTTCGCTGATCGGCGTTTTTTGCGCCGATGTGCTGGAGACGATGATGCTCGTTTTCTTGACGGGCAGAAAAGTTTTCGTCGAAATAAAGTATGTGACTTCACTCGCTTTTTCCGGCTGGATTTTCACGACGTAAGTTTCCTCATCGCCGACTTTTTCCGTGCCTCTAATTTCCGCTTTTTTGAGTTCGGTTTTCCAGTTCGCCAGCCCGTAAAAATCGCTTTCGTATTTCACGTCTTCGAGCCGCTGTCCGGTGTAAATATCTTCGGGCGAAAAAGTCGTTGTTTCGCCACCACTTGTTCCGTCGAAATAATCGCGGATTTCGGCAATCGGTTTGCCAAGCGCCGTCAAATTTATCTCCGCCGCTGACATATTCGCGGATTTTTCAAAAGAAGTCCCCGTGCCTTTCACGCCTTGATTTTCAAAATCAATGTCGAATTTCGTGACGCGCGAATTCAATTTGCGCCAATTGGCATCGCCGCCGAGAGCGTCAATCGTCTTCGCCATCAATTCGTCAACCGTCATCGTCACCTTATTTGACGCATCGCCCGCGCCGATAAACTTAAGCGGAAATTCGCCTTCCGGCTGAATCATCACGACGCCTTCGAGTTTGCCGTCCGCCGCGCGCGTCACCTTTAAATTGTATGAATCGGGCAAAGGCGGCGCGTTATACAAATCCTTCGATTTTTCTTTTAATTCATACGGCTGCTGTTCGCCGACGACAAGCGAGATTTTGCCGTTCACGTCTCTGATTTCCGCTGCCGCCTTGCCGTCCGGCGTTTGGTATTTGCCAACGAGTTCTTTGGCGGCATCCGAAGATTTTACTTCCGATGTTTTGCCGTCCGTTTTGACGCGCGGCAGAGTGAAATTGCCCTGCGGCTGTTCGAGATAGACTTCGCCGTCTTTGAAAGTAACGAAAAATCCGTCGGGCGCGCCCGCTAATTTGTAACGTCTCGCGCCGACGTTTTCCAAAGTGTAAAGCGGCTGACCGGGAACGACGGCGACGAGTTTGCCGTCTTGCATTTTTATATCCACGTCAAAGCCCGCCGCCTCAAAACGATATTTTCCGGCTTCTTTCTCTAAATCGCTCATCACCACGTTCGTCGGCGCGGCTGCCGGAGCGTTCGGTTTGCCCAAAATATTTTCCCAAACAACCGGCATTAACTCGGGACCCAAACCGGAACCGGAAACATTCGTCAGCATCACGAAACCAAGTCGCTTTTCGGGAATCGTCGCCACGAGCGCGTTGAAACCGTCAATGTTGCCGCCGTGTTCGACGACTTTCAAACCGTTCCAATCGCGTATGAACCAACCGAGACCGTAAGCGGATTTGCCGGCGATTTTCATTTGCGGTTTCGTCCATTCGTCGTAGCCTTTTTCGGAGACTAATCTTTTGCCGTTCAATTCGCCGCGATTCAAAACGAATTTCAGCCACTGCGTCATATCGCGCGCCGAGGAATTTATCGAACCGGCGGGCGCAATTTCGTCAATGTCTCGAAGCGGAAGATTTCTGGTCGCCTTCGTGTCGAAATTGTATTCGTAGCCGAACGAATAATCTTTGGTTTTCTGCATTTCTTTGAGCGACATCGTGCTGTTCGTCATTCCCAAAGGTTTGAAAATTCTTTCGGGGACGAATTTTTCCCACGGCTGTTTCTGCACTTTCGAGACGATTTCGCCCGCCGTGACGAACATCACGTTTTGATAGAAAAACTTTTCGCGCAGCTTCGCCATCGGTTTGGCTTCGCCCGCAACGCGGATGATTTCCTCGCGCGTGAGTTTCCCCGTAATCCAGCCCAAATCTGTGCGGTTCAAGCCGGACGAATGCGCCATCAAATCGCGGACGGTGATGTTTTTGTCAATCTCCGCGTCATTGATTTTGAAATACGGCAGATACTTTTTCGGGCTGTCGTCGAGCGATAATTTGCCTTCGTCCTGACTCATCAAAACCGACAGCGCGGTGAACGCTTTCGACGACGAACCGATGGCGAACTGCGTGTCGGCGGTGACGGGAATTTTCTTTTCAAAGTCCTTGTAACCGAAGCCTTTCATAAAAATAATCTCGCCGTCTTTGACGATTGCCAAACTCATTCCCGGAATGCCCAGTTCTTTCCGGCGCGCTTCGGTTTTTTCTTCGATTGCAGCGACGGCTTTTTGCAAATCCGTCGCAACGGTTTGTTTGACCGCCGTTTGCGCCGCGACGCCGGATGGCAGCGAAACGGTAAAAATCGAAACTAAAACGAACAGCGACAGAACAAATCGTAAGTTTATTTTGTTAATCATAATTTTTGCTCCGAAATTTTTATGGAATTGTTCGTTTGATTACGAGACGAAGCGGCAAAAAGTTTTCTAATTCATCTTTTTTTCATCGCCTGAAAAACGAGGCGAAACGATTGTGAAAAAGTTTTCCACAGGTGGAAAATCTTTGCGGCGGATTTATCGCCAAGTTCATTTACGATTTAGGAATAAAGAATTACAATCTACAAATTACGGGGTTGGCAAAATTAAAAACGAAAATCAGCGTCGAAGATTATTTGGCGGGCGAAGAAATAAGCCCGGTCAAATACGAATACGTTTACGGCGAAGTTTACGCGATGGCTGGCACGAGCGACAATCATAATCGAATTGTCGGGAGTATTTATGCCGCTTTGTTCAATCATTTGCGGAACTCGCCGTGCGAACCTTTTATGGGCGATATAAAAGTGCGCGTTAGCCCGCACGTTTATTATTACCCGGACGTTTTGGTTTCGTGCAAAAAGAACCCGGAAAATCCGTATTTTCGCAACGAGCTGGTTTTAATCGTCTAAGTTCTTTCGCCCGCGACGCAGGAGATTGACCGCCGCGAGAAATTGCTTTTTTATCAGCAAATGCCGAGCGTTCAGGAATACGTCGTCGTTGAACAAAAGAAAATGCTGGTCGAGATTCATCGCCGCCAATCCGACGGGCGCTGGATAACTTATTATTTTAATCACGAGAACACCGACGAAGCGATTGAATTTCAATCAGTCGAATTGACGATAACGCTCGGCGAAATTTATCGGCGCGTGACGTTCAAATGAGATTTATATTATTTTTCGCCGAAAGCAACTAAAACCAAATTTTACGCTACTCAAAAAGCAAAAATGAAACTTTCAATCAAAATACTGACTGCTCTATTTACGTTTATCTTTGGAATTAGCGCTTTTGTTTGTTGGAATTTTTATTTTACGTGCATACCTTAAATTGAAGTTCCTGGTGATAACGAAACAATAGCTTGTAGAATTTTCCCAACAGAAGTAAGCGTTTGCCGACTTGATGATTTTCCTGATAATTACAATGGCAAATGGATAATGACTAAAGCGACTGTTTATGCGTCGGTTACCCGCAAGAATGTTTTACATTCGATTGACTGTAATCAAACGGGCAGTGAAATTCATTTTACTTTTTTGGAATTAAAAGACTTCAAAAAACTTCAAAAAACTTTAAGAATTAGTAAGCCATATTACCGAGAAATAGATGTTAGAATTATTGGAACAGTCAAAAAAATCTACGGCAAATATGGCGAGAAAAACTATCTAATTGTTCCTGACAGCATTGAAATAATTTCACCGTATCGAGAATCTACGCCAAAAGCTGCGGTTTAACTAAAAAGAATCTATAGTGACATTTCTTTCAATTCTTTAACAATTTTCGGCAAAACTTCCAACACAAAATTAACTTCCGCTTCAGTATTATATCTTCCCAGAGAAAAACGAATTGCGCCCATCGCTTGGGAATACGGAACGTTCATCGCCTGCAAGACAGGCGAAGCGATATGCGCGTCCGAGTTGCAAGCCGAACCGGTCGAAACGCAGACGCCCGCGTCGTTCAATTTCGCCAAAATCGTTTCGCCGTTGATATTTTCAAAGGAAATGTTTGCCGTATTCGGCAGACGAAACTTTGAATCACGCGTTCCGTTCAAATGAGAATTTGGAATTTTATCCAAAATTTCGTTTTCCAATTTGTCTCGCAAGGCGACAACCTGACGCATCGCCGAAAAATCTTTGACCAAATCAGCCGCCGCGCCGAGCGCGACGATTTGATGCGCGGCTTCGGTTCCGGCGCGTCTGCCCGATTCCTGACCGCCGCCGATGGAAAGCGACGGCAAATTAACGCCGCTTCGGACGTAAAGCGCGCCGATGCCTTTCGGCGCGTGAAATTTATGACCGGAAATCGAGAACAAATCAATTTCGGTTTCCTTTAAATTTACCGGAATTTTGCCGACTGCGTTCACGCCGTCAACGTGAAAAACCGCGTCGGAATTTTCTTTGACGATGCGGGCAACATCCGCGACCGGAAACAGAATTCCCGTTTCGTTATTGGCGAGCATGACGGACACGATTGCCGTGTCTTCGCGCAAAGAATTTTTCAGTTCCTGCAAATCTAAAAAACCTTCTTCGCTGACGCCGAGCCAGGTTATTTCAAAACCGTGTTTCTGTAATTTCTCGCAAACCCGGCGCACGGCTTCGTGTTCGACGCCAGTCGTGACGAGGTGTTTTTTGCTTGGATTGGCTTCGAGCGTTCCGAAAACCGCCCAGTTGTTCGATTCGGTTCCGCCCGAGGTAAAAACGATTTCGCTCGCGTCCGGCGCGCCGAGCAGTTCGGCAACTTTTTCGCGCGCTGTTTCAATCGCGGTTCGCACGTCGCGCCCGAAATTATAAGCGGACGACGGATTGCCGTAAAATTCGGTCAGATATGGTTTCATCCGGTCGAAAACTTCCGGCGCGATTTGCGTCGTGGCGTTGTTGTCGAAATAAATCATAAGGCAATAAAATTTAAAGGTGAAAAAGGTCAAAAGTGAAAAAGCCTGTTTGATTAGATGAAGAATGAATATTGGCAATCGGTTAATTGCCGAAAACTCTTGCAATCAAAAACGCCTATCAGTAGAAAGCAAAAACTTTTTCACGCTTCCGCGTTTCGCTTTTAAACCTCACTGAACTTTTCTCTTTTTCACTTTGAATTTTTCTAGTAGAATAACACAGTTTCAACCATTTAAATTCGTGAACGCAATTCTTAAAATCACCGACGCGAGCGGCAAAAGCTGGGAAGTCAATCTGCTTCCCGGCGCGATTTATAATATCGGGCGAGCCAAAGACAACGACATCGTGCTGAACGACCGCCGCGTCTCGCGCCGCCACGCGCACGTCGTCGCCGAGAACGGCGAAATTAAAATTGTTGACGGTTTCGAGGCGGGCGGCGAAGTTCACCGCAGCGTCAACCGCGTTTTTGTCAATAACGTGCCGCGGCTCGAAAAGATTCTTGAACCGAATGATCAGATAATCATTGGCGAGAGCAAATTGATTTTTGAAAAAAGCAATTCGGTGAAAGCTCCCGCGCCGCCGTCCGCCGAAAAAACTCGGGCAGCAATTTTGCCGAGCAGCGGCGGTGCGACGGAAGCGGCTCCCGGCGGCGTTAAATACGACGACCAGCCGCTCGGACACACGCAGATGCAAATCTCCGCCAGCGAAATTATCGGGCAGCGGTCGAATTTGTCTCTCGAAACGAAAATCGCCACGCCCGATGAACTTAAGGATTTGCGCCGCAAGGCGAAGGCTCTCGATTTGCTTTACGAGATGAGCAAAACGCTCGGCACGGTTTTTGACTTGAAAGAAATTTTCGCCCGCGCGACGGATTTAATTTTTCGCGGAACGCCCGCCGAACGAGTCGTCGCGCTGCTCGCCGACGAAACGTTGGACGGCAAAATTTTGGATTACAGCTTGTATCCGATTGCGGTTCGGGCGCGCGACCGGAATCTTGAAAATTCAACCGATAAGCTGACGATTTCGCGCACCATCACGCAGAAAGTGATGCGCCGGCGAGTCGCGTTGCTGTCGCAGGACGCGCGCGCGGATGCGCAGTTCGACGGCGCAGAATCAATCGTTCTGCAAGGCGTGCGCTCGACCATCTGCGCTCCTTTGATAACCGAATCGAACGTCCACGGCGTAATTTATGCCGACCGTTTCGACCCATTTGCCGCCTTTTCGCCCGACGATTTGGAACTCATCAGCGCGGTCGCGGCGCAGGCGGCGATGGTGGTTGAAACCGTCAAAGCGCACAAGCGTCTGGCGCATGAAGAAATCGCGCGAGCAAATTACGCCCGGTTTATGCCCGAATACGTCGTCAAACAGATTTTGAACAATCCCGATTCGTTCAAATTGGGCGGCGTTAATCAAACGGTAACGATTCTGTTCGCCGACATTCGCGGATTTACAGCGCTCTCGGAGCGAGAAAATCCGGAAAAAATCGTCGGTCTGCTGAACCGGTATTTCAGTCAAATGAGCGAGATAATTTTCGCGCACGGCGGAACGCTCGATAAATATATCGGCGATGGTTTGATGGCAATTTTCGGCGCGCCGAACGCGACGCCCGAAGACGCTGAAAACGCTTTAAGGACGGCGATTACGATGCAGCGGCGGTTGAAAACTTTGAACGAGCAACTTGAATCCGAAGGATTCAGCCGAATCAGCGTCGGCATCGGTCTGCATACGGGCGTGGCGACGGTCGGCTATGTCGGTTCCGAGCAGCGTTCGGAATACACGGCAATCGGCGACACGGTTAATTTGGCTTCGCGGCTCGAATCAACGGCAGTCGGCGGACAAATTTTGGTTAGCGAAGCGACAGCGCGCAGCGGCGGCGATTCGTTTACGTTTTTGCCGCACGAATCTTTGACGGTAAAAAATCGTCTTCAATCCGTCTCGCTGTTTGAGGTAAAATGGAATTGAGCTAAAATTAGCTGTCTCTGATAGTTTAGGTTTTTTCCCGAACCGAGAGTTTTGTAAATTCGTATTTGAAACAGGAAAACAGCCCTTATGATGGGAATTTCGTCGTTAAAAAAACTTGTTACCGATTCGATGGCGATTGATATGGGAACTGCCAACACGATTATCGCCGTCAAGGGACGCGACATCGTGTTGGATGAACCGTCGGTTCTCGCCGTCAACGAATTAACCGGCGAGACGGTCGCCTTCGGTCAGGAAGCGTTCGATATGCGCGGGCGCGAAGGTCGCGACGTGACCGTTGTGGCGCCGCTTTCGGGCGGCGTGGTCGCCGATTTCGAGCGCACGAAGAAGATGCTCGCGCACTTCGTCAAAAAATCGAAATCCGGCGGCTCACAAATGTCGCTGCAAGCCGTGATGAGTATGCTCGGCGAAGTAACGCACGTCGAACAGCGCGCGCTGATGAACGCGGCGGAAGACGCGCACATCGGCAAAGTTTATATGATGGAAGAAGGCTTGGCGGCGGCGTTCGGCGCCGGCGTTTCGGCGCAGGACAAACGCGCCTCAGCCGTCATTGACATCGGCGCGGGAACGACCAATATAGCCATTGTCGCCAAAGGCACAATCGTTCATTCGCGTTCGGAGCGCATCGGCAGCGACGAAATAAATCTGGCGCTGGCAAATCATCTCAGAAAACATCGCGGATTGCAGGTCGGCGAGGAAACGACCGAGAACATCAAAGCGCAATTCGCCACCGCTTATCTGCCCGAAGAAATTGACAAAACATACGTCGTGCGCGGGCGCGACGTGCAGACGGGCAGCCCGAGCGCGGTCGAAATCACCGTCGGCGAAATTTATCCGGTCGTCGAAGGCATCGTGCGCCGCGTCGCGCAGGTCGTCGCCGACACATTAACCGAATTGCGCCCGGAAGTGGCGGCGGACATCTACGACCGCGGCATTATTTTAACCGGCGGCGGAGCCTTGCTCTACGGCATAGACCAATACTTGCGCAACTTCGTCAATTTGTCGGTTATCGTTTCGGACGAACCGCGTTACGCCACCGTGCGCGGACTTCTGAAAATGTTCGACGAGCCGGAACTGCTCGAAAAAGTTTCGCGCACTGAACTCCACGTTCTGCAGAACGCTGAAATTTCCTACGAGGCTTAGAGATTTTGGCAGCTCCAAATTTAGATTAAAAAAGAGCAGAAAGATTTTTTCTGCTCTTTTTTGCTGTCTGCGAAATTTAATTGTGTTGATTGAGAACACGAATTCGCGCTAGCCAAAAATCTCTTTCGGCATCGGTTAATTTTGTGGTTTAATTTTAGCAGATGCGGTATCTCGAATTTTTCAAACGCCAACTCGTCATCGCGCACGTCTCTGGCATTCCCGTGCGCGTGGATTATCGCTGGTTTCTGGTGCTGGCGTTGATGAGCTGGATTACGGGCAGCGGCATTCAGCCCGAACTGCAAAACCATCTGGCGAGTTTTGTTTTCGGGTTCGCCGCGACGCTCGTTTTTTTCGCTTCGATTTTTCTGCACGAATACGCCCACGCCGTCACCGCGCGGATGGAAGGCATCGAGGTTTTGGAAATTCGTTTGCATCCGTTCGGCGGTTTGACCCGTTTTCGGCACGCGCCCGATACGCCGCGCGCCGAATTCCGCATCGCCGTGGCTGGACCGGCGGCGAGTTTTCTGCTCGCGCTCGTTTTCATCGCTTTGATGGCGGCGTTTAACTCGTTCGGCGCGGACATCATCGCGCGGCTTTTCTTCACGCTCGGTCTGCTGAATTTTCTGCTCGCGGTTTTTAATATGTTTCCCGGTTACCCGCTTGACGGCGGCAGAGTTCTTCGCGCTTATCTCTGGCGGCGCGGCACGGATTTGAACGAAGCGACTGTTTTGACCGGACGCTGCGGGCAAGTTATCGCGGCGGTTTTTTTCGCTTTCGGCATTGTCGTCGCTTTGGTGCAGGCAGATTTTTTCACTGGCTTCTGGACGATTCTCGTCGGGCTTTTTCTTTACGACGCGGCGACGGGAATCATTCGGGAAGTCAGAAATTCCGAACGAAAAATCGTCGAAGACGCGATGCAGCTGCCCGTCTCCGTCGCGCCCGACATTGACGTTCTGCATTTCGTTGACCGCATTTTGTCCCTGCACCGCCGAACGATTTTTCCCGTCGCGGAAAACCGCCAGCTCTACGGCATTCTCTCCTTGGAAGATTTGAAAACGCTGCCGCGCGAAGATTGGGCGAAAACCAAAATCCGCCAAGTGATGCGTCCGATTACGCCGGATTATTTCGTCGAAACCGACACGCCGCTCGCCGAAGCCAGAGAATTAATGAACGAAAACGGCATCGGCGCGCTCGGAGTGATTGACGCGCAAGGCAACCTCGTCGGATTTTTGCAAAGCCGAAGCAAAGTGAAAAAGTGAAAAAGTGAAAAAGTTCTTGTCCTTTATTTAAGATTACTTTTTCTAACCGGCGAGAAATTTTTCGGACGCTTTACTTTTCACTTTTTCACTTTTTCACTTTTTCACTTTCTATCTTTTCAACGAACAATTCGCGCCCGAAAATTGTTATGGTATTCTTGAAAACGGCACGAAAAAATCAATCGGCTTGGAAGGAAATGCTCGAATATCTCAATGATTATTTACCGACTTTAAGAAATGCGCTCGACATCGCGCTGGTATTCGTCATTGTTTACGTCGTGCTGAAACTGCTGCGCGGAACGCGCGCCGTGCCGACGGTCGTCGGAATGGTTCTGCTCGCGCTGCTTTATTGGCTGGCGGTCGCGCAGGATTTGGCGACGCTCGAATTCGTGCTGCGTTCCGCTTTTTTTTATATCGGTCTGATTATCATCGTTTTGTTTCAATCGGAAATTCGGCAGGCGTTGATTTATTTCGGCAACCGCCTGCGTTTTCCCGTTTTGCGCCGCACTCGCGGACAGCTCGGCGAAACGATTTACGATGAAGTCGTGCTAGCGGCGACTACTTTAGCGTCGGAAAAGACGGGAGCGCTGATCGTCGTCGAGCGCAATGTCGGCTTGCGAAATTTGATTGACACGGGCGTGACGCTCGACGCCAAACTCAGCTATGATTTGCTCGTGACGATTTTCAATCCGTCAACGCCGCTGCACGACGGCGCTGTCATTATCCAAAACGAACGCATTGCCGCCGCGTCGGTTTTTCTGCCGCTGACGAAAAATCCCGGCGTCTCGCGCGAACTCGGCACACGTCACCGCGCGGCAATCGGCGTCACCGAAGGTTCGGACGCGGTTTCGGTCGTCGTCTCGGAGGAGACGGGTTTGATTACGTTCGTCGAAAACGGTGCGATGCGGCGCAATTTGGACACGACCGCTTTGCGCGCTCTGCTGCTCGGCGCGATGGAAATTTCCGTCACCGAAAAAAAACGCGAGCCGACGAAGACGATGAAAGAATCGGAGACGGAAATTACGGTTGTTTAAAAAAGTCTTTCGTCCTTTGTCCTTTGTCCTTCGTATTTGTCGGGTAATAGTCGAGTCTAACCGAACAATGCGAAAGACAAAGGACAAAGGACGAAGGATGAAGAACAAATGGCTTTTTCGCCAAACAATTTTTCACAACGAGACGACGGGCAATTTTCCTTCCGCCGATTGCTGCGGCGCGTCTTTCTGGAAGATTGGCTGATCAAAGCCGTCGCGCTTTTCATTACCATTACGCTCTGGCTCGGCGTCACCGGGCTTCGCGCGCCCGTAACAGTTCGCCTGAGAAACATACCGCTGAATTTGCGCGTCTCGAACGACATCGAAATTACTAATTCGCCGGTGCGGGAAGTTGATCTGGACATTACTGGCGACAAACGCAAAATCGAACAGCTTAATCTACGCGATTTGGTGGTGTCGCTCGATTTGACCGATGTGCAGGCGGGCGAGCGGACGGTGCAGATTGCGCCGCAAAACGTTTCGCTCGAACTGCCGACCGGCGTGCGCCTCGAAGAAATTCAGCCGAACAGAATCGCCGTCAAACTCGAAGCGGTCGCCGAGCGCGATGTAACGGTCAGAGCCGAAACCGAAGGCGCGCTCCCCGAAAATCACGAGATTTACAGCCGCACGGTTTTGCCCGCCAAAGTGCGCGTGCGCGGACCCGAAAGTTTCATCAAATCGCTCGATTTTGTCTCGACCGAAAAAATCAGTCTCGAAAACCGGCGCGAAGATTTCGCCGTCCGCCAGGTCGCGCTCAACATCGTCAATCCGAAAGTTACTTTGCTCGACCCGGCGGTTGACGTAAATTTTGTCATCGGCGAAAACCGCATCGAAAGAATGTTCACCGTCCCTGCTAAAACCGACGCCGGAAACAAAACCGCCAGCGTCGTTTTATACGGCGCGCGTTCAATTTTAGACTCATTGAAGCCCGAAGATTTACGAATCGAAGTCGTTAAAAACGAAGCGGGCGAAATGTCTCCGAATTTGATTTTGCCCGTTGAAATCCAAGGACAAGTCGAGATTAGAAAATTAAAAATCAACTGAATGGGCAGCAGGAGACACAGCCGAATTTTACTTCTTATCTATTAAATTATTGAACCAAACCTTCATATCTTCACGCATTTCATTGGTAATTTCGTGTTTCGCCGCGTATCGTTTCGATTGAAAATTCGGCAAATCATTTTTTAGCTTGCGCTCGAACGTCTGAAATTTTTCGAGCGGATAAAACTCGTCTGCGTCGCCGTAAAGATACAAAACCTCAGCCTCCAAATTTTTATAAATCTCGTTGTCGTCCAAATCCGAGGGAATGCCGCCGCACACGCCGACGATGCCGCGCACCGCTTCCGGGTAAGTGAAAGCAAAACGAAAATTCAGCGCGCAGGCTTGCGAAAATCCAAACAGGTAAATCTGGGTTTTGTTAATCAAATTTTTTTCCGTTAAATTCTCAATCAACCGCAGCGCGAAACTGTGATGCAGCCGAACCGACTCGTCGGATTTATAATCGGTCAGCCAGCCGAAACCAACTCGATAGCCGTCATCGGTCGGGCGGTAATGCTGGTGCGGCGCTTGAATCGAAGCGACGATGAAATCATCCGGCGCAACCGCGCGCGCCTCGCGCATCATATAGCGTTTGTGCGCCCCGTAGCCGTGAACCGCCAGCAGCAGCGGCGCGGGCGCGTCCTGTTTTTCGGGAATGAAAAGATCATAATAAAGTTTGATTTCGGCGGTTAGATTCAAATCGGTTTCGAGCATAATTTTTTCCTTTAATTTTCACCATTCAAAAGAGAACTCAAATTTATCATTTTCCGTTCGTCATTTGTAACGTTTCGCTGCGCTTTAGACCGCGCCCGCGACCGGCGAAGACGGGCAAATGGAAACTTCGCGCCGCTTCGTGGTTAAATAACTAAAATTTTATGCGTAACTTTCTTGAAAAACTTGACCGTCTAGCCGCCATCGAAGTTGAAAACAATTTTGTTCGTTGGATGGAGCGCGCGGCGTTTGTTTTTATGATTCTGATGTTTGTCTGCGCGCCGCATTCGATTGCCGCCACGCAAATCGCTTGGCTAACGGGAATGTTTATTTGGGTCGTGCGGATGTTTTTCAAACCGCGCCCGCCTCTTGTCCGCACGCCGCTCGACGTTGCGCTGTGGGTGTTTTTCGCCTGGTCAATCATTACTTCGATTTTTTCCTACGACCCTTTGACTTCGCTCGACAAGCTCCGCAACGTCGCGCTTTTTCTGATTTTTTATTACGTTGTCAATGTCGTCAAAACAAAACGCGCCGTCGTTTTTCTCGCCTTTGCAATCATTACGTCAACAATGGTCAGCGTCGTCTGGACACCCGTTGAAAGAATCATCGGGCGCGGCGTGGAAATCGTCGGCGCGGCGCAGCAAAGTCCTTTGTCGAAGGCTCTCTTGATAAACGGCGACACGCTGCTCAAAGCGAACGAACGGAAAATCAAAACGCCCAACGATTTGATTGCGGAAATGCAGGAAAACGAAGCGACCGAACTGTTTGTTTACCGCCCGGATTATTATTTCAAGGTAACGGTTAAACGCACCGATTTGCTCGGCGGCGCGGGCGCGCTCGAACGGCTCGGCGTCTCTGACTGGAAACGCAGCCGCAACTGGCGTTCAGCCGGTTTTTACGGACACTACACGACTTTCGCCGAAGTCTTGCAGCTCGTCGCCTCGCTTACCTTTGGGCTTTTCATCGCCGCATTAGTGGGAAAGAGACGCGGAAACACCGAGAGAAAAAATCAATTCGAGCATCGAATCCCCGCGTCCCCGCGTCGCCGCGTCGCCGCGTCGCTCTTGACTGTTTGCCTCGCCGGAATGTCGTTCGCACTGCTTTTGACCGTGACGCGCGCTTCGCAGCTCGCATTTTTGATTTCGGCGGCGGTGATAATTTTGCTCATCGGCAACCGCAAAATGATCTTCGTTTCGGCGGCGATAATTTTGCCGATTGCTTTGATCGGGCTGTTCTTTTTGCAACAGAGCCGGCAGGTCGGGTTCTTCGATTTGAACGATAACTCGATTAAAGACCGGCTGACATTTTACCGTAAAGGTTTCGATTTGTGGACGCGCGACGCCAGAAATCTCACGCTCGGCGTGGGAATGGATTCGACCAAGCGTTACATCAACGAATGGAATTTATTCGATAATGACGGAAAGCCGATGGGGCATTTTCATTCGACGCCTTTGCAGCTTCTGGTCGAACGCGGTTTGCCCGGACTGTTATTATGGTTCTGGGTTTTGTGGATTTACGGAACGATACTAGTGCGTCATTTAAGATTTCGAGCGTCAGATTCAGCGTTGAATTGGCGCGAAGCTGGAATCGTCTTGGGAAGTTTCGGCGGACTCGTCGGATTTACCGCAAGCGGACTGGTGCATTTCAATCTCGGCGACGCGGAAGTGGCGATGGTTTTCTTTATGTTGATGGGCTTGAGTATTTGTATCTGCAATTTCGGATTTCAAACCGCAAATTCGCAGACGGAATTACCGAACAATCTGTAATCTACAATTTGCAATTCTAGGCGGCTTTCTCGATTCCGTAACGGGCGATTTTCATATAAAGCCCGCGTCTGGTCAAGCCGAGTTCGTTAGCCACGCGCGAGATGTTCCAGCGATGGCGGGCGAGCGCGTTTTTGATCATCTGCGTTTCGAGTTCGGAGACGGCTTCTTCGAGCGTTCCGCTCGTTGAGCCGACGTTGAAAGACGCGAACTGGCTGTCGTAAGAAGCAATCGGACGGACGTTGCCGTTTTCCGGGTAAGAGGCAATCGGTTTCGCGCTTCGCTTTAAATCGGGCGAAAGATGTTCGGGCGTGATTTTTTCGCCGTCTTCGGCGCGCGCGACGATGCGTTGAATTTCGTTGCAAAGCTGCCGCACGTTGCCCGCCCAATCGCAGACCATCAGCAAATCAGTCGTTTGCGGCGTGACGTTTATGTCGCGTTTGCCGAATCTGGCTGAGTAATGATTGATGTAATAATTTATCATCGGCGGAATCTCCGAGCGGCGTTCGCGGAGCGGCGGGACGCGCAGGCGAATCACGTTCAGGCGGTAATACAAATCTTCGCGGAAACTGCCGTCGGCGACTTTTTCTTCGAGCGGCATATTCGTCGCGGCGATAATTCGCACGTCAACTTTGATCGGGCGTTTTTCGCCGAGCGGCTGCACTTCGCCTTCTTGCAAAAACCTCAATAATTTCGGCTGCACGTCGAGCGGCAAATCGCCGATTTCATCGAGAAACAAAGTTCCGCCATCCGCCGCGCGAATCATACCGGGCGAATCGCCGGTCGCGCCGGTGTACGCGCCTTTTTTGTAGCCGAACAGATGACCTTCGGCTAACTCTTTCGGCACGGCGGTGCAGTTAAACGGTACGAAAACTTTATCTTTGCGATTGGAAATCGTGTGAATCGCACGCGAGACGAGTTCTTTGCCGGTTCCTGATTCGCCCGTTACAAGCACGGTTACGTCTGAGGAACGAATTTTATAGACTTCTTCGACGAGCGCGGTCATCGCGGGCGAAGAGTGAATAAATCCGGGCATCAAACTGCTCGAAGTAAACTGGCTCGCCTCCTGTTCCGCATACTGAAACTTATCTTTGTCGCGCAGCGCGCAGACATCCATTCCGAGTTCGGCGACGCGAAGCAGCGGCTGCAACGAGCCGCCGTCATTTAAAGTCGCTCCGGCGCGCGGCGCGACGATTAGAAAAGCGGGCGCAGCGCTCGGCGCGCGAAGATGAAAAACATACAGATTTTTGGTTTTGGCGAAATTATCCAAATCGTTTTTCTGCTGCGCTTCCTGAAGTTTGGCGACGAGTCCCATACTTTCGTTCGGAACATAGCCGTGCGTGATAAATGGAAAAAGTCTTTTCCGGTCGCCCGGCTCGGCGATGATGATTTTCTGCGCTCGGCTTTCCTGCTGCAAAATGGCGACGAGTTCGCGGAACAAAAGCTCGCGCGAAGCGGTCGCTTCCGCCAGCCGCAGCATAAAAAGCTGCGAGCCGACGCTTGATTGGCGCTTTTTCGGCGGCTCGACGGTTTTTAATTTATGAAGCGTTTTTTCGGTTTCGGCAAAGAGCCAACCGACTCCGAGTTTCTGAAAGGTACTCCGGGCGGCAAGCAGGTTTTTAGCAGCGCGGTCGGGCTGTAGAACGGCGAGCGTTTTGCCGATTAAATAATGCGCCAGAGCCGTGTGATAGACATCTTCTGCCGCTTCGAAAATCGTCAAACTGCGGCTGAAATGATGAACGGCTAACTCCTCGTCCGTTTCTTCCAGAGACAGCAGACCGCGAATTCGCTGAATGTTGCCCAGCACGAAGAAATCCGATGACGGGTCGGTTTCCTCAATTGCCGCCAGTTCACCTTCGCACTCGGAGAAGTTCTTTTCCTCGAGACAGACTTCCGCTAGAACTAAGCTCGCCATATTAGCGATTTGACGCTCGCCGATTCGACGGCAAAGTTTGATTGTCTCCTGCGCCGTCTCTTTCGCTTCAGTGAGTTTGCCCTGCGCCAGCAACGAGCGCGACAGATTTCTGAGCGATTGAATGACATACCACTCTTTTTTGCGCTCTTCGGCTAAAGCAACGCTGCGTTCGAGCAATTCCTGGGCTTCTTTGAATTCGCCGCGCAGAATTTTCAGTTCGCCTAACGAGTCGAGAATACCGGCGACGTGAACGTGATTGGCTTCGGTCGCCAATTGCAAAGCGCGCCGGTAGGCGGCTTCGGCTTTTGTCCATTCGCCGCGCATTACCAGATGCAAGCCGAGATTATTGTAGGCAGCGGTCGCTTGGACTTTATGTTCGGTCTGCTCGAAAAATTTGATGGATTTCTCCAGACAGGAGATGCCGTCGTGCGGGCGGCGCAGAAACCAATAGGCGCCCGACATATCAGAATAAATTTTCCCCAACAGAAACGGCGCGCTGCGCGAGCCGATGATTTTTACCGCCAGCTCGAAAAACTCCAGTGATTTTTCGCTATTGCCTTCCTGATGGTACGACAACGCAACGGCTTGGTAACTTTCCGCCATTCCGCGCCAATCACCGTTTTCGCGATAATAAGCAAGCGCTTTTTCGGCATAGTCGCGGGAAATCGGACATTCGTTGAGCTTACGGTAAACGCGCGAGAAAGCGACGTAAATTTCTCCGGACAATTGGCTGAGATTGCCTGTCGTCACTTCATCCAGAGCGTAGTTGAGTAAGGCGACGGCTTTCGGGTAATCGTTCGCGTTGTTAAAAGAAATAGCGAGCTGCGTGATCACGCCGATTTGCGTTTCCAGATTGATTTCGCTTAAAAGTTCTTCGTCGTCATAGCGTTCGATGACTTCGAGCGATTCTTTATAACGACCCTGAGTTTCGTATGCGTAAGCGAGAAGCTGCGTGAGTTTGGCTTGATTTTCCGAAGTGTGCGAGTATTGGGCAAGCATTTCGACAATGATTTTCTCTGCCGCGCTCGACAATCCCTCGTTTAGTTTCTCGCGGATTTGCAGAAGAATTTCCGAAAACTTTTCTTCTGAAAGTCTTTTCGACTTAATCGGGCGCACTCCGTTCTTAACTTCAAACAAAGAAGAAGCATTTCCCGACTGCTTAAAAATTGTCGTCGAAAGCGAATCTTTTTTCATCCCGCAATTAAAAAAGAAGACGACTAATATAAATTGTTTTTCAGCAACTGTCTGGACGATAAAAACTTGAAAGAATGTCTATTTGGGAATCTAACAGAATTTTTGCGGCGCGTCTATTTATTTCTTATTTTCAGAAAATTATTCTTTTTCTTTTGCGAGACAATTTCGGCAGAGCAATCGAAACAATGGCTAAAACCGCCAAAGTTAAAAAGAAACATTGGATTTTACATTAGTCGTCTATCCGAAAAATCGAGTCGGGGTCGTCTTCGTGACGAATTTCGTCAACCGCTTCGCGTTTGCCCGCGCCCATATAAAGCCGGTTCGGGCAATTGATGACCACGCCTTTTTCCGAGCCGATGTTTTTATAAGCGTGGACGACGCCTTTCGGAATAATAATGGCTTGCGGATTGTCCGCGCCGACAAACAGCGTCATCACGTTTTGGTGGGTCGGCGAATCCGTCCGGTTATCCCACATCCGCAGTTTGAAATTCGACGCGCCGAGAAAGCAAAACAAATCGGCTTGCTCGACGTGTTCGTGCGGACCTCGCTGCATATTCGGCTCAGTCACCGAGATATACGCCATCGCCGGATAAAATTCTTCGTTGATTTCGTCGTGCCGGAAAAGCTCGCACAGCCAGCCGCGCTCGTCCACGAATTTTTTCAGCGGGTAAATAACCACGTCTTGAATTTTGCCTTTTTTAAAGATTTCTTTTTTAATCGGTTGCGTTTGCACTTTTCACCTCCAAATTATTTGCGCCAGTTTCCGCCACCAAATTCGTGGCGTGCAGCAAACTTTCAAATGTTCCGGCATCGGTCCACCAGCCGTCGAGTTCGTTCCACGTCATCGTGCCTTGATTGATGTAATGATTATTGACATCGGTAATCTCCAATTCGCCGCGCCCGGAAGGTTCTAAGGTTTCGATAATATCAAAAACGCCCGCGTCGTAAAAATAAATGCCGATGACCGCGTACTCCGATTTCGGATTCGCCGGTTTTTCCTCGATTTGCAGAACGCGGTCGCCGTCGAGTTCGGGAACGCCGAAACGGTTCGGGTCATGAACTCGTTTGAGCAGAATCTTGGCGCCCGCGCCCTGTCTTTTGTAATCTTCGGCGGCGCGTAGAATGTTCCCCTCGATGATATTGTCGCCGAGGACGACGCAAATCGGTTCGTCCTCGGCAAAATGCCGGACGAGCGAGAGCGCGTCGGCGATGCCGCCTTCGCCTTCCTGATAAGTGTAATTCAAATGCTTTAAGCCGAAATTTCTGCCGTTGCCGAGCAGCTTGAGAAAATCACCGGCTGAATTTCCGCCTGTGACAATCATTATGTCGCCAATGCCCGCGTTAATGAGAGTCTTAATCGGGTAATAAATCATCGGCTGATCATAGACGGGCAGCAAATGTTTGTTAGTGACTTTTGTTAACGGATGCAGGCGACTTCCGAGTCCGCCAGCTAAAACAACACCTTTCATTATAAATTTCCAAACTCCTCATTTAACAAGCATACACATTAAAATCGTCTGTTTCGATCTGCAATCGCTCTTGGCGTTCGAGGACGAGCCGGACAATAAAATTTCATTCATTTTAATTAATAAATCTGTGAAACCAAAATTGATGTTTCAATTCGCGGTTTATTCTTTACAAACCCGCGCGACAAAGTGATAAGATGAAACCAGAATCGAGGCGCAACGGCGTTTCCGAAATCGGCATCAAAACAGGCAAACGTTTTCATAAATAAATTTTTTGGAGTTTTATGGCAGATATAGAGGCATATAAGGATAAATTTAGCGAAAGCGGTCAGCGGGTTTTGGATGTTGCGCTTAATGAATCGAGAAAGCGCGACCAGAATTACATAGCGACCGAACACATTCTACACGCCCTCGCCAGCGAGGAAGCGGAACTTTTTAACCAGACGATGCGCGATTTGGCGGTTGACCCGCGTTCGGTCAAGCTGCTAATTGAAAAACGCCTCGAAGCCGGCAGACAACACACCGGAAAGGGTTTTCGCATCGCGCCGGAAACGACCGAGCTTTTCAAAAAAGCGATGGACCGAGCGCGTTCGCAGGGACGGCGCGTGATTGAAGCGAGCGATATTTTTTACGTTTTATCAAACGACGAACGCAGTCTTTTGAACGACGTGCTGCAGAATTTGGGCGTGCCAGCCGAAGAACTCGCCCAGACAGCCCGAACGAGAATTCGCAAAATCGAAAAAGAAGAAGAGCGCGTTCGCAAGAAATATGAATTGCCCTCGTATTTAAAACACTTTGGCGTGTCTTTGAACAAACTCGCCCGTCAGGACAAAATTCCGCCGACCATCGGGCGCGAGCGCGAAATTTTGCAGATGATGGAAATTCTCTCGCACCGCGAGCGGTCGAATTCGCCGATGCTCGTCGGCGAGCCGGGCGTCGGCAAAACGGCGGTCGTCGAAGGCTTAGCCAGAATGATTGAACTCGAACCGGAAAAAGTTCCCGCTCGCCTGCGCGATGCACATATCGTCCAACTGCAAATGGGCGGACTCGTCGCCGGAACGATGCTGCGCGGCATGTTCGAGGAACGCATCAAAGGCATCATTGACGAAGTAAAAGAAAAATCGCATATCATTCTTTTCATTGACGAAGCCCACACGATTATCGGCGCGGGCGCGGCGATGGGAACATCGTCGGACGCAGGCAATATGTTCAAATCGTCCTTGGCGCGTGGCGAACTCAGAATCATCGGCGCAACGACTTTGACCGAATACAAAGAATATATCGGCGAAGACGAAGCGTTGGCGCGGCGGTTTAGATTAGTAAAAGTTGACGAGCCGACGATTGAAGAAACGAAAGAAATTCTTCTCGGTTTGCGTCCGCGTCTTGAAAGAAATTACTCGGTTACGATTTCCGACGAAGCCATTAACACGGCGCTGGAAATGTCGCCGAAATACATACGCAATCTCCACTTGCCCGATAAGGCAATCGGCTGGCTTGATACGGCTTCCGTCAAAGTGGAAATCAATGAGCCGACTTCTTTGGTTGTCAAACCGGAACATATCATTGACGTCATCTCGCAGGAATCGCGTATCCCGAAAGATATGATTTACCGCGAAACCAGCGACCGTTTTTCGGTAATGGAAACGGAAATCGGCAATCGTGTCATCGGGCAGAAAAACGCGGTTCGCTCTGCTGCCGAAAGATTGAGATTGAACAAAGGTCCGCTCAAAGACAATCATTTTGCGCCTGACGGAGTTTTACTTTTCCTCGGTCCGACCGGCGTCGGCAAAACCGAATTAGCCAAAGCGGTTGCCGAATTTATGTTCGGCGACGAGCAGAAAATGGTTCGGATTGATATGTCTGAATATGGCGACGGCACGGTCGGCATCGAAAAACTGATCGGGATGCCGCGCGGCATCGTCGGGTCGGAGCGCGGCGGAATTTTAACCGAGCAATTGAGAGAAAATCCATACACTGTTCTACTGCTCGATGAAGTCGAAAAGGCTTCGCCGTATTTGATGAACATTTTCCTGCAAGCCTTCGACGAAGGCTGGCTGACGGACGGACGCGGCAAAAAAGTTTATCTCTCGGACGCCATCGTCATTATGACTTCAAACTTAGGCTCGGAGAATTTCAAAAAATACGAAAAACCTCTCGGCTTCGGCAAGAAATCAAAAGGCGAAATCAAAGAGATTACCGCCGACGTGATGAAAGCCGCCGAGACGAGATTCACGCCTGAGTTTCGCAATCGAATTGACGAAATCATAGTCTTCTCGCCGCTCACGATGGACGAAGTGCGCGAAATCGCCAAGCTGTATTTGAACAAGTTGAAACGAAATATGGAGCGGCAGGGCAAAGTTTTCGACATTACCGAGGCGGGAATTGATCTTTTGACGGAAAAGGGCTACAGCCAAACTTACGGCGCGCGCTTTTTGAAACGTCACATTGACCAAAAAATCAAACTTCCGATTACCAATCAGTGGAAATCGGCAACCAGATTTTCGGTTGACGCCGAAGACGGCGAAATCGTTATCAAACCGACGGACGCTTTTAATTTAAATTAAACCGCTCGAAAATTTACAGCATCAGAGGCTTTGGTGATAAAATTTCATCGAAGCCTTTTTTTCAATCAAAAGTAAATTTATGAAAAGTTTTTGGTCGGCGATTCTTTTAATTTTCTTTTCTCACAATTTTATTTTTGCTCAAACAAGCAAAGTTGACGAAAAAGCCGAGACGGTAATTAAAAAAGCCGTCGAAAAACTTGGCGGCGAAAAATACGTGCAAGTTAAATCAATCGTCGGGCGCGGCAAGTTCAGCCTTTTGCGCGACGGCGCGATTACTTCCTTTCAATCTTTTGTTGACGTAATTGTTTATCCAGACCGCGAGCGCACCGAGTTTAAGCAGGGCGGCGTGAAAACCGTGCAAACGAACAACGGAGAAACGGGCTGGATTTTTGACGGCGCGGCGGAAACCATCAACGTCCAAAACAAAGATCAAATAGAAGGCTTCAAACGAAGCATCCGCGTCAGCATTGATAATCTTCTGCGTGGTCACTGGCGCGGAAAAGCGAGTTTAAGTTACCTCGGCAAACGTCCGGCGAGTCTCGGCAAACGCAGCGAAGCGGTGAAACTCGCTTTTGAAGACGGCTTTGCGGTCGAGTTTGAATTTTCCGACGAATACCTGCCGATAAAAGCGATTTACAAACGCATGAGCGCCGACAATGAGGAAATCAAAGAGGAAGACCGTTACGCGCAGTTCGTTGACGTTCAGGGAATCAAAACGCCGCTTATCGTTGACCATTTTACAAACAACTCGCACACCAGCCGCGTCAATTATGAAACGGTCGAATTTAACAAAACCGTTCCCGATTCGATTTTCACGAAACCGAACTCGCCGAAGGAACTCAAGAAAGATTTGAAATTGTAAGTGGTTAAGCCGCGAATTATACGCGCTAACACGAATTTGAAAAGTAAATATTCAATCGTGTTAGCGCGTATAATTCACGGCTAAAAAATTTCAGATAAACGCGAAATCGAATTGTTCTTGATGAACTGATTTATCGCCTGTGATGTCCACATTGCCGAGATAGGCTTCGATTTCCTCCAGCACCTGATTTTCCGATTCGTTGAGGGCTTTGGCGACATCGGGGTGAACGCGCAGAGTTGTCTGCCGCACGTCGTCAACGCTTTTCGACAATCGTCTGGCTTCTTCCAAAATCTCGTAGCAGACGGTTTGCGACGATTTGACCCAGCCCGCGCCGTCGCAGTAATCGCACGGTTCGCACATCGTTCTTTCAAGCGATTGCTTGACGCGCTTGCGCGTCATAATAATCAAACCGAAATCGTTGAACGACAAAACCTTCGTCGGCGATTTGTCGCCGGCGAGCGCTTCCTGCAACGCTTGCGACACGCGGTTGCGATTGCGGCGGTCTTCCATATCAATCAAGTCGAGAACGATAATGCCGCCCAAATCGCGCAGGCGAATCTGGCGGGCGATTTCCTCAACCGCTTCCATATTCGTTTTCGTAATCGTATCTTCGAGCCGCGCATTGCCCTTGCCGACAAATTTTCCGGTGTTCACGTCAATCGCCACAAGCGCTTCGGTTTGGTTGATGACGAGATAGCCGCCGGATTTCAGCCAAACGCGCGGCTTGAGCGCTTTGTCAACTTCTTCCTGCACGCCGTAGGCTTCTAAAATCGGTTCGTCGCGCGTGTAAAGTTTGACGCGCTTCATCATTCTCGGCTGAATGCGGTTGATAAATTCGACGATTCGCAGATACTCTTCTTCGGAATCAACGCGAATCGCCGTGAAATCATCCGAAAGCTGGTCGCGCAGCAGACGCTGGATAATGTCCAAATCCTGATGAACGAGCGCGGGCGATTTCGCCTTCTCAGCCGTTTTCTTCATATCGAGCCACGTCCGAACTAAATAACGCGCGTCCTGCCGCAAATCCTGTTCGGGAACGCCGACGCCCGCTGTGCGAACGATAAAACCGCCCGACGGCACTTCTTCTTCGCCGCGAATTTTCTGAATCGCCACTCGAAGACGGCTGCGCTCGGTTGCCGATTCGATTTTGCGCGACACGCCCAAGTGTTCAATCGTCGGCATATAAACCAGAAACCGTCCGGGCAGTGCGATGTGCGAAGTGATGCGCGCGCCTTTTTTCGCAATCGGTTCCTTGGCGATTTGGACGAGAATTTCCTGACCTTCGCGCAGCAAATCCGTAATCGTCGGTTGATTTCGCTGGTCACGCCGCCCGCCGCCGTTACTGCCGCCGCGTTCACGACCGCCGCGCGAGTTGTCGTTTCGATTGCCGTCGTTTCTGTCGCCGCCACCGCGATAGCCGCTCGGTCGGCTGTTTTCGACAGGAGCGTCGGATTCTGCTTTTTCGCTTCGGGCAATCGGTCTTTCGTCTCTCGCCGCCGGTCTTTCGTCCGTTTCCGGTTTCGCGCCGCGATCCGGTTCGCTCGCCCGGCGGCGATTCCGCCCGCCGCGTCGCACCGCCATCTCCGCTGTTCCGCTGTTGCTCGGCTCTTTAACGCTCGCTTCGGCGTCTTCGCGCGATTCCTGCTTTGCCGTCTTTTTGCCGCCGCGATTTTTCTTTTTCCGTGCCGGTGCAGGCGCTTTCGAGGCGGCTTCGCCGTCTTCATCCGTCGCTTTCTCGGATTTTCCCGAATTTTTCTTTTGAGATTTAGCCTCGTCCGTTTCGGTCGCCTCTGGCTGGTCGGCTGAGGTTTCGGTTTCCTTGTTTTGTCCGGCGGATTTTTGTTTGTTGCGGTTGCCGCGACTGCCGCGCGCGGTTTTTGCTTTCGGCATCTCGACAGCCGTCTGTTCGTCATCGTCGTCGGCGATGCGCTCGAAACCGTTTGGCGCGTCCGCGACCGAACCGAGAAGCGAGCCGACCGCCGCCGTTCCCGCCGATTCCATATCGAATTCGATGGCGCGGACTTTATCAACAATCGCCTCCTGCCGATAAGCGTCCTTGAACATATCGCCCGTGTCTTCGTCGTCAATGATGCGCTCAAAACCCGAATCTTCCGTCTCGAAAATCGTCGCCGCCTCAAAAACCGGAGTTTCCTCTTCTGCTTCTTCAAAATCTTCGACCGGGATTTGAACCGGCGTTTCGACAAAATTGTCTTCAAAGTCGTTGGCGAAATCTACTTCGGAAAAGCCGCCCGTCAATGCCTCTTCGGTCAGAATCGGCTCTTCTTCCGCCACCGGAGCTTCTTTTTCCCGTTTCTCGCGGCGCGATTTTCCGCGTCCTCTGTCGCGCTTGTCCGCCGCCGGAAATTCCTCTCTCGTTTCATCCGCCGGTTCGTCGTCAACAATCGTTTTCGCGTCCGCGCCCGTCGCCGCAATCGGCTCGGCGATTTCCTGCACGGCTTCCATCTGTTTTTCGCGTTCGAGCCGCGCCCGCTGAATCTGTTCGTCGGCTTCGCGCTTGGCTTCTTCGGGCGTGGATTTTTTCGATTTCTCCATCACGATGCGCTCGATTTCCTCTTCTTCGTCGAAAAAGTCCGAGACATACAAAAACGCATCGCGCTCCAAACCGATTTCGACAAACGCCGACTGCATTCCGGGCAGAACGCGCATAACGCGACCTTTATAAATGTTGCCGACGATGCCGGAATTTTCCTCGTCGCCGCGTTCGATATAAAATTCCGAAACGCGCCCGTTGTCGAGAATGGCAATCTTTTTCTCGCGTCCGTTGACGCTGATAATCATTTCTTTTGACATAAATTATAGAAATTTTGCTGCTTCGGGCAGAGGTGATAAATTAGAAAGCGGGTTTTCAGAATGCGTCTTCTGCAACTGACCACCGACCACTGACCGCTGACCGTTTTTCAGATTGTTTGAAGTTTAATTTTCGGAGAAAAGCGGACGCTTCCAGGATTACGGGAAAACTTACAAACCGATATTTTCAGCTCGCTCGTCGGGCAGCGGCTGAGGCAGCGATTTTTTATTGTTTTATTTTGAATTCGGATTTTTGCTCCGAACCAATCGGTGCTTTGAGTTTTCTCACGTTGTAGGATCTCGTTTTTGAAAAGCGATGAACGAATCGCCCGTTCTTTTCTTTAGGGAGCGCAAAATTTTTTAATCTGTCGCGCTCGAACCCGCCGAAAATTTCTTTTTCAATAAAACTTTAACGTTTGTAAAAATCTTTGTAATCTTTGAAGTTTGCCGTGCCGCATCGAATTATTCAACCGAAAAGTCTTCAAGCAAACTGTCGTAAGTATAAATGATAAATCGCCAATCGTAAATGGCGAATCGTAAATCGTGAACGAAATTTACGTCATCGAATTGAATTTCCGGGCAAATTGCGGCTCACAATTTAACGATTGGCGATTTGGCGGTCGGCAATTTACTATTGGCAATCGAAGATTTACTATTTACTGAATATGGAAATTTATTTTCAGTTAATCACCGACGCCGAGACTTTGCGAAAAGCGTGTGAAGACCTAAAAAACGAAGACGTTTTGGGCTTTGACACCGAGACGACCGAACTCAGCCCTTACGACGGAACGCTGCGGCTCGTGCAGTTAAGCACCGGCAAAGACACGAAGGTTATTGATTTAAAGCAATTTGCGGCGCGCGGCGATTTACGAACCTCAAAGGAACTCGCGCCGTTGCGCGATTTGCTCGCCGCGCCGAAACCGATAAAAATCGCGCACAACGCCAAGTTCGACGCCAAATGGATTTCACATCATTTGGGCGTGCAGCTCGGCGGCACTTTCGACACGCTTCTCGCCAGCCAACTGATTGCGGCAGGCGACGACGGACGGCGGCATTCGCTCGGAGAAGTAACGAGTCATTTTCTCGGCACAGAACTCGACAAAAGCGAGCAGGTTAGCGATTGGAACGCGCCCGAGCTTTCGCAGTCGCAAATCGAATATGCCGCCAGAGATGCGGCGACGATGATTCCGCTGCGGGAAAAAATCGTCGAACGATTAAAAGCCGATGAATTGGTGAAAGTCGCCAAACTCGAATTCGACTGCGTTCTCCCAATCGCCCAGATGGAACTCAACGGGTTTTATCTGGACGCGGCGCGCTGGCGCGAACAACTCGAACGAGTTAAAGTTTCGCAGACAAAAGTCGCTCTCGAATTGCAACAAATGTTGGCGGCGGGCGTTGCGCAAGCGTCGCTTTTCGGCTTTACGGAAATCAATCTCGATTCGCAAACGCAGGTCACCGACGCGCTGAAAAATTTGGGCGTTCCCGTCCCCGAAACCACGCGCGGCTGGCAGTTGCAGCCGCTCGCCGCTGATTATCCCGTCGTCGGGAAACTTCTCGAATATCGCGGCGTGGCAAAATCCTTATCGAGTTTCGGCGAAAACATTTTAGATTTCATTAATCCAAAAACCGGCAGAATCCACGCCGACTTCCGGCAAATCGGTGCGCCGACCGGCAGATTTTCGTGCAGTAAACCTAACATTCAACAAATCCCGCACGAAGAAAACTACCGCCGCTGCTTCCGCGCGCCCGAAGGCAGAAAACTAATTATCGCCGATTATTCACAAGTCGAACTCAGAATTTTAGCCGAATTTTCCAAAGACCAAAATTTCATCAACGCCTTCGTCTCCGGCGAAGATTTTCACACGACCGCCGCCGCGCAGGTTTTCAACGTCAAACCGGAAGCGGTCACGGCAGACCAGCGCTCATTCGCCAAGCGTCTGAATTTCGGCGTGGTTTACGGCATCGGTTCGCAGCGTTTTGCGATGATGACCGGACTTTCGCAAACCGTCGCCGAAGACATTATGCGCCGCTATTTTGCAACGTATCGCGGGTTGGATGCGTGGCTTCGAGACGCGGCGCGAAAGGTTTCGACCGAACGCGCCGCGCGGACGGCGACGGGCAGAATGATGCGTTTCCGTTTTGACGAAGAAGACCGCAAAGCGTTTTCTCTGGCGCAGAGAAACGGTAAAAATATGCCGATTCAGGGACAAAGCGCCGACATTTTGAAACGCGCCCTGCATCTGCTTCACGAAAAGATCGCGGGAACTTCTGCAAGGCTGGTGAACATCGTCCACGACGAAATCATCGTCGAGGCGGATGCGAGCGAGGCGGAAAGCGCAGCGGACAAATTAGAAAAAGCGATGTGCGCGGCGGGCGAGGAATATATTACAAAAGTTCCCGTCAAAGTTGACGTAAAAATTTCCGACGAATGGGCAAAGTAATTTTTGAAAATTACGAACAAATCGTTTTGCCGTGTTTTTTAGTCAGACTTTTCTTTCCACTGAATCGTCTAAAAAACGAGTTCTTTCGCCGCCCTTCCAACAATATATGAAAAATTGTCTGATGCTTTGCCTTCTCGCCTTCGTTTTGTGCGTTCAAAATATTTACGCGCAGAGACAAACTCTCTTTGTTAATCCGCAGAACACGGACAGCGAAATCAATACAAATTTAGAGCCGCATTACGTCGCCATCAACCGCGGCGTGACGCGCAAAAATCAGCTTTTCGTATTCTTTCCCGGCACCGGCGGGCATCCGCAATTTTATCAACTCATCAGCAATCGCGCCGCCGATTTGGGTTTTCACGTCGTCAATCTGAATTACCCGAACGATGAAGCCGTCAGAGATTTGTGCGGCGCGCCGAACGCCGATTTGGATTGTTATGCAAAGGCGCGTCTGGAAGTAAAAGACGGAATTGACCGCACGCCGCTGGTTAATGTCAACCGCCCGAACTCAATCGAAAATCGTCTTATTA
>CADCUR010000201.1 GCA_902805935.1 uncultured Pyrinomonadaceae bacterium
CAATCCAGGTCCCGGCGGACAAATTCTTGCCACCGGACTTCGTATGCCGCCCTCGAACATCGGACCGCGCGTGACGCCGAATTACGAAGCTAATCTGGCACAGCCGGCAATTTATCCTTTGGGTACCGGCGGCGCCGGCGGCAGAGTTTTCTGCGGACAACGCGATGAAGGATTTTTTATTGATGTCGGCGCCGCTTTCGATGCTATCGGCTTCCGCTCGCTCGGTGCGACCGGCGGCGTTGACACTTTGAGAGGTCTTAATGTCAACACGATTGCGATTGAAGTTCCGATTCAGGCATTGACCCGCACCGGCACCGTCCCGACCAGCACGACCGACCCGGCGGCGGTCATCGGCGTTTTTTCAACTGCCAGCCGCGGTTCGATACGGACGATTGCGGCGAACGGAGACCGCAGTCAGACCGGAACCTTCGTGCAGATTTCGCGTCTCGGCAACCCGCTAATTAACGAAGTCATCATTCCGCTTCGGTTGAAAGACGCTTTTAACTCGCTTTCGCCGGTCAACGACGCGGTTGCTGCGCCTGCGGTTCTCGATCCAGAATTTCCGAAAATCGTCCGGCTCGCTTTAGGCACTTACGGAACTTTTAACGGCGAGAATCCCGGTGGCGGTATTCCCGTCATTAATCTTCCGCCTGCTCCGCGCAACGACATTCGGGACATTTTCGTGACCGGCATTCCGGTTAACCCGGTTACCGGACCAAATTATACAACGTTTTTGTCTAATGGTCAGCCGCACGAATACCTGCGTCTGAACGTGGCAATTGGACCGATCGGACCTACTACGCCGGGTTTCAGCCGTTTGGGATTGCTTGGAAGCGACGGCGGTGGATTTCCTAACGGAAGACGCGTCAGCGACGATGTGGTTGACATCGAAATCCGCGCGCTGCTCGGCGGAACGGGATTCACGCCGGCATTCAACGTCGCGCCGAACAACGCCTTCAGCGACGGCGTGAGCGTTAACTTTGAAGGTTTCTTGACGCGCTTCCCTTATCTGCAAACGCCGAATCAGGGAAATCAGCCGCGTCCGGCAAACTTCCCGGCGTTGCAAACAATACCGAGAGGAATCGGTGAAGACGACGGAACATTCTCCGTCATCGGATTTCCCGGCTTGAAAATAAAAGGCAATGTTAGAAATTAAGATTGCTTGATACACGAACCGGAGCGGAAGTTGGGTATTTTCGCTCCGATTCTCGATTTTATAAGTTATGAAAAAATTCAGGGCAAATATTTATTCGATTCTCGGAACGGCAATTTTCAGCTCGCTGATTTTCGGACTGAGCGGATGCGTTAAACAAGAAGCGTCGAAAGCGGAAAGCGTGAAAACTCCTTTGGCGACCGTTTCCGCTTCGGAGGCGGAAATTGCCGCCGCGCAAAAGGTCGTCGAAAAATCGCCGAACGCGCCAAAAGGTTACAACAAACTTGCCGTCGCCTACATCAGGCGGGCGCGTGAAACCGGCGATTTTAGTTTGAACACCAATGCTCAAACCGCCGTTGACCGCGCACTCGAAATTGACTCGCAGAATTACGAGGCGCATAGATTAAAAGCCTCCTTGCTTTTGACTTTTCATCGTTTCGCAGAAGCATTGGAATATGGAAGAAAATTACAGGCGGTCAACGAGCGCGACGCTTTTATTTACGGCGTGCTGACGGACGCGAATGTCGAACTCGGCAATTATAAAGAAGCAATCGAAACGGTGCAGAAGATGGTTGATACGAGACCGAACATGGAATCATACGCCCGCGTCTCGCGCGTCCGCTCGCTTCACGGTGACAGCGACGGCGCGATTGAAGCGATGAGTCTCGCCGGTCGCGTCGCCGACCCGATGGATAAAGAAGCGCAAAGCTGGTGTCTGGTTTCGCTCGGCAACGAATTATTTAATGTCGGGCGTTACGAAGAAGCCGAAAGACAGTATGACGGCGCCCTAAAAATTCTCCCCGATTTTCATTTGGCGTTAGCCGGAAAGGGACACGCCCGCGCCGCCACCGGAGATTACGAAAACGCCGTTCAATTTTTGACGCGGACGCAGGAGCGCGTGCCGACAACCGAAACGGTCATCGCGCTCGGCGACGTTTATACGAAAATTGGAAACACAGATAAAGCCGCCGAACAATATAAACTGGCGGAATTTATCGAACAAAAACTCGGCAATCTCGATCAGCGCCGACTCGCGCTCTTGTGGGCTGATCAGGATACGAAACTCGACGAGGCTCTGGCGATTGCCGAGAAGGAATACGCGGCGCGGAAAGATATTTACACCGCCGACATTTACGCTTGGTGTCTGTATAAAAAAGGCGATTTTCCGGCGGCGAAACGAGCGATAACCGAAGCGATGCGTCTGAAGACGAAAAACGCGCTCTTTTTCTATCACGCCGGAATGATTGAAAAAGAGCTGGGCAACAAAAAAGGCGCGAAGGATTTTTTGCAAAAGGCTTTGCGGACGAATCCGTCATTTGACGTTTTGCAGGCGGAAAAAGCAAAGACGGCGTTAGAGCAATTAAAATAAAAATGCGGAAAAATTTTTATTTGACAGCCGCGCTT
>CADCUR010000202.1 GCA_902805935.1 uncultured Pyrinomonadaceae bacterium
TACGTGCAGAAAAATATCCAGAACGAAAAAGACGATTTTCTCCGCACAATGATGTGGGGAAGTTTGTGGGACTCGGTGCGCGAAGCCGAACTCGCGCCGCAAGATTACGTCGAACTCGTTATCAAAAACATCAATGTCGAAACGGACGAAAGCACGATTCAAACTTTGCTCAATCGCGTTTCGACCACGATGAATTATTATCTTTCCGACAAACAGCGCGAAGAACTCGCGCCGCAAATCGAGACGATATTGGTTGACAAAATGCGGAATGCAACAAGCGTCGGACAGCGAATCACGTTCTTTCGCGCATTTTTGAACGTTGCTTCGACCGAAAATGCGCGCACAATCCTGAAACAATTCGATGATTCCAAAATTGACATTATCAAAACGCAAGATTTTCAATTGAAAACCAAAGACAAATTCGACATTATCACGAAACTTGTAATTTTAGGTGACAAGGATGCGCCGAAATTGCTCGATGAATCGAGAGATATGGAAAAGTCCGACGAAGCCAAACGTTATGCTTATGCAGCAGGTGCAGGCTTCGGCACGAAGGAAATGAAACAATCCTATTTCAACGATTTTGTAAGCAATAAAGAATTAAGCGAAAGCTGGATCGAATCGGCGTTCGTGCCGTTCAATGCGGCTCGACATTCGGAATTGACCTTGCCGTATCTCGAACGAGCGTTAGCCGAATTGCCGAATCTGAAACGAAACAGAAAAATCTTTTTCGTCAACGGTTGGCTTGCGGCATTTATCGGCGGGCAACGTAGCGAAGAGGCTTTGGCTGTCGTCAATAAATTTTTGGCAGACAATCCAAGTTTGGATAAAGATTTGCGCTTGAAAATTCTGGAGAACGCAGACAATTTAGAACGTGCCGTAAAAATTCGCCAGAAGTTTTCCGCAGTGAAATAAAAAACCAAAGCCACGAAAAACACAGAAATCGCAAAAGAACAAATTGAGAAAAATTCTTTCGGGAATTTTGTGTCATTTTGTAACTTTCGCTTTTTTAGAAAGTTATCTATAAACCGAGCAACGACGCTTTCGCCGCTTTAAATTCTTCATTGCTCAAGATTCCCTGTTTGTGCAGCTTGGCGAGCCGTTCGAGTTCAGCCGTCACGTCCTTTTTATTTTCATCCGGTGTGGCTTCCGGCTGTTTGTTCGAGCCGAGTTTATCGAGTAGCGCGCCGCCGTATTTTTTGCCGACCTTGCTGCCCAAAGCGCCGCCGACCAATGCGCCGGTGAATGTGCCGACGACCGGAATCGGAATCAAAACCGTGCCGACCTGCGCTCCGGCGAGCGCGCCGCCCGCGACTCCGGCAAGACTGCCCGCTTTTTCGTTGTCTTCCTTTTGTTTCGCCGCAACGTCTTTTGTTTCGTTTGCCATTTTTATCTCCGTTAGTCTAATGATGAAAAATTTAATAATCAATTTGATTATAAATCACTACGCTTATAAAACAACAAATAAATTCACCGTTCCGAATTCAACTTCAGTAGGTGAAAACTCAAAACAACTCCTTTTTCATAATCGCAAATTTTTGAGGTAAATGATTGCAATTCTCGTAACACTGTGTTAAAAAGTTAACGATAACACATCCAAATTATAAAAATTGAAAAAGAAGATTGTTCTAAAAAAGAAGCAGACGACTTTAAGCGATATTGCCACGACGGTTGGCGTCGCGCCGATGACGGTTTCACGAGTTGTCAATCAAAACGGTTACGTCAGCGAAGAAACGCGCAATCGGGTTTTAAGCGTCGTCAAAGAATTGAATTACCGGCGCAACGGTTTAGCCAGAAGTTTGAAGCGGCAGCGCACCGATACAATCGGTTTGGTTTTGGGTGATATTTCCAATCCGTATTCGACCGAACTGGCGCGCGCCGTGCGCGAAGCGGCGACGGCGAAAAATTATAATCTTTTTATCTGCATCAGCGAACACAGCGCGGCTGAAGACATCGCAGCTTTTGAATCGTTGACCAGCCACAGCGTTGACGGGCTGATCGTGGCGACTCGAGCAAATGATTCGGGCGACGAATACTTAAAAAGCATCGTCGAAAATAACGTTCCGGTCGTTGTCATCGGACGCGATTTTTTCCACGAGCAAATTGATTATATTTCCGCCGACAATTTGCACGGCGGCTTTGAAGCGACGCAGCATTTGATTGATTTGGGACACCGGCGCATCGGATTTATCGGCGCGACTTTGGAAAACGAATCCAAACTGAAACGTCTGCAAGGTTATCTGAACGCGCTCGAAAAACACGCGATTGAAATTGACGAAAGACTGATCACTGGGAGGCGCGAAGCCAGAACCGGCGTGCCGGGTTATTCGACCGAGAAAATCGGGTATGAAGGAATGAAGCGTTTGCTGTCTTTGCCGAATCGCCCGACGGCGATTTTCGCACGCAACGATTTTACGGCAATCGGCGCGATGACTGCTGTCAAAGAAGCAGGGTTGCGAATCCCGCAAGATGTGGCGGTTATTGGTTTCGACGATATTCCGCTAGCGGTTCATATGTCGCCGT
>CADCUR010000203.1 GCA_902805935.1 uncultured Pyrinomonadaceae bacterium
TTGCCTGAGATTGCCCTTCGTTTAGTGTCCGGCGCGAGGCTCACTCTGTTATCGAAAGACAGGCAGGGCGCGCTTTGGCTGACTGATTTGAAAACAATGCGCGGCGAACTCTTGACCCGGCAGCCGCCGACACCGCTGACATCGCCGACCGAATTTCTTTCCAGTCACGAAGACGGCGAAGGCAACGTCTGGCTCGGAACGCATCGCAGTGGTTTGTTTCGGGTCAGGAAACAAGTCGTCACCGCTTACTCGAAGGCGGACGGTCTTTTGGAAAACAATGTCTATCCCGTTTATGAAGACCGTCGCGGCGTTGTGTGGATTGGAACGACCAGCGGACTTTTCAAACGCGAAAATGAAACTTTCGTTTTGGTCAAGTCCGCCGAAAATTTTCACGTCAGCGCCATCGACGAAGATGCCGCGGGGCGCATTCTCATCACCTACGGCGGCACGTTTTACGTTCAGGAGAATGACGAATTCGTGCCGTTTGAGCCGGACAAAATTCTCGATGTCGGTTTCATTAATGCGATTCACGCCGACCTTGAAAACGCGCTCTGGATAGGAGGCGGCAACGGCTTGAGGCGTTTCAAAGACGGTGTTCTGACGAACTTTACAAATGCCGACGGTCTTGCCGGAAACGACGTGAAAGTCATTATCGAAGCACGAGCGGGCGGACTGTGGATTGGAACTTACGGCGGCTTGACGCGCCTTGAAAACGGGCGATTGACGAGTTGGCGGGAAGCGGACGGCTTGCCGAGCCGCACCGTGCGCGCGCTTTACGAAGACGCCGAAGGGACGCTCTGGATCGGCAGTTACGACGGCGGTTTAGCCAGATTTAAGGACGGAAAATTCACCCGCTACGACACGAAAACGGGTTTGCCGAACGACGGCGCGTTTCAGATTTTAGAGGACGACAGTCGCAATTTCTGGATTTCCTCGAATCGCGGAATTTACCGCGTCAGAAAAGATGAATTGAACGATTTCGCCGACGGCAAACGCAATTCGATCACGTCAATCACCTACGACAAATCCGACGGAATGCTCAACAATGAATGCAACGGCGGACGCTCGCCCGCCGGAATTCGCGCCAGCGACGGACGGCTATGGTTTCCGACGCAGGACGGCGTGGCGGTGATTGACCCGCGAGAAATTAAAATTAATTCACAGCCGCCGCCGGTCGTTATCGAAACGGTTAAAATTGATAATACTGATTTGGAATTTAATGATGAAAAATCGAAAATCCAAGTCGAGCCTCAACAGCAGAATTTCGAGATAATTTACACTGCGCTCAGTTTTATCAATTCGGAAAATTTGCGTTTCAAATACAAGCTCGAAGGGCTTGACGACGAATGGATTGACGCGGGAACCAGGCGGCTGGCTTATTACTCGCACGTCCCGCCGGGCGATTATACGTTTCGAGTAATTGCCGCCAACTCGGACGGCGTTTGGAACGAACAGGGCGCGGCGCTCAAGATCGTCGTGCTGTCGCCGTTTTACCGCACGTGGTGGTTTTTGGCGCTGGCAATTTTGGCAATCGCCGCGCTCGCGTTTTTGCTGTTTAAGCGGCGCCTCCGGCAAATCAATTTAAAACACGCCGCCGAGCTCGCCTTTTCGCGCCGTCTGATTGATTCTCAGGAACAGGAGCGCAAACGTCTCGCGGCGGAACTGCACGACGGACTGGGGCAAAATCTGATCGTCATCAAAAATCGCGCGATGCTCGGCATTAGAAAAGGCGACGACCGGAAGCGCGCCGCGAAAGAGTTCGACAGTATTTCTGAATCGGCGGCGCAGGCAATCGAAGAGGTGCGCGAAATTACCAACAATCTGCGCCCGCATTTGCTTGACCGTCTGGGTTTGACGCGCAGCATCAACGCGATGCTCAAAAAGGTGTCGGGCGTCGTCGAAATTGAAAGCGAGATAGATTCGATTGATAATATATTCTCGGAAGCCGGAGAAATCGGCGTTTATCGAATCGTGCAGGAATCGCTCAATAACGTGATCAAACACTCGAACGCGGCGTCGGCGCGCGTTGTGATAAAACCGACTGGAAGCACGGTTTTGATAACCATTGAAGATGACGGCGCAGGTTTTGATTTTGAAAACGCCCGGTCAAAAAGCGGTTTCGGGCTGGTCGGAATAAAGGAAAGAACCGAATTACTAAACGGCGAGTTTTCGATTGAATCGAAAATCGGCGAAGGAACGAAGGTTAAAGTTAAAATTCCCATTCGGGATTTGCGCTGAATATGAGCGATGAAATTACAATTATTCTTGCCGACGATCATCCGATTGTGCGCAAAGGCTTGCGCGAAGTAATTGAAGAAGACAAAAGGCTGCGCGTCGTCGCCGAAGCGAATAACGGGCGGGAAGCCGTCGAAGCGATTGAAAAGTTTTGTCCGCAGGTGACGATTCTCGACGTTGATATGCCGGTGATGAACGGCTTTGAAACGGCGCGCGCAATAAAAGCCGGAAAACTTGCAACCGAAATCGCTTCGACGACTTCCTGCCCGTTATTCGCTT
>CADCUR010000204.1 GCA_902805935.1 uncultured Pyrinomonadaceae bacterium
GACGCGACCATTTCGGTCAACATAGCGTTGAACGTATTGTTTTTGCGCTTCAACTGTCGTCGGCATCGCCAGAGGTAAGGTAACTGCCGGCACGACCATCATTATTAATGTAGCGATGTATTTTTTCATCATTTCTTTTACTCCTTGTAAAACTATAATTTTCGCAAATAGTGATTATTTTGCGGGGAGATCATTTCAAATACTCTGTTGGCAATTGCGATGCCAGAGCGATTTCGGCTTAGAATCCGATGATTTTTGTATTTATTTAGTGCAAATAATATCCCATTTGATTTTGTCGCTACGATTTAGTGCAGAGAATTTGATTGGGACAGTAATCGGCTTGATTTCGGACGATTCTTTAGATTTGCCGCTCGCTTCGGAAATAATCCGACTCGTCGTTTCCCCAATTCAAGAAAATTCAGCTAAACTGTTCAGAACATTTTTGAAAGAAAATTCAAACAATTTATGGCTGAAACAAATAAAACTTCGTGGCTAAAACCGTCGCTCGACTGGCTTTTAATTTTTGTTCCCATTGCGATTGCTTTGCGATTCGTTCCGGCGTTTGAAAATCCGACCGCGCTGTTTATCGTTGCTTGTTTGGCAATTATTCCGCTTGCCGGTTGGATGGGAAAGGCGACCGAGCATCTGGCGGAACATCTCGGACAGGGAATCGGCGGTCTTTTGAATGCGACTTTCGGAAATGCGGCTGAATTGATAATTGCCCTGTTCGCTTTGTCGAAAGGTTTGGAGGGCGTTGTTAAGGCTTCGATTACCGGCTCGATTATCGGAAATCTGCTGCTCGTTCTCGGTCTGTCGCTGCTGGCGGGCGGCGCGAAATTCAAAACCCAGACGTTTGATCGGACTGCAGCAGGCACCACGGCAACCGCGCTCACGCTTGGCGCGATTGCGCTTTTGATTCCGACGATTTTTCACCTTGCCGCCGCGCAAGTTCCGGTTTTGCAGGGTGGTTGGACTCCTGAAAAAGAACAAACTTTATCTTTGGCGATTGCGATAGTTTTATTTGTCTCTTACGCGTTTACGCTTTATTTTTCCCTGATCACGCACAAGGATTTATTCGTCGGCGAGGCTCGAACGGGCGCGCCTCAAAAAGTCGGTCACGAAGAAGAATTAGCGGGTGAACACTGGTCGAAAAAACGCGCTTTGATTACGCTTTTGATTGCGACGGCGTTTGTCGCGTTGATTTCCGAATTTCTCGTCGGCGCGGTCGAAGCGGCGCGCGGCGCATTGGGTTTTACGGAAGTTTTCGTCGGCGTAATCGTCGTGGCGATTATCGGCAACGCGGCGGAGCATTCGTCGGCGATTTTGATGGCGATGCGGAACAAAATGGATTTGTCGCTCGGCATCGCGTTAGGGTCGAGTTTGCAAATCGCGCTTTTTGTCGCGCCTGTTTTAATTTTCGCTTCTTATTTGTTCGGCAGACCGATGAATCTCGAATTCACGATTCCCGAAGTCGTCGCCGTCATCGCCTCGATTTTAATCGTTCAACAAATCTGTTCGGACGGCGAAAGTAACTGGATGGAAGGCGTACAGCTACTTTCCGTCTATGCGATTCTCGGCATTTTGTTTTACTTTCTGCCCGACGTGCATCACGCGGCGAGCGAAGCGATTAACGGCGCAACGACTTCACCGGCTCATTGAACAAAAGATTAATATGAAAACTCTCTATTTTGATTGTTTCGCGGGCGCGAGCGGCAATATGATTCTCGGCGCGCTCGTCGCGCTTGGCGTTGAGCGCGCCGAACTCGTCGAACGAATAAAACTGCTCGATATCGCCGATTTTGAAATTGAATTCACAACCAGAGACAAATCGGGAATTGCCGCCGTTCACGCTTTTGTGAAGGTTCCGCACGAACACGCGCATCGGCATCTGCACCATATCGAAAAAATTATCAACGATTCGCGTCTTTCGGATGCGGTAAAAAAACGCGCCGTTGAGATTTTTACGAATCTGGCAAAAGCCGAAGCGAAAATTCACGGCATCGAAATCAATCGAGTTCATTTTCACGAAGTCGGCGCGATGGACGCCATCGTTGATGTCGTCGGCGCGTGCGTCGCGTTTGAATTGTTGGAAATCGAAAATTTTGTCTGCTCGAAGATTCACGTCGGCAGCGGTTTCGCGCAGATGGCGCACGGCAAATTTCCCGTTCCGCCGCCCGCCGTCGCCGAACTTCTGCAAAATGCTCCCGTTTATTCGACCGAAATCGAAGGCGAATTGATCACGCCGACCGGCGCGGCGATTATCAAAACCGTCTGCGACGAGTTCGGACCGATTCCCGAAATGCGAATCGAGCGAACCGCCTACGGAGCGGGAACGCGCGAATATAAAAATTTTCCGAATGCGCTGCGGTTGATTTTAGGAGTCTGTAGTCCAAAGTCTGCCGATTTAGGATTTCAGATTTCGGATTTCGGACTTCAAGGCGAAGACCAAAAACCAAAAACCAAAAACCAAAATCTATTTCTTCTCGAAACCAACATTGATGATTTATCGCCGCAAACTTTGGGTTACGTGATGGAGCGCGCTTTTGAATCGGGCGCGCTCGATTGTTGGTTTACCCCGATTCAGATGAAGAAAAATCGCCCGGCGACGATGATTTCGATTCTTTGCAGCTCGGAGAAAAAAGAGCCGCTGACCGAACTTTTATACGCCGAAACGACGACGCTCGGCGTGCGCGTCGCAGAAGTGGAAAGAAGCTGCTTGCCGAGGGAAATCGTGGCGGTCGAAACCGAATTCGGAACGATTGACGTGAAAGTTGCCCGATACGGCGGTGAAATCGTCAATCTCAAACCCGAATACGAACAGATGCGCGAATTCGCCAGGCAGTCGAACGTTTCTTTGCGCGAGATGGAAAAAAGAATTTTGGGTAAATTGAATTTACCTGCCGAATGAACCGATTACAGGAAATAGTTTGGGCGGCATCCAGACGGGCGCGGCAGAAACGCGCGCGGGTTTTTCGCCAAAAATTTCAACTCGACCAGACGACGCGCATTTTGGACATCGGCTCGGAAAACGGCGAGAATATTAATCTGGTTTTAGCGGGAACGCCGGTTTCGCCGGAAAACGTCTTTATCGCCGACATCGAAACAACCGCGCTCGATTACGGGCGCGAAAAGTTCGGTTATCAAACGGTTCTGCTCGACGAATCGGGACAGTTGCCGGTTGCCGACAGCGAATTCGACATCGTTTATTGTTCGTCGGTTATCGAACACGTGACCGTGCCGAAAAGCGCCGTTTGGGAAATCGCCGATGAAGACGAATTTCGCCGGGCGGCTTGGGCGAATCAAATACGATTCGCCGCCGAAATTCGCCGCGTCGGACGATCTTTTTTCGTGCAAACGCCGAATCGCGGATTTTTCATCGAAAGTCATTCGTGGCTGCCGTTTGCCGGATTTCTGCCGCGCCCGTGGCTGCTCGAAGTGCTGCGCTTCTCCAATCAATTCTGGATTAAAGGCGCGCCGCCGGATTTCAATCTGCTCGACGCGCAAAAAATGAGAGAACTTTTTCCCGAAGCGGAGATTGTTTTGGAAAAAAAGTTCGGCTTGATAAAATCGGTGATGGCGGTGAAAACTACGAGGTAAAACGTTTTGGAAAAAAAGATTGATTTGGAAAAAATCGCGCGCGGCGTGCGCTTGATGCTTGAAGGAATGGGCGAGAATCCAGACCGCGACGGTTTAGCAAAAACGCCCGAGCGCGTAGCGGAATTTTACGCCGAGCTGACCGAAGGAATGTGGGAAGACGCGGCGGCGCACATCGTCGCGCTGCCCGGCGATTCGCACGACGAAATGGTGATCGTCAAAGACATTTCCATCGCCTCGGTTTGCGAACACCATCTCGCGCCGTTCGTCGGCAAATGCCACATCGCCTATATTCCGAAAAACGGGCGCATCGTCGGTTTGTCGAAACTCGCTCGCATCGCCGAGATTTTCGCGCGCCGTCTGCAAGTGCAGGAACGTCTGACGCAGCAAATCGCGCAGACGCTTTTCGACGAACTCCAGCCAATCGGCGTGATGGTCGTCGTCGAAGCCGAGCATACTTGTATGACTCTGCGCGGCGTGAAAAAGCCGGGCGCGATAACCATCACCTCAAGCGTTCTCGGCGGATTTCGCAAAGACGCCAGAACGCGGGCGGAAGCAATGAGTTTGATTAAAGGCTAAAAATTATCGGAAATTTGTTGGTGATGCTTTGATGCTTGGGTGTTGACATCAAAACATACCAGTTTGTAAAGTGTCGTCTATGAGAACCACCTTGACTATTGAAGAAGACGTTGCCGCAAAACTCCAAAAGAAGCTAAAGAAATCGGTCGGAAAAACTTTTAAGGATGTCGTGAATGAAACTTTGCGGCTCGGATTGCTGTCTGAAAACGAATTGAGAAAAACCGAAAAATTCAAAGTTCGCAGTCGCGCGCTCGGCGTGAAAAAAGGTTTGAATTACGACAACATCGGCGAGCTTCTCGAACAAATTGAAGGAGCAGCGCACAAGTGAAAACTCCCGACGCGAACTTGTGATATACGCTTACAACGAGAACGCGGAACGGCACGAACGGGCGAAAGAATGGCTTGAAGAAAGGCTTTCCGCGCCCGAATTGTTCGGTTTAAGCTAGCAGATTATCACGGCTTTTTTAAGAATTTCAACCAACGCGTGGGCATTTTCACTGCCGTTCACTTTGAAAGAAGCGGTAGAAATTGTCGAAGATTTGCTAGCGCAACCGCAAGTAAAAATTTTGCTGCCGACCGAAAAGCATTGGAAGATTTTCAGCGATTTGGTAATTGAAGGACAAACAGGCGGCGTGATGATGATGGACGCGCATCTGGCGGCTTTGGCAATCGAACACGGAGCGACGCTGGCGACGACCGACCGCGATTTTGTGCGGTTTTCAAAACTTAAAATGACGAATCCTCTGCTCGATTAACGATTGCGTTGAGCGTTTTTAGCGACTTTCGCGCGGCGCGCGCCAGACGCCGAAGAGATGAGTTTAATTAAAGGATGAGAAATTTAGAAATTAATTGGTCGAAGTATGATTGGAAATGGATGGTATTTTTATCGTTAGTATCAATTTTTGTTCTTTTCCTTCCCCTGATAATTTATGACTTTGTGACGATGGACGTAGAATTGAAAAATCACGAATTGCGAGACCAATTGAAGAAGCGATTAGAAAAGGAGATGAAGGAAATTAACTTGCCGCCCAAAACAGCGGTAAATAACTTCACTGGTAGGGACAAAAATTTTTCGATATTCATTGAAACTAGATACAGAACTGAGGTCGGCAGACAAGAATTTGTTCATCGTATTGCAGAGGAATTAGGAAGAAAGGGATGGATTTATTATGGCAATGAAGATTCTCAAAACTATTCGTTCTGTCGCGGAAAACACGACGCGACATTGTATTTTGAAGGTGACGGCTGGTTGTTTAGCGATGACGGGAATTACTATAAACTGAGTTTTCATTCCGGCTTGCGCCCGTTGATAGATTTTAATAATTCACGCCCCGAAAATTGCAAGTAACAGGAGAAATTATGAAAAAAATCATTACTTTTACAAGACTCTTGACAGTACTTTTTATCTCGGCATACGGTCAGACGAAAGGCAAATACGCAAATCTCTTCAACGAAGAAAAGACAAAATCTACTATCAAATTTTTGTCCGATGACGGATTTGAAGGACGCGCGCCCGGTAGTCGCGGCGGCGAACTGGCGGCGAAATATATCGCCAATCAATTGGAAATGACTGGAATCAAACCGGGCAACAACGGTTCGTATTTTCAACCCGTTTCGCTCGTCGCCGTCAAAGCCGACCCGAACACTGCTTTGAACGTCGGCGATGCGTCGTATAAATTCGGCGACGAATTTGTCGCCTTTACGGGCGCGCAGACGGAAAATGTGAATCTCAACGCCGAACTCGTTTTCGTCGGCTACGGCATTGATGCGCCCGAACAGAAATGGAATGACTACAAGGGAAACGCCGAAGACTTTCGGGGCAAAATCCTCGTGATGATGGTCAACGATCCGCCCGCAACTGCGGCTGAACCGAATCTGTTCGGCGCGAAAGCCCTAACGTATTACGGACGCTGGACGTATAAATTTGAGGAAGCGGCGCGCAAGGGCGCGGCGGGCGTGATTTTGATTCATACGACCGAATCGGCTGGTTACGGCTGGAACGTCGTGCGAACGTCAAACGGCTCTTGGCGATTTGATATTGCCAGAACTGCGGCGGATAAAACGCCGTTTTTGCAGATGCGTTCGTGGATGACCGAAGACGCCGCGCGCAAGGTTTTCACCCAAGCCGGAAAGAATTTGGACGAACTGCGCGAGCAGGCGAAGACGAGAAATTTCCAGCCGGTGAAATTAGGTTTGACGGCGAAGATTGATTTGAAAAGCGAAACGAAAAGGCTCGATTCAAACAACGTCGTCGGTTTGTTTGAAGGCAGCGACGCGAATCTTAAAAACGAGTACGTGATTTACACGGCGCACTGGGATCATCTCGGCGTCGGCATTCCGAACGATAAAGGCGACGCGATTTACAACGGCGCGCTCGATAACGCGACCGGCTGCGCGTCGGTTTTGGCAATCGCCGAAGCGTTAACGAAATTGCCCGCGTCGGAACGTCCGAAACGTTCGAGCGTTTTTCTATTCACGACCGCCGAAGAGCAAGGTCTTTTGGGCGCTGAATGGTATTCGCGCTTTCCGATTTTCGCGCCCGAAAGAACGGCGGCGAACATCAACATTGACGGCGGAAATCTTTACGGGTTGACGAACGATTACGGCGCGCTCGGTGCGGAACGCTCGGATTTGCAACAGGTCGTCAATACGGTTCTGAGCGAGCGAAAAATGACGTTCGCGCCAGACGCGCGTCCGGAACAAGGTTCGTTTTTCCGCTCCGATCATTTTCCGCTCGCCAAAGTCGGCATTCCCGCCTTGAGCATCAGAAGCGGAACGGATTACGTCGGCAAGCCGAAGGATTTTGCATCGAAAACCTTCGACGAATTTAACCGGCTGCATTATCATCAGCCGTCGGACGAATTCCGCGACGACTGGCGATTTGACGGCGTGGTGCAGCTTGTCGAAACATCTTTTGCTATCGGGATGCGCGTCGGCAATGCGGAAAAATTGCCGCGCTACAATCCGACCGACGAGTTTGCCGGAGCGCAGCCAAATCGAAAATAATTTTTGTCGTAAATAGTTAATGGTTAATTGTTAATTGCGGATTTTTAATTCACAATTGACGATTAACCATTAACTATTTACCATTAACGGTTTGATGAAAACTTTTTACATTACAACCCCTATTTATTATGCCAACAGCCTGCCGCATCTCGGACATCTTTACACGACGACCGTCGCGGACGTGATTGCGAAGAATAAAAAGCAGCGCGGTTTCGATACGTATTTTCTCACCGGAACAGACGAACACGGCGTTAACATCCAACGCATCGCCGAGCAAAATAGCCAGACGCCGAAACAATACGTTGATTATATTTCGGACGAATTAAAACGGATTTTCCAGACGTTCGGCTTAAACGACTACGACGTTTTTATGCGGACGAGCGAGCCGTTTCATTACGAAGCCGTGCAAAATCTGTGGCGGCAAATCGCGGCGAACCAGACGCCGAAAGGCAACGAGACGATTTACAAAGGTTTTTACGAAGCGTGGTTTTGTCCGAACTGCGCCGAATTTAAAACCGAAACCGAGTATCAATTGCGCGACGGTGAAGATGTGCCGCGCTGCTTGATTCACGAACGACCGCTCGACCGCGTGGCTGAAGAAAGTTATTTTTTTCGACTGTCCGATTACGGCGAATTTCTGCTCGAAGCGATTGAAGCGAATCAGAATTTGATTCGACCCGAAGCCCGGCGCAACGAAGTCGTTTCTTTTATCAAAAGCGGTTTGCAAGATCTTTCGATTTCGCGCGAGAAACGCTCGGTTTACTGGGGCGTTCCCGTTCCCGGCGACGCGAATCACACGATTTATTTGTGGGTTGATGCGCTCTCGAATTACATTACGGCAATCGGTTACGGCAATGAAGAAAAAGAGAGCGTCGGGTTTGAAAAGTATTGGCGCAACGTAACGCATTTGGTCGGCAAAGATATTTTGCGGTTTCACACGGTTTACTGGTTTTCCTTCTTGCACGCCGCCGGTTTGCGATTGCCGGAGACGGTTTTCGCGCACGGCTTATGGCTCGATAATCACGGACGAAAATTGTCGAAGACTTTGGGCAACGCGATTGATTTGGAATTTCTGCATCGCCACTTTTCGATTGACGCGATTCGTTATTTCGTATTGCGCGAAATGGTTTTCGGACAAGACGGGAAATTCGGTTACGAAAGTTTGATCGAGCGCGCGAACGCGGATTTGGCGAGCGGTTTGGGAAATCTGTCGAGCCGCACGCTTTCGATGATTAACAAATACCGCGACGGCGCGATACCGAGCGGTAAAATCGAAGAGCATAATTATATTTATGCCAAACGCGCCGGAATCAGCGCCGACGAGCAGGAGTTGGTTTCGGTTCTCGAACACGCCCGCGATGAGTTTTTGCGCCGATTCGACAATTTTGAATTTAGTCTCGCACTGGAAATTCTCTGGACGGTCATCGCGCGAATTGACAAAATGATCTCCGACGCGAAACCTTGGGAATTAATCAAAGATGAAAAACAAACTGAAACGCTCAGCGCAGTTTTGTATCGCGCCACGGAAACTCTGCGCTGGCTATGCGTTTTGCTTTACCCGGTAATGCCCGAAGCGGCGCAGAAAATTTATCGCCAAATCGGTTTGAGCGATGATGTTTCAAAAACAAACCCTGAAAATTTATCTTACGGAGAATTAAAAGCTGGAACGCGCATTGGCGAAACCGAAGCCGTTTTCCCGCGCATTGATAAACAAAAAGTTATGAGTGAAATTCAAAAAGACGCGGAGCAGACGCCGCAACGTGGAGGAGGAGGCGCGGAGGTTTTAGAAGAGGAGAAGAGGAGAAGAGGAGAAGAGCAAAAAACTGCGTCAAATGAAAAACAAATGACAACGGACGACGGTCAACAGACGACGGACGACGATCAATTTATAGGCATCGAAGATTTCTTAAAGGTCGAGCTGCGCGTCGGCGAAATTAAAGTTGCCGAACGCATTCCGAAGGCTGATAAACTGCTGCGTTTTGAAATTGATTTGGGCGAAGAACAGCCGCGCCAGATTCTCGCCGGTTTAGCCGAATATTACGAGCCGGAAAAACTTATCGGTCGCAAAGTCGTCGTCGTAGCGAACCTGAAACCCAGAAAAATGCGCGGTCTTGAATCGCAGGGAATGATTTGCGCGGCGAGTTTAGAAAACAACAGCGACGACGCGCCGGCGCTGGCGACGTTTCTGGAAGACGTGAAAATCGGCGCGAGATTGAAATAATGATTCTTGTAGATTCGCATTGCCACATTGACGGCGAAGCGTTTGACGGCGACCGCGACGCTGTTGTCGAACGGGCGAAAGCGGCGGGCGTAGAAATGATGCTGACCGTCGGCACGGGAAATCCGCACGACGGAGAAATCGGGCGCGCCGTCGAAACAGCCGAGCGTTATGAAAATGTGTTTGCGTCGGTCGGCGTTCACCCGCACGACGCGAAACTGTATGATGAAAAAGCTGAAAACTATTTGATTGATTTGGTGAAATCGTCGCCGAAAGTCGTCGCGTGGGGCGAAATCGGGCTTGATTTTTATTACGACCACAGCCCGCGCGAAATCCAAAGCGAAGTTTTTATCAAACAAATTCGGGCGGCGCGCGAACTCGATTTGCCGATTATAATTCACTCGCGCGACGCCGACGCGGAAACGACAGAGATTTTAACCGCCGAGTGTTCGGACGCGAATTTTCGCGGCGGCGTGATGCACTGTTTCGGCGGCACGGCTGAGATGGCGCAAGCATTGATGAAAATCGGTTTTTTGATTTCGTTTGCCGGAAACGTAACATTTAAGAAAGCCGAAAATTTGCGCGAGGCGGCGCGCGTCGTGCCGCTCGACAAACTTTTGATTGAAACCGATTGTCCTTTTTTAGCGCCCGCGCCGTTTCGCGGGAAACGCAACGAGCCGACGTTTGTCGTCGAAACGGCAAAATTTTTAGCGGATTTTTATGAAGTTGATTTGAAAGTTTTAGCCGAGACAACAACAGAGAATTTTCTGCGATTATTCAAACTTGGTAGTAAAAGTAATCTCAGTTTAGAAAATATATGAACCGCGAATTTATCTTGAACTGACATTGAAACGAAAAAGGCGAGCGTTGTTAAACGCTCGCCTTTTTCGTTTTGACGAAGAATCAATACACAAACGCGCCGGAAACGGGTTGGTCGTTCGGTGCGCCGAACGCTACGCCCGTAAAGCCCTGCGTCGAGCGTTGGAGATACCAAGTGCCGCTTCTAAAGACGGCGACATCGGCGCGTCCGTCGCCGTCATAATCCGCCGCTGCTGGTTGGTCGCCCGGCGCGCCGAATGCGATGCCGGTAAATCCTAATTGGCTGCGGTTCAAATACCAGGTGCTGCTTGATGGGCGAAACACTGCGACATCTGCTTTGCCGTCGCCGTCGAAATCCGCCGGAACAGGTTTGTCTTCGCTCGCGCCGAACGCGATTCCGGTGAAACCTAAACTGCTTCGTTGCAGATACCAAGTGCCCGTTGACGGACGAAACACCGCCAAGTCTGCTTTGCCGTCGCCGTCGTAATCCGCCGGAACGGGTTTGTCTTCGCTCGTGCCAAATGATGCGCCAGAGGTTTGGCTCGTCGCTAAATTGTAAATATACCAAGCACCGTTCGACTGTCGGAAGACGGCTAATTCCGCTTTGCCGTCGCCGTCGAAATCAGCCGGAACCGGCGTGTCGGTCGGCGAACCAAAGGCGATGCCGGTGAATCCGAGTGAACTTCTTTGCAGATACCAAGTGCCTGAGCGATAAACGGCGACATCGGTTTTGCCGTCGCCGTCGTAATCGGCGGGCGTGATTTTATCCGCCGCTTGACCGAACGAGATGCCGGAGAATCCGTTTTGCGATTGCTGCAAATACCAAGCGCCGTTCGACGGACGAAAGACCGAAACGTCTGCTTTGGCATCGCCGTCAAAATCGAATTTCGAGCCGCCGAACCGCACCTGGAAAGCGTGTTCGTAAGTTTGACCCTGATAAATGTTGCGAAATTTCCAGTTGCCTGTGGGCGCACTGCCGGGCAGCGCCAGCGTCCAATACCAGTAGGAGGCGAGATACGATTGCGGGCTGGTGTGCGTCCAACTTTGGAAAACGGAGCCGTCGGGTCGAATCAGCGACAGCTGACTTTGATGCCCGGCTTGCTGGTCGCGGAAGTAAGAGGCGACGATTAGCTGGCTGCCCGGCGCGAACGCGTTTTTCGCGTTGATAATATCCGGATTTGGGCAGGGCTGAAACGACGGCGGCGCCGAATGCGTCATCATTTTGTTGATTTTGGAATCGTTGTAAGCCGGTTGATTCATCCAGTAACCGGTCGCGTTCATCGTGTTGCATGCTCCCTGATACGGGTCTTGCAGTTGGTTTGCAGCGTTGTAAATTTCAAAATGCAGATGCGGTCCGGTCGAGTTGCCCGAACTGCCGACGACGCCGAGATATTCGCCCTGCGCGACCGTTTCGCCGACGACCTTTGTCGTCAGCGAATTATTTTTCAAATGTCCATACCACGAAACCGTGCCGTCGGCGTGCCGCACATAGACGGCGTTCCAGTTGCTGCCGTTCAGCGAGCAGTTGCGGTCGGCGTTACCGTTTGATTTATAGATAATCTGACCGCTCGCCGCCGCGACGACGAAAACTTCGTTGTTGTCCATTTTGTTGAACGTAAATGGAAACGTGAACATATCAATTCCGGCGTGGTTGTAGCCGTTGGCGGAATCATACGTTCTCGTGCCGCAGTTCCAGTCGCGCAGTTGGTTCGGAAACGCCGGATTTTGGTCAACAAAATTCGAAATACCATGAAAATTATAATCGTTCGTTACGGCTGAATTGCCAGCGATTGGAACGATGAAAAGCGGCGGCAAAAACGAATTCATCTCTTGCAGTCTGCCTTCGGTGCGTAATTGATTGATGCTCGCTTGCAGTTGGCTTTTAATCGCGTCGCGGGCTTCTTCGGTCAAACATTCCGTATTAGGAGGTAATTTATACTCGCCGCCGCCGACCGTCGGCGAGCTGCGCGAATCGCCGTCCGAGTTGAATTGAGCGGTTGCGTTCTGGAACGCGAACAACGAAAAAATCAGGAGAAGCGTAAAGGATATGAGCCGCGAAATTCTTGAATGATTGGTTTTCATAGTATATTGTTCCTTTTAGAATTCGGTAAATCGTTTTCGGGGTTAGGGTCTAAACGGGAAATTACAATAATTTATTTAAAGGGTTGAATAGACAATCTCTAAATTAACAGACAATATATTTTAATTCGCGGATTTATTCAAGAAATACAACTGATATGGCAAAAGAAAATTCATTCGACATCGTATCGAAAACCGATTATGCGGAGATTGACAACGCGCTCAATCAAACCACTAAAGAAGTCGCCCAGCGTTTTGATTTCAAAGGCAGCAAGGCAACCGTTGAACTAGCAGACAAGGATTTGATAATGTCCGCCGAAGACGAAACTCGCCTTAAAAATATGAACGACATTCTGCAGTCGAAATTTATCAAACGCGGCATTTCCTTGAAGGCTTTGGATTATCAAAAAATCGAACCGGCGGCGGGCGGAACCGTACGCCAGACGGTGAAAATTCAGCAGGGAATTCCGATTGAAAAAGCAAAGGAAATCGTCAAATACATCAAAGACGCGAAGTTAAAAGTGCAGGCTTCGATTCAGGGCGAAACCGTGCGCGTCTCAGGCAAAGACCGCGACACTTTGCAGGAAACAATCGCCGCACTCAAAGCGAAGGATTTCGGAATTGATATGCAATTTGATAACTATCGCTCTAATTAAGAATGCAAACTTTTTCTTCAAAATTAGCGGTTCAACCGCAACTCGCAGCGCAAAAGATTTTCAGCCTGATCAAAACCGAGATGGCTCTAATCGAAGCCGAGTTCGAGCGGCAGGCGAGTTCAAACATTCAGGTGATCAATTATCTGGGCGATTATCTGCGGGCTTCGGGCGGCAAGCGCGTGCGTCCGGCGCTGCTCGTTTTGTCGAATTACGCAACGAACGGCAAGGCTTCGGGTGAAAATGTGATTCGATTGGCGACCGTGATGGAAATGTTGCACACGGCGACGCTCGTTCACGACGACATTATTGACAACGCCGAAACCCGTCGCAGCCGCCAGAGCGTCAACGCCCGGTTCGGCAATCAGGCGTCGGTTTTGATGGGCGACTGGCTTTATATGTCGGCTTTTGAAACTTCTCTCAAGGAGCGCAGTTTGGAGATTTTGGACATTCTCACGCGTCTGACGCGCAAAATGACCGAAGGCGAATTGATTCAACTGACGACGCTCGGCAAATCCGATATTTCCGAGACCGAGTATTTTGATATTTTAGAAAGGAAAACCGCGTATCTTTTTTCGGCGTGCTGCGAAATCGGCGCGATTCTCGCCGGCGCACCGAACGACTGGCAAATCGCGCTGAAGAATTTCGGGATGAATCTCGGCACGGCTTTTCAACTCGCCGACGATCTGCTTGATTTTACGGCGGAAGAAGAAGTTTTGGGCAAAGCGGCGGGCGCGGATTTATTAGAGGGAAAATTGACTCTGCCGCTGATTCTGCTGGTGAAAAAAGAGCCGACCGTTAAATCGGATTTGGAAAAAGTTATGCGCGACGGCAGCTATCAAAACTTCTCGCGCCGGATGTTGCTCGAAAAGCTAGAAGCCGCCACGCTGCTGGAAGAAACTCGCCAGATGGCTTATACTTACGCCAGCCGCGCGATAAAAAATCTTGAACTATTGCCGAAAACAGAGTATCGTTCAGCTTTGGAAGAAATTCCGAGTTATATGATTGAACGCAATAAATAAAAAAGTTCGTTGTCGGTCGTTCGCCGCTGTTTGTTTTGCCGCCGATCACTGACTGCTGACCAATGACTTTATGGTAAACGAAGAAAATCTGGTCGCTACCTTAGAACAGAGTTTGCGACAAACCAAAAACGCGCAGAATCGCCTGATGGGACGCCTTCGTGAAGTCGAGTCCGAAGCCGACAATCTGCGAGCTGAAATCGGGGCTTTAGAGAACAGCGCGCTAAAGACCAAAGAAGCGATTGACAGCATTCTGGCGACGATGGGCGCGTCGAACACTTCTTGGAAAGTCAACCCGAAAAAACCGCAATACGAAGAAGACGACTACCAGTTGGAGAGAGAATCGCGAAGACATAACCAGATAAATCTGAATAATCAGAACAATAATCGAAACAACTCGATCGCTTACCTTAACGATTCGCGCAATAACCGTTACCGCAACAACGTTTCCGGCATCAACTCCGGCTATGAACCGAAAAACAATCGGTTCGCGGACCGCACGATTACGCAGGCTTGCACTTTGCTTCTGCGCGACGCGAGTTCGCCGATGCACGTCGCCGAACTTTACAATTTGCTGCGCGAGGGCGGTTTTGAATTCAAAGGCAATAACCCGCAGATTTCCATCGCCGTCTCATTAAACCGCAATCGCCGGTTTTGCAAAGTCGCGCCAGGAACTTTCGATTTAGTGATGCGCGACGCTTCGCAACGGGATCGAGAAGCGGCATCTTAAAGACCGCAAACAGCATCAAAAAACTCTTTCAAACGCATTTCGAATTCGTTTCAATTTTTAAATGCTTGTTTTTTACGCGAAAATAAGCAAAAATACAAGTCTAACAAAAGTCAAGTTTATCAACCGTTGCTGGAGATTTTATGAATAATCCGTTTAATTTTCGTTTAAATAAATCAATTTTCGTCGTCAGCCTTTTCTGTCTGGCTTTCTGTTTGAGCGAAAATGCGTTCGCCCAGAAAGTTCGGCTGCGGGCGCAAATTACGCCGGCTTGCACGGGTTCGGCTAATTCAAAATTCGCTGATATTTACGCCGATGGCAATATCGCCGTAATGGGAAGCTATTCGTGCCGCGGAGCATTCATCTTCGATGTGTCAAACCCCGACGCGCCGACGCTCAAGGCTTGGTATAATCCGGGCAACAACCAGCAGTTTCTCGAAGCTATCGTCGTCGGAACGCGCGGTTATTTCGGCAGCGGCAACGGCGGCGGCGTGCATATCGTTGATTTGACGAATCCGGCAAATCCGCAGCTGCTCGGCATCGTCAACGCGACAAGCGGCAACGGCTTCAGTTCGATTCACGAAATGGTCGTTCACGGCAATTATTTGATCGAAAATTTTAACGGGTTTTCAACCAAAATTCTTAAAGTTATCAACATCAGCAATCCGGCGAATCCGGTTTTCGTCCGCGACATCAACCCGACGGAAGTTGCGTGGGTTCACGCGATGCACATACGCGGCAATCGAATGTTCACGTCCGGCTGGGGAACCGGCTCGGTGCGCGGCAGAACCGAGATTTACGACATCACTAATATCGGAACGCAGGCGCCGACACTGCTCGGTTACATCGAAGACGCGACGAGCATCACGGCGGGCAACAGTATGCACAGCAGTTGGTCGAGCGAAGACGGAAACTATTTGTATAGCTGCCGCGAAACCAGCAACGGCAACGCCGATTTGCGCACTTACAACATCACCAATCCGGCACAGCCGCTGCTCGTTAATCGGCTCGGGATGAACGATTTGGGCTTGAACGCCGTCTCGCCGCACAATCCGGTCGTGATGGGAAATTATTTGTACGTCGCGTGGTATCAAGCCGGCGTGCAAGTTTTCGATATCACCAATCCAGCCCAGCCGCGCCGCGTCGGACAATACGATTCGTATCAGCTCGCGTATCACGAAACCGAAGAATCAAAACGGCAAACGACCGACGAGCCTTGGGATTTGTTCTGCGGCGGCGAAAGAATGCAGAACGCTTTGCCGACGAGCTATGACGGCAACTGGGCGGTTTACCCGTTTCTCGGACAAGACAAAGTTCTGCTCGGCGATTTGCGCAACGGATTGCTTGTCGTTGATGCGACGAAAGTAGCGCAACCGACGAAAAACGTCGTTTCGGATTTTGACGGCGACGGCAAAACCGATTATTCGACCTACACGCCGGCGAGCGGTTTGTGGACGGTTGAAAACAGTTCAAACAGCGCGGTTAGTTCAAATTATTTCGGCGCCAGCACGGATAAAATCGTGACCGGCGATTACGACGGCGACGGTAAATCCGACATCGCGGTTTTTCGACCGAGCGAAGGCGTTTGGTATATTTTAGGCAGCACGGGCGGTTTTCGCGCTCAACAATTCGGCACGACCGGCGATGTTCCCGTCGCGGCGGATTACGACGCCGACGGCAAAACCGATGTCGCCGTTTTTCGCCCTTCAAACGGAGCTTGGTATATTTCGCAAAGCAGCCTCGGACTGCGCGGAGTTGCGTGGGGACAAAGCGGCGATAAACCAATCACGGGCGATTTTGAAGGCGACGGCAAAGCCGATGTCGCCGTATTTCGCCCTTCAAACGGCACTTGGTATGTTTTGCAAAGCTCTTCAAATTTGATGCTCGCCCGCCAGTTCGGACTCGCCACGGACAAACCGCTTTCGGCGGATTTCGACGGCGACAGCCGAACCGATTTCGCCGTCTTTCGCCCGTCGAACGGAATCTGGTATATCTTTAATTCGAGAACCGATTCGTTAAGCGCGTATCAATTCGGCGAGCCAACCGATGCTTTGGTTCCGGCGGATTATGACGGCGACGGAAAAGCAGATGTCGCCGTGTTCCGCACAGGCAGCTGGTATCGGCTCGACAGCTCAAGCGGCGCGCTCGTCTCGAAATCTTTCGGACAAAACGGCGATACGCCTTCGCCTTCGTCGGTTCAGCCGCAGTAATTTTACTTAAATTATAAAACTCGTAATAGCAGAAGCCCAAAGTCTCAATTTTATACGTTTGACTTTGGGCTTTTTGCTTTTAGCAACGCCGATATGAAACTACGTTTGACCGTCGAGAGCGGAACGCTGGCGGGCAGAAACTACGATTTGACCGAAGGCTTTCTGACCATCGGGCGCGGCGAAAATTGCGCCGTCCGTCTCGATTCGTTGACTGAACGAACCGCCTCGAAACAGCACGCCTACATCGAAGCCAAACCCGACGGATTTTATTTGATTGACAATCAAAGCACCAACGGAACTTTTCTAAACAGCCGCGGCATTCAAACTGCCAAACTTAAGTCGGGCGACCTTATTCAATTCGGCATAAACGGCGTCGAAGCGACGATAAATCTCGAAGCCGACGAACGGCAAAGCGAATCGGCGGGCTTGAAACCCACAATTCATCCGCCGGAATTTCAATCGCCGCCTGTCGTTGGAGTGTCGCCAAGCACTCAGTTCGGCTGGCGCACTTCAGCGGCGGGCATTGGCGTCAGCCGCATCCAAAAAACAGTTGAAAAAAGCCAAACGAGAAAATATATCGGCGCGGGGATAGCAATTTTTTCCGTCGTTTTTTTATCGTTGATTGTAATTTTGCTGATGTTTGCCAGCGTCGGCATCGCCGCGGCAATCGGCGCGTCAATTATCGCTTTTGTCCCGGCGATGTTTTATTTACTGCCGCTTGTTTGGCTCGACCGCTATGACCCGGAACCGCTGTGGCTGCTGGCGGCAACTTTTGCCTGGGGCGCGCTCGTCGCCGTCGTCGTTTCATTCATCATTAACACTTTATTCGGCGCGTTTTTCGGCGAGGCTTTCAGCGCGGTCGTTTCGGCTCCCGTTTTTGAAGAAGGCTCGAAAGGTTTGGGGCTAATTTTGCTGTTGATATTTTTCCGCAGTTATTTTGACGACATTCTGGACGGAATAATTTTCGCGGGCGTCATCGCGCTCGGATTTTCGACGGTCGAAAATGTTCTCTACTACGGACGCGCCATTAACGAAGGCAACGAATCGTTAGCCGCATTGCTGATTATGCGCGGCGTAATGTCGCCGTTTGCGCACGTTACATTTACGGCGATGACCGGCATCGGCTGCGGCATCGCGCGCGAATCGCATAATGCCGTCGTCCGCTTTTTGCTGCCGATTGTCGGTTACGGCGGCGCAGTTCTGCTGCACGCGATTTGGAACGGAATGGCGGTCGTCGGCGGTTTGGAAACTTTCATCATCGGTTATCTGATTCTGGAAGTTCCTTTCTTTCTGCTGTTCGTCGGTTTCGCTTTTTACACGATGCGTCGCCAGAACAAAATTCTGAAAGAAATGCTCGCGATTGATGTTGCGCGCGGAATGATTCCGCAGGAACATCTAAATATTACGACCTCGGCTTTTCGCAGTTCGTTTTGGATTCTGGGAAGCATCTTTAACGGAAAATTTCAGGCGAGAAATCGGTATTTGCGCGCCGTCGGCAAACTCGGTTTATCCTACTGGCACATTCAACGCGCCACCGCCGCGCAAGGTCACACGGGAAGTTTCCAGCAAAATCCGATTCTCCGCGACGAAGTTCTCAAATGGCGTGACAAGGTATAGAATAGTGGTAAAGTGGCGAATGGTTAGTGAAAAACTAAAACTTACCACTTGCCGTTCAAACCACTGATAAAATGAATTTTGAATTGACCGAAGAACAATCCATGGCTCGCCAAGCCGTCCGCGAATTTGCTCAAAATGAAATCGCGCCGGTCGCCCGCGAATACGACGAAGCGGAAAAGTTTCCCCGAAAACAACTCGAAGGTCTCGCCGAACTCGGACTTCTTGGAATGATAATTCCCGAAGAATACGGCGGCGCGGGCTTTGACACGGTTTCCTACGCGCTCGCGCTCGAAGAAATAGCCCGCGCCGATTCGTCGGTCGCCGTGATCGTATCGGTCACCAATTCGGTTTGCTGTTACCCGATTTTGAGCTACGGTACGGAAGAACAAAAACAAAAGTATTTGGTGCCGCTTGCCAAAGGCGAAAAGCTCGGCGCGTTTTGTTTGAGCGAGCCGCAAGCCGGTTCGGACGCGACCAATCAAAAAACAAAAGCCGTTGCGGACGGCGATTCATATATACTAAACGGCACGAAATCGTGGGTGACGAACGGCGGCGAAGCGGACGTTTATCTAACAATGGCGGTGACGGGCGAGACCAGCGGGCGCAAAGAAATAACGGCATTTTTAGTCGAGGGCGAGGCGGAAGGCTTAGCCGTTTCGTCCGTCGAACACAAAATGGGACAGCGCGCTTCGCAGACGTGCGAGATGAGTTATACGGACGTGAAAGTTCCGAAAAAAAACGTTCTCGGCGAACTCGGCGGCGGGATGCGAGTCGCATTCAGCAGTCTCGACAACGGCAGAATCGGCATCGCGGCTCTCTCGGTCGGCATCGCGCAGGCGGCTTTAGAAGCGGGAAAAAATTATGCCAAAGACCGCACGGCGTTCGGTAAACCGATTGCCGAATTTCAAGCCGTCCAACATAAACTCGCGGATATGGCGACCGAAATCGAAGCCGCCAGACTTTTAACCTTGCGCGCCGCCGCGATGAAGGACGCAGGACACAAGCAAACCGGAAGTTATGCTTCGATGGCGAAACTCTTCGCGTCGGAAACCGCCAATAAAGTTTGCGCCGAAGCCGTCCAGATTCACGGCGGCAACGGTTTTTCGCGCCATTACGACGTCGAAAAATATTACCGCGACGCGCGCATCACGACGATTTACGAAGGCACGAGCGAGATTCAACGCATCGTCATTTCACGCGGCATTTTGAAAGATTGAACGGAACGCCAGCATCTTGCTGGCAAACTCGCTGCCAGCAAGATGCTGGCGTTCCAAAAGTATGCGACTCATCAAGCCGACCGAACGCGGTCTTTACGTCGAACCCGGCGATTTTTACATTGACCCGTGGCTGCCAGTCGAGCGCGCCGTTTTAACGCACGCGCACGCCGATCACACTTATCGCGGCTCGAAAAATTATTTGGTCAGCAAAGAAGGCGAGCGACTTTTCCGCACCAGACTTTATAACGAAGGCAACATCGAAACGCTTTCCTACGGCAAATCCACAACTATTAACGGCGTAAAAGTTTCGTTTCATCCGGCGGGTCACGTCTTGGGTTCGGCGCAAATCCGCGTTGAATACAAAGGCGAAGTTTGGGTAGCGAGCGGCGATTATAAATTGACTTTCGACCCGACTTGCGCGCAGTTCGAGCCGGTCAAATGCCACGCCTTTATTACCGAAGCGACATTCGGGCTGCCGATTTATCGCTGGACGAAACCGGAGATTTTATTTGAAGAAGTCAACGAGTGGTGGCGCGGCAATGTCGAGAAGGGAAAGGCGACTGTGATTTTCGCCTATTCTTTGGGAAAGGCGCAGCGCATTATGAAAAGCGTTGACCATTCAATCGGCAAGATTTTCACGCACGGCGCGGTCGAGCGCTTAACCAGAGATTACCGCGAAACAGGAGTGGATCTTCCGCCAACGAAATATGTCGGCGAAGTTGCCGACAAAAAAGAATTTATCGGGTCATTGATTATCGCGCCGCCGTCGGCGCAGGACACGCCCTGGACGCGGCGCTTCGGAGCGCAGTCAACGGGTTTTGCTTCCGGCTGGATGCGGATTCGCGGAGCGCGCCGCCGCCGCGCAGTTGACCGCGGAATCATCTTGTCCGACCACGCCGATTGGGATGAACTTTTGACGGCGATCAACGCAACCGAAGCCGAACAGATTTGGGTGACGCACGGCAGCATTGATATTTTGGTGCGCTATCTGCAAAGCATCGGCAAAGACGCCCGACCGCTCGAAACAAAATTCGTCGGCGACGCGCCCGAAACAGAAATTGCCGACGGCGAAGAAGGCGATTGAACTCGACGGCAGAGACACTTTTAGCCGCGAATGGCACGAATAAAACAAATAAATACCAAAAAATAATCGTGTCGGTGCGAGCCATTAGCGGCTAAAAACTGGTTTTAGAAACACACGAGTTTGATAAAATCTCTCGATGAAAAATTTTTCCGATTTATACATCGCGCTTGACCAGACGAACAAGACTAACGAAAAGGTCGAAGCGATGGTTAAATACTTTCAAAAAGCAAGCGCGGCGGACGCGGCGTGGGCGATTTATTTTCTGAGCGGGCGCAAACCGAGGCAGATTATTCCGACGGCGAAACTGCGAATGTGGGCGGCGGAAATCTCGCAAATTCCCGATTGGCTGTTTGAATTGTCTTACGATGCCGTCGGCGATTTGGGCGAAACGATTGCTTTGCTGCTGCCCGACACGACGGCGACGGGCAGCGAATTGCCGCTCGCTTATTGGGTTGAAAATAGAACTGTTCCGCTGCGCGGTTTAGATGAAAGCGAACAGCGCGAAGCCGTCGCACAGGCGTGGAACGAACTAGACGCGAACGAGCGTTTCATCTGGAACAAGCTAGTGACGGGAAGTTTTCGCGTCGGCGTGTCGCAACTGCTTGTCGTTCGCGCGCTGGCGCAAGTTTCGGGAATCGAAAAGGAAATCATCGCGCACCGCTTGATGGGCAGTTGGTCGCCGAACGCCGATTTTTATTTGAATCTGCTCGAAGCCTCATCGGAAGACGCGGATTTATCGCGCCCGTATCCGTTTCATCTGGCGCATCAACTCGATTTTTCGCTCGAAGATTTGGGCGACATCAAAGATTGGCAAGCCGAATGGAAATGGGACGGCATCCGCGCCCAACTCATCAGGCGCGGCGGCGAAAGTTTCTTGTGGTCGCGCGGCGAAGATTTGGTTTCCGAGCGCTTTCCCGAAATCACGACCGCGAGCTTCGCCTTGCCCGACGGCACGGTTTTGGACGGCGAAATTCTGCCTTGGAAAGACGACGAAGTGATGGCTTTCGCGCAGTTGCAGCGTCGAATCGGGCGTAAAGATGTCGGCAAAAAACTGCTTGAAGAAGTTCCCGTTGTGCTTCTCTGTTACGATTTATTGGAATTCGGCGGCGAAGATTTCCGGCAGCGCGAACTCAAAGAGCGACGCGCCAAATTAATCGAAATTTTAGACGGTTTGCCGGATGAGGCGCGGAAAACTTTAATTTATTACCCGGCGGTCGAAGCGAAAAGTTGGGAAGAATTATCCAAGATTCGAGACGAGAGCCGCAGCCGCCGAGTCGAAGGCTTTATGTTAAAACGTCTGGCATCGCCGTTTCGCGTCGGGCGACCGCGCGGCGATTGGTGGAAATGGAAAATCGACCCGCTGACGATTGACGCGGTGATGATTTACGCGCAGCGCGGAACGGGCAAACGAGCCAGCCTTTACACCGATTACACTTTTGCGGTGTGGAACAACGGCGAACTCGTGCCGTTTGCCAAAGCCTATTCGGGTTTGACCGACAAGGAAATTCGAAAGGTTGACCGCTTTGTGCGCGACAACACGCTGGAGACTTTCGGACCGGTGCGAAGCGTGACGCCGAAGCTCGTTTTTGAACTCGGCTTCGAAGGCATTCAAAAATCGTCGCGCCATAAATCCGGCGTCGCCGTGCGCTTTCCGCGTATCCTGAGGTGGCGCGACGATAAAAAAATCGAAGACGCCGACACGCTCGACGCAATTCACCAGATGCTCGAAGCGGAAAACTAATGGAAAATCTGAATTATCCGTTTCTGAAACTCACGCTCGACGAAAAATTCCCGCGTCTTTTAATCACGCGCCGACCGGAAAATAAAACGCCCGTCCAAAACATCTACGGCGCGTTTTTGCCGACCGGAATGGCGCGCCGCCTGCTTGATTTGCTGCAGCGAAAATTTCGTCTGCATCCGTGCGAACTCGACATTCAGGGCGACTTTGACGCGCCGTGTCCCGAATACTTTTTGCATCGCTGTCTCGCGCCGTGCGTCGAACGAATTTGTGACCGCTCGACTTACCTCGAAACCGTAGAAATCGTTCATTTGATTTTATCTGGTCAAGCGGAAGCGGCGTTGAAAAAGATTGACCGGAAAATCGAGCTGCTCGCCGAAGATTTGGAATACGAACTGGCTGCCGAATGGCGCGACGCACGCTTGACGATTGAAGAAATCGCAAATAATGCCAAATGGCAAATTGCGGCGGCGGCGATGAACGATGTCATAACCTTAACCGACGAAGACGATTCTACGCGAATTCACCTGACGACGTTGCGACGCGGAAAGTCCGTCGGTGTATTAGATTTTCAAGTCGAAAAAAAATCGTTTGAGCAAATCTTGCCCGATTTCATCAACGGCTTTTATCAATTCTACGCGCCGAAACAGATTTTCGTGCCTTGCGATTTTCCGAACAGAAAATCGCTCGAAGAAAAATTGACGCTTGATTTCGGACATCGCGTAAAAATCGTCGCGCAAATGCCGGAAAAACTGCCGCCGTCGGTTTTCAAAACGCAAAAGCTCGCCGCGCATTCTTTCAAACACAAAAATCATCAAACGTCCGCCCAAATATCCGCCGCGCTCGATGAAATCAAAATTCTGTTTGGTCTGAAAATGATTCCGCGCCGTATCGAATGTTTCGATGTCGCGCATTTGGCGGGCAAAGAAATCGTTGCCGCCCGCGTCGTGGCGACCGGCGGCGTTTTGCAAAGGGAGGACGGTTTGGTTTGGGAGTTTGAAAACTTGTCGGAAACCGCCGCGCTCGCCGCCGCCGTCCGCGAACGAATTCGGCTTTTGCCAGCAAAAAAAGACCTGCCCGATTTATTATTGGTTGACGGCGCGAAACCGCAAATCAACCGCGTGAAAAAGATTTTGGAAGAATTCAATTTAACTCATCTCACGGTAGTCGGCGCGGTCAAACCGCCGCGGGCGCACAATCAAATCAGCCATTTTTTGACGGCAAAAAGCGCGCGCCTCGAATTTGACCGGAGTTCGCGGGCAATGAATTTTCTGCAAACGCTGCGCGACGCCGCGCACGCGCTCGCCAATGAAACTCACCGCGAACTGCATTCGCTCGTCCAGATTTTCGCCGTCAACGAAAACGCGCCGCAGGTAAAGTATCTGCTCGTTCCGACGCGCTACGCCGAACGCGGCGGCGACGCGGCAGATTTGTCACCGATTCGTTCGCTGACGCAGGCGGGCGAAATTATCTTGAAAACGAAAAACAAGCGTCAGAAATTTAAGGTTTAATCTTTTCCGTGCCGCTTCGTGTATTTCGCGGTAATTTTAATAAGACCGCGCGAATACCACTCTTTGTTTTGAAGGTTCGCCCGAATAAACGCACGCGCCCGATTCTTCGGTCGTCTCTAAAGGAATCAACCGAATCGTCGCTTTTGTTTCCGTTTTGATTCGCTCTTCCGTCTCGCTTGTGCCGTCCCAATGCGCTTCGATAAAACCGCCTTTTTCGATTTGAACTTTAAAATCGTCCCACGAATCAATCTGAAAAGTATTCGCTTCGCGGAACGCCAAAGCCTTTTGGTAAATGTTCGCTTGAATTTCATCGAGCAGCGCGACGATTTTACTTTCGATGCCGTCAAGCGGAATGGTTTCTTTTGATAAAGTATCCCGCCGGGCGACTTCGACCGTTCCATTTTCCAAGTCGCGCATCCCGATTGCCAAACGCACCGGAACGCCGCGCAGCTCGTATTCAGCGAATTTATAACCGGGTTTATATTTATCGTCCGCGTCGAACTTAACCGACACGCCGAGCGATTTTAAGCGTTCTACAATCGGATTAATTCGTTTGGTGATCTTTGCCAAATCTTCTTCGCTGCGGTAAATCGGCACGATGACCGTTTGGATCGGCGCGAGCTTCGGCGGCAAAACCAAACCATTGTCGTCCGAATGCGCCATAACCAACGCGCCCATCATTCGGGTGGAAAGTCCCCACGAAGTCGCCCAAGCATATTCGGGTTGATTGTCTTTATTGACGAATTTCACGTCGAACGATTTTGCAAAATTCTGTCCGAGAAAATGCGACGTTCCCGATTGCAGAGCTTTTCCGTCTTGCATCATCGCCTCGATGCAGTAAGTTTCGACTGCGCCCGCAAATCTCTCATTTGCCGATTTCAAACCTTTTAGAACCGGCAGCGCCATCCAATCTTCGGCGAAAGTCGCGTAAACGCCGAGCATTTTTTCCGTTTCTTCAATCGCCTCCTCGCTTGTCGCGTGCGCCGTGTGTCCTTCCTGCCAGAGAAATTCGGTCGTTCGTAAAAAGAGCCGAGTGCGCATTTCCCAGCGCACGACGTTCGCCCATTGATTGATTAAAATCGGCAAGTCGCGCCAAGATTGAATCCAGCCTTTATAGGTGTTCCAGATAACGGCTTCGGAAGTCGGGCGAACGATTAATTCTTCTTCGAGTTTCGCGTCCGGGTCAACGACTAAGCCTTTTCCGTCGGGATTTGATTTAAGACGATAATGCGTTACGACGGCGCATTCTTTGGCGAAACCTTCGGCGTGTTCCTCTTCTTTTTCGAGAAAACTTTTCGGCACGAAAAGCGGAAAATAAGCGTTTTGATGTCCGGTCGCTTTGAACATATCGTCGAGCGCGCGCTGCATTTTTTCCCAGATCGCGTAGCCGTAAGGTTTGATGACCATACAGCCTTTGACGGCGGAATGCTCGGCTAAATCGGCGCGTTTGACGAGTTCGTTATACCATTCGGAATAATTTTCCGAACGCTTTGGAAGTGCTTTGCTCATAAAGTTTCGTTCGATAAAAATAAAGATGATAAAGCAAAATCGGGCGCGAGACAATCGGCGTTTATTTTTTGGCGAAAGTGTAGTTAAATTAATTTGCGATGAGCGTTGCGAAATTAAAATCGAAAACCGAAAAACTTTACACAGTCGAAGAATACCTCGAACTCGACCGCGGAAGTGAGGAACGCTGGCAGTATTTGGACGGCGAAGTCTGGCTAATGGCGGGCGAAAGCATCAGGCATGGCGATATTTGCGTGAATTTGATTCGTGAAATAAGTTTGCAGCTAAAAGGAAAGGACTGCCGTGTTTTAGCGAAGGACACGAAAACTAAAAGCGGCGGTTTTACGGCGCGGAAAACGGGTTCGATGAAAGGCTTGTTTTCTTACCCGGATTTGGTCGTCATCTGCGGTGAACCGCAGCATCACGACAAAAAACCGGATGTCGTCGTCAATCCCCAAGTGGTCATTGAAGTTCTCTCCGATTCGACGGAAGTTTTTGACCGCAATCAGAAATTTATGCGGTACCGAATGTTTAATTCGACGCTAACCGATTATATTTTGGTTTCGCAGGACAAACCGCAAGTCGAGCATTTCATCAAACAAGACGATAATAATTGGAAACTTTATACGTATTTCAATCTGGAGGAGCAACTGGAAATCGAATCAATCGGATGCCGAATCGAACTGTCCGAGATTTACGACCGGGTGCAATTTACAAGAAAAGAACTCGAACTGCTCGAAGAAATAAAGAATGAACGACTTTAAAATCAATTTTCAAGACACGGCGACGGCGTTTGCCGATAAATCCGATAGCGAACTCCAAGAAAAGTTTTGGCTGTTCAAGGTGATGAATTTCGCGCCGCTCGTCAACCTCGGAACGCGGCTGACGGATTTCGCTTTTTCCATCCAATTGCCGATAAAAGGTTTGGTCAAGCGCACGATTTTTCGGCAGTTTTGCGGCGGCGAAACGATTGAAGAATGTCAGCCGACGATTGAAAAGCTCGGCGCGTCGCACATCGGGACGATTCTCGATTATTCGGTCGAGGGAAAATTGTCGGAAACGGTTTTTGAAAGCACGAAAAAAGAAATCGTCCGCACGGTGACGCGCGCCAAAGCGGACGAAGCCGTGCCGTTTGCCGTTTTCAAAACGACCGGCGTGGCGCGTTTCGATATTTTGGAAAAAATCAACGCCAAACGCGAATTACTCAAAGGCGAAGTGGCGGAATGGGAACGCGCCCTCACGCGCGTCGTCGAGATTTGCGGTTACGCGCACTCGATCAAACAGCCGATTTTTATAGACGCGGAAGAATCCTGGATACAAGACGCGATTGATGATTTGGCGACCGAGATGATGAAAAGATACAACCGGGAAGAGCCGATTGTTTATAACACGATTCAACTTTATCGCCATGACCGGCTCGAATTTTTGAAGGAATCGCACCGCAAAGCGAAAGCGGGCGGATACATTTTGGCGGTCAAACTCGTGCGCGGTGCGTATATGGAAAAAGAACGGGCGCGCGCCGAAGAATTAAATTATCCGTCGCCAATTCAGCCGAACAAAGCGGCGACGGATAGAGATTTTAACCAGGCGGTTGATTACTGTCTCGATAATATTGAGGAAATCGCTTTCGTCGCCGGAACGCACAACGAAGAAAGCGTTTGCCGGCTCGCTGAACAACTGCACGAAAAGAGAATCAAACACAATCATCCGCACGTTTTTTTCTCGCAGCTTTACGGAATGAGCGATAATCTCTCGTATGTTTTGGCGAAGCACGATTACAACGTTTCAAAATATGTGCCTTACGGCGCGGTCAAAGATGTCGTGCCGTATTTAATCAGGCGGGCGCAGGAAAATACGGCAGTGATGGGACAAGTCAGCCGCGAACTCGATTTGATAGACAGGGAATTAAAACGCCGAAACTCTAAATTAAATAAAACAAGTTTACCGCAAACCGAGCAGTAATCTGACTGAAAGGTCGGAAACTTTGCGCTGCGGATTCATTTCCCAATCGCGCAAATTCTTCAATTCGTTTTCAGTCAAAGGCGCATTCGACATCCTCGCCGTCTGCGTGCTTTCAAACGCCCGATTAGTGAGCGCCAGATGCGGGTAACTAATCGTCAACGATTGGTAATCGGCAAGCGCCGCGTCCGCCATTTCGATGTCGAGAAACATTTCGTTATAAGCCGCCAGATGCCAGACGGTTCCG
>CADCUR010000205.1 GCA_902805935.1 uncultured Pyrinomonadaceae bacterium
CCGAACCGAAGCCATTGCCGGTGCCGGAAAGATTAACGGCGAGGCGGGCGAATGAACCCGTTGCGGGAATCACCGCGCCGACTCCGGGGTCGTTTGAATCAATCACTAAAACAGCCTGAGCATTGCCCAAAGCTGATGAGACGCCGACGGTGAAGCTCGGATTGCCGAGAATCGGCGGTTCAATCGCCGTTACTTTCGGCACGATGCCGTTTGTTCCGGCGCGTCCGGTTCCGATTATCTGGGGAACGCGCGTTGATTCCGAATAAAGCTGCGGGCGGTCAAAGGGCGGCAACTCAGCGGCGACGCGCGCGTCGGTCATCGGGCGTTTCATAAACGCCACCAAATCCGATTTCTGCTGCGCCGTCAAATCCAGCGGACGAATCAAATTGCGATCAATGTTCGGCGCGTCGAAATCGCCGCCGCGATCGTAGAATTCGACGACTTCTTCGAGCGTCTGAAAACGTCCGTTGTGCATATACGGGGCGCGCAGCTCGACGTTTCGTAACGTCGGTGTTTTGAATCGGGCGTTGTCGTCAGTGCTGCCCGTCACCGCGGCGCGCCCTACGTCTTCATTCACGGGACGCACGCCGATATTGTGAAAATTGTTGTCGGAAAGAATCTCGCCGCCGTGACAGGCGTTGCACTGCGCCTGTAGATAAACTTCGCTTCCTCTAACTTCCTGAGCCGTCAGCGGCTCGATCTCCGAAGCCCATTTGTCAATCGGCGCCTGGTCGGAAAACAAAGTGCGTTCGTGCGTGGCGATTGCCATCGCAATCCGCGCTGGCGTCACTTCGGGCGTGCCGAAAGCCTCTTGGAAAAGCTGCGGGTAAGTGCGCCCGTTGATCCAGGTCGAGAGCGATGGCGGAACGTTCGCGGCGAGCGCGAGCGGGCGGGCGTTTTGAATCTGCGCGGCGACCTGCGTCCAATTTCGGTCGCCGTGTCCCATTTCTCCCGAATTGACCGGCGGACCTAAAATCTGGCTTTCGAGCGATGCCGAATTGTCCAGAACGACGGCGTTGGTAATCGGGTCGCGGAAGATGTTTGCGGCGCGCCCGTCCCAGAATAATCCGCTCGTGGCTGAACCGGCGTTCAGATACGAAGGAGACTTTCTGCCCGTCACCTGCTCGCCGAAACCGAAACTCGGATTCAAGGAATATGTGCCATCGAGATTATTTTGCGGAACGCCGGGCGAACCGAAAACGTCGTCCGGCGTGTTAAAAACGTTGTCGAAACCGGGATTTTTCGTGGCGGGGTTCGTGCGCGGGTCTGAGCCGCCTTCCGCCGGACGGTGGCAAGTGCCGCACGAAACCGTCAGCGTCGAGGACAGCTGTTCGTCCCAGAAAAGCGTTTTGCCGAGAGAGGCTTTCGTCGCCGAAACCTGATTTCCGACAGGCGCGTTCGGCGGATTAAGAGGCAGAAAAAATCCGCTCTGCGGAACGGTTCCGTTTGCCCGCGTGCCCTGGTCGGGCTGGCTGAAATCGCTCGTCGCGCCGGAGTTTTCGGCACGGACGAAATAAAAATACGTTTGATTCGCGGCAGCCGTCGTGTCGAAAAAATAATTCGCGGCGGTCGTGCCGACATCTGTCGCGGCAGCCGGATTATTCGTCGCGCTGCGGAAAATCCGGTAGCTCGTCGCGTCGCGCACCGTCGCCCACAACACGCCGACTTTGTTGGCGTAATTGCCGTCCGAAGCCGTCACGCCCGTCGGCGCCGAAAGCGAATCCGCGCCGCTCTGACTGCTGACCGTCGGCGTAGCGGGGCGAAAACCGTAAAACGTCACGGCAAATAAAACGAACAATAAAACGACGATTTGTTTCAAGCGCAGCATTTATTCTGTAGCTCCTTTTTGTGTAATAGCCCGAAATCGCTTCCGCGCTTCTCAGGCGGAGACCGACATTCTAAACGTCCGAGTTCAATTCTGAAACGTCTTTGAATTTTAATTAAACTGGTTCAGTAACGAGTGAATGGTGAGCGAAGAAACAATATAACATCAGATTGCCGACTACGCAAAATTAATTGAGATGCCCGTAAATTTCGTCGTCAATGTTTCCCTGACTTTTCGGAAAATCTACAGATGCGAGCGATACGTTTTGAGATGCCGAGTAAATTTAGTTCGGAGGATTTTTGTAAACACTTCAAAAAATCGCCGCCCTGCTAACACCCGTTGCGAATTCACAAATAGTTTCGTCCGCCTCCCAAAAACATTTTGGGAGGCGTAAAAATCAAAAAAGCCGCCCGAACCTAATCGCGGCGAGGAATTATAATTTAATCAATGAATCAAGTGTCTTGGTTGTCGTAAACGAGCAAATTACTATTAATGTTTTTCAGCGAATTTTCCGATATCTTTAGCTAGAAGGTGTATAGACTTTGCCACGACTCGCGTTCTTCAAACACTGCCTGTAAT
>CADCUR010000206.1:0-2114 GCA_902805935.1 uncultured Pyrinomonadaceae bacterium
GAAAGCGGCGTCGTTAAAACTAAATTGACACGATTCTGCCGCATTACATAACTCGTCGTTTCCCGATTGCCGGTTTCCAAACCGGAGTAAGCCGCGCGCGAAAAGCCGAACGCCTTGCGATAATAAAATTCGGCTTGCTTGGCGTTGCCGACGTAAAACTCGACGTGATGTATTTTTTTCAAGCCTAATGGATTTTTTTGGTCTGTCATAGTTGCCTCAAATATTTCTTTTCTTAATCTACTACTTCTTGCTGAAACTTTCGATGTATTTTCTAGTCGTTTCTTTCAAATAAGCATACGACGGAATGACATATAGAACCGGCTGCATATCAGAATAATCGTATGTCGTATTTATCACTTGCTCCAAATCAAACGGGCGACGCTCGACATTATTGGTAAAAGCGTTTTCCAATTCGCCGAAAGACGACAGCAAACCCGCGCCGTAAGCCTTTAATTCGCCGTCTTCTTCGACAAGACCGTATTCGACCGTGAACCAGTAAAGCCGTCCGAGTTCTTCGAGCTGTTCGTCGGTCGCAATCCGCGCGCCGTGTCCGATAAATTGCGAGAAATCGGCGAAATCGCAGTTAGTGAAATTCGGGATATGCCCGATTGCTTCGTGAACGATGTCGGGTTCGGGCGTATATTCGGGACGCGAAGGATGGCGAATATACTGCGTGCAGAGCATGGTCCGATACGACAGCCAGCTCAGAAAGGCGCGTGTTTCGACCAATCCTTCAATCGGCGCGAGACGAAAATTGCACAGTTCGTTGAGTCGTTTATTCATCTCCGAGAGTTGCGGAATTCTCTCGGTCGAGATGCCTAATTTTCGCTTCGCGTCGAGATAAAATGAACTCGCGTGTTTCGCTTGTAATTCCTCGAGGCGCGTGGCGACAATTTGCCAGACTTTTTGTTCTTCCGGCGTGTATTCAACATCGGTGATGCGGTGCGTTTCGCGGAAATTTTTGGCGAGTCCGGCGATATGGTCGCGCCGCGTTCGATACTCCTGGTCGCTCGCGCCCGGATGATCGAGTTCGAGTTGATTGATTTTCTCGAACTGCATATCACGAAATTCGGGCAAATCTTCGTCTTTGACCTCGAAGTTTGACAGGCTAAATTTTGGTTCGGTTTCGGCTGTTGCAGTTTCCGTCGGCATTTTTTTATTTCTCCTTAAATCTTTCAGATACGATGTGTCTATTGTAATAAACTCGAAAACACTTGCCAACGCCAAAAATTGGATATAGAGTTTTGAAAATCGAGAGGCGAAATTTATGAAACAATGTCCGAACTGCCAAACGACTTACACTGACGATGCGCTACGGTTTTGTTTAGCCGACGGCGCGACCCTCGTTTCCGCGTCAAACGAAGCGGAAACCGTGCGAATTCCTTTTAACAAAAATCCGGCGCGTGTTGATGTGCCGCCCGATTCCGCGCCGACGGTTTTTACCCCGCCGATTTCGGCGGCGCAGTCGAAGAGCAAAGGCGCAGGTTTGATTATCGCCGGCGTTCTCGGCGTATTATTGCTATTTTTATTGATTGGCGGAGTTGCCGCATTTTTGCTGCTGCGTTCGAGCGATGATAAAAAAGCAATCGTCGCGTCACCGCTCGCGTCGGCGTCGCCGGTTGCCTCGCCAACCGCCGCGCCGGTTGATGAAACAGCCGCGCTCAAAGAAAAGCTGGCGAATCTTGAAAAGCAGGTGGGCGACCAAAACAATCGAAAGCTGCCCGCTGCGGCGCCACCCGAAACTTTTTCGCCGCCGAAACAGTCGCCAACTACGGCGCGGGCGAATTCGCCGCGCGACGGATTTCTCGCTCTGCGGAGCGAGCCGAATTCGGAAACCGGCTCTCGAATTGCGAAAATTCCGCACGGCGCGACTCTCACCGTTCTCGGTTGTCCGAAGTCGTCGAACGTCGGAAAAATGACGGAGCGTTGGTGTCAGGTGATTTATAACGGACAATCGGGCTGGGCGTTCGATGCGTTTATGATTTTTTGAAATTAGAATTCCGGTTCTTCAAACTCGACGTGATAAAAAATGTTGGCTAATTTCAAACGGCTGTTGATTGATTCGATGGTAAATTCCCGTTCCAATCCATCATAGAAATAAAATTTCCAACTGC
>CADCUR010000206.1:2124-2403 GCA_902805935.1 uncultured Pyrinomonadaceae bacterium
TAAAATCGAGTGGTAAAGTTTTTTAAGTTCGCGTAAATGCGCTTCGATGCTGAAATTTTCCCGCGCATAATCGAAAGCGAGATTTGCCAAATCTTGGCGCCTGTTTTTATCCGCCAATAATTTCAACATTTTTTCGGAAAGTTCCGAAGCGTTTTGAGTCTGAAAAACTTCGGCGTATCGCCCGCCCGCCGACGCTTCGAGCAGCGGTTCGATGTCCGACACAAGGAGCGGAACTCGGGCGAGCATCGCTTCGGCGGCGGCGACGGGCAAGCCTTCCTG
>CADCUR010000207.1 GCA_902805935.1 uncultured Pyrinomonadaceae bacterium
GCCCGAATTTGCGGGCGCGCGTGCTTTTTACGACAAATGCGGATTCACGCAGGAAGCGCGTATCAGAAACTTTTTCGCTGCTGGCGATGACAAAATTATTTACACAAAATCTTTATGCGAAACGGCGAGCTAACAAATCAATAAGGTGGAGGCAGGGCAACGACTCTTTTATCTTGTTGTGCGTTAAACCAAACTTTTCCGAAGCGGTTTCGCGCCACGTCATCTCAAACGTTGCCTTTACGAACGTCGCGGCAAACACGCCAATTGATGAGTTAAGTATATTAACGCCTTTGTAAAAGGAGAAATTAAAATGAACAAAATTGCACTCTTCGGTGCGGGCGGTGCAATCGGTCATTCGATAGCCGCCGCGCTGCGTTTTGCCGGCAAGAGCCACCGCGTGGTCGGGCGTTCAAGAAAATCGCTGGAGCGCGATTTCGGCTCCGTCCCGCTCGCCGAAATCGCCGAATGGAATCCATCCGACCCGGCTTCCGTCAAAGCGGCGGCGCGCGGCGCGGATACGATTTTCTATCTGGTCGGCGTACCATACAACGAATTCGAGCTGCATCCGGTTCTGATGCGGCAGACGCTCGATGGCGCGATTGCCGAGGGCGTCGAGCGAATCGTTTTAATCGGCACGGTTTACCCATACGGGCGACCGCAAACCGATCCGGTCGCGGAAAATCATCCGCGCGAGCCGCACACTTTTAAGGGTCAAAAGCGAAAAGAGCAAGAAGATTTGCTTTTGGAGGCTGACGCAAAGGGAGCGATTCGCGGCACGATTTTAAGGCTTCCCGATTTTTACGGTCCCGGCGTGGAAAACAGCTTTTTGTGGGGAACGTTTAAAGCCGCGGCGACAAGCAAACGCGCCCAGATGGTCGGTCCCATTGATACGCCGCACGAGTTTGTCTATGTCCCGGATGTCGGACCCGTCGCGCTGGCGCTCGCCGCACATGAGCAAGCCTACGGCAAATGGTGGAATTTCGCCGGAGCCGGCGCGACGACGCAGCGCGAAATGGCAAAGCGGATTTTCGCCGAAACGGGGAGCAAGCCGAAAATAATGGTCGCCGGAAAATGGATGCTGCGCCTCGTCGGACTTTTCAATCCTTTTATGCGCGAGATGGTCGAGATGCACTATTTGCTGACCACGCCAATCATTATGGACGACACGGCTCTCAATGATTTGCTCGGCGGATTGAGTAAAACTTCTTACGCCGACGGAATCAAGGAGACGGTGGCAGCGATGCTCGGCTCAGACGCTGCGTAAGATCGCAGATATGCTTGTTTTCAAAGGCGCTAAGGTAATAAAATTGCCCGCCGAAGCTTTATAGTGTAAAAAGAAGGACAAAATCGAAATATCAACGGCTGAAATCAAAACTACCAGGAGGACAAAGAAATGAACGAAGAAAAATCAACAACGACAACTGGCGGAGCGCTGCCGCCTGACGATCCGAGCCGCAAGCTCGTGATTGCGCGACCGGACGAGGACGAAAGTTTGCCGCACATCGGACTTGTGGGCGACACCTACACGATCCTTTTATCGGGCAAAGACACTGGCGGGCGTTACTGTTTGATTGATATGCACGTCCCGCCGGGCGGCGGTCCGCCCCCGCATCGCCACGATTTCGAGGAATCGTTCACGGTTTTAGTAGGCGAGATTGAAACCACATTCCGGGGCGAGAAATCAATAGTGCGAACAGGCGAGACCGTCAACATCCCGGCAAACGCGCCGCACCAATTCCAAAACAAGTCCGAGAAACCGGCGCGCCTGCTGTGCATTTGCACGCCTGCCGGTCAGGAAGAGTTTTTTATGGAAGTCGGCGTTCCTATTGCGACGCGGACAACTCCGCCGCCTGAACTCGACGAGGCGGCACGGAAAGCGTTAAAAGCTAAAACCGAAGCTCTTTTGTCGAAATACAAAACCGAGATGCTGCCGCACGCTTAGAGAATTCGCCGCCTATTTTTCGGTTCTTCGACAACAAAATTGAGACTGGAGGCGGGATTGATTATTTGCGGGATTTTTTCAGATTTTCACCAATCACGCCGTTAAATACATAATCAACAACCGTATCAATGTAGTCGTCAGTCAGCGGGGCATAAGGGAGTAAAAGTCGGTAATAAATTGCTCCGTAGAGCGCGTCAATCAAAATATCTCCGTCCGTATCGGGACGTAATTCGCCGTTGCTGATCGCCTCGCGGATAAATTCGTGAGCGATGTTGCGGCGCTGCGCAAACCATCCCGACCACACGGCTTCTAAGAGTTGCGGGTCTGTCTGCGCTCGTCCGATCAATCCGCCGAAGATTTTACCGAACCGACCGTTAAAAGCTTGAACTGCAAACTTCATCACCGCACGAAATGATTCCACAACGTTTTCTCGGGGCTCGAAAAAA
>CADCUR010000208.1 GCA_902805935.1 uncultured Pyrinomonadaceae bacterium
CAGTTTTGCCAGCCGTTTCGCCCGACGGAAAATTAATCGCTATCATTAGTATAAAAGACAAAAAGTGGGTAATAAACATCATTCCATTTGACGGCGGCGAACCGGTTAAAATGTTTGACACCAAACGGCAATCATACAAAGGCGGCAAATTTCCCTTGCAATGGACGCCGGACGGACGCGCGATTAATTATCCTGTTATGAGCGACCACGTTTCCAATATCTGGCGGCAGCCGATTGACGGCGGCTCGCCCGTGCAAGTAACAAATTTTACGACCGACCAAATTTTCAATTTCGCCTTTTCGCCTGACGGCTCGCAGCTTGCAATGTCGCGCGGCACATTCAACAGCGATGTCGTGTTGATTGAAAACGCGAAATGAAAAGGCTCAACTTAAAGTTGTTAAAATTTCCCAACAAAAAACCTCTGGCGTTGAAATTTCAACGCCAGAGGTTTTTCAAATTTAATCGCGTAATTAAACGTATTTTTCAATCACTTTCGCAATCGCTTCGCGCGAGACCGCGCCGACGATGCGTTCCTGCTCTTGTCCGCCTTTAAAGACAATTAAAGTCGGAATGCCGCGAATGCCGAAACGCTGCGGCACGTTCATATTTTCGTCCACGTTCATTTTGAATACGCCTGCTTTACCGTCGTAATCTTCAGCAACCGCCGCGACCGACGGCGCAATCATTCTACAAGGTCCGCACCATTCCGCCCAGAAATCTACCAACACGGGTTTGTCCGCGCCCAACACGTCCGCTTCAAAATTATTATCCGTCGCTTCTTTTACAAATTCGCTCATTTTATTCTCCTGTTTATAATAAAAACTTTAACTTTAGATGTTAGCACATCAAACCAAAGATGCCTTTAAGCTAATTTCGGCGCCCGCTAAAACCTGCGAAACCGGGCAAGTTTTTTTCGTTTCTTCAGCGATTTTTTGAAACTCTTCGCCTTCGATTCCGTCAACCTCCGCTTCGGTGACTAAATCAATATTCGGAATCACAAAACCGTCACCCTGCTTTTCGATTTTCACCTTCGCCGTCGTATGAATGTTTGTTGGATTATATCCAGCTTTTCCGAGATTTCCCGACAGCGCCATCGTGTAGCAGCCAGCGTGCGCCGCCGCAATCAATTCTTCAGGATTCGTCGCTTTTGTATCATCGCCGAATCTGGATTGAAACGAATATGCGCCGTTATACGCGCCGCTTTCGAGCTTCAAATCGCCTTTGCCGTCAATAATTCCGCCGTTCCAATCGGCTTCCGCTTTTCTTGTAAAATGCATATTTTTTTTCTCCTAGATTGTATTTGTATTTTATCAAACTCGATTGATTCGAGCTTTTTCACTGACCATTTTCGTCAACGTGATCTGCAAAGGCTCGTCAATCAAATCTTTTATCTGCCTGCTGAAAGCATCGAAATGCTTCGATTTGCCGTGCGCCTCAATTGCCGCTTCGTTTTCCCAGGTTTCGTGCCAGATAAAAACGCTTTCGTCATCAATCGCCTGATGAAAATCGTAATTCAAACAACCTTTTTCGGCGCGAGAGTCTTCGACAATTGCCAGAGCCGCCTGTTTTGCCCGTTCGACCGAATCCTTTTTAACTTTCAATCGTGCAATCAGAACGATGTTTTTATTATTCGTCATAATTTTAGCCGTTGACACTCGCCATCATCGCTTCGGGATAGCGCAAACCGCTCGCCGCGTCTTTCGAAAAAACGTCTTCGATTGCGGCGAGTTCTTCCTGACTTAAAATAATTTCCGAAGCCGATGCATTTTGTTCGAGATATTTGCGTCGTTTCGTTCCCGGAATCGGCACGATGTCCTGCCCTTGCGCCAAAACCCACGCGAGAGCTAATTGCGATGTCGTTACGCCCTTTTCATTGGCTATTTCTTCGACCTTCTCGACGAGCTTGATATTTTTATCGAAATTTTCGCCTTGAAAACGCGGGCTGTGACGCCGGTAATCGTCAGCCGCCAAATCCTCGAATCGCTTGATTTCGCCGGATAAAAAGCCGCGACCGAGCGGCGAGTAAGAGACAAAACCGATGTTCAATTCACGACAAGCGACTAAAACATCGTTGTCTTCAACATCGCGCGTCCAAATCGAATATTCGCTTTGCAAAGCCGTAATCGGATGAATTTTCGAGGCACGGCGCAAAGTTTCCGCTGACGCTTCCGACAATCCGAGATATTTTACTTTTCCTTCCTTGACGAGTTCCGCCATCGCGCCGACGGTTTCTTCAATCGGCGTTTCCGGGTCAACGCGATGCTGGTAATAAAGATCAATAGTTTCGATTCCCAGGCGCTTCAAACTTCCCTCGACCGCTTGGCGAACGTATTTCGGCTTGCCTTTGATCGAACGATTGTTTGTATCGTTCGGGTCGCGCCAGATGCCGAACTTCGTCGCAATGATAAACTCGTCGCGCTTTCCTTTAATCGCTTTGCCGATTAGTTCCTCATTGATATACGGTCCATACATATCCGCCGTGTCGAGAAAATTTACACCCAATTCCAAAGCGCGATGAATCGTTTCGATTGATTCCTTTTCATCGCGTTCATCCGCCGCGCCGTAAAATTCCGACATTCCCATACAGCCGAGTCCAATGGCTGAAACTTCCAGATCGCTTCCCAATTTTCGTTTTTTCATAATTTATTCTTTCAATGTTTTTGACAAAAACTCATTTTATATTGCTAACACTGCGTTGCGAATCTTCCGCAACGAATGTAGCCAGCGGTCGTAATTCTCCGCTTTGTTCACGATATACTCGGCAACTTCCGGGTGCGGCAGAATCAAAAATTTCTCGCTTTCCAAACCTTTAACAACCGCGTCGGCGCACGCTTCCGCCGTAATCGCTTCAGCCATTAAGAAATTTTCCGGCTCGCCTTCCGCGCTTTCAATCATCGCCGTTTTCACGCCTTGCGGACACAGACACGAAATTTTTATTCCGCGCTCGTCGTATGCAATCGAAAGCCATTCGGCAAAGGCGACCGCCGCGTGTTTGCTGACCACATACGGCGCGGCGGTCGGATGCGTCAAAAGTCCGGCAGCCGAAGCCGTGATTAAAAAATAACCCGCGCCGCGTTCAATCATTGAAGGAAAAACGGCGCGGCTCAGATACAAATGCGATAAAACATTGATTTCGTAAATCTTCTGCCAAACTTCGTTTGAGGCTTCCAAACAGCCTTCCGCGCCGCCGATTCCCGCGTTCGAGCAAACCAAATCAATTTGCCCGAATTCGTTTAAAGTTTCCTCGACCGCCGTTTTAACCTGCGCTTCGTCGCTCACGTCGAGCCTGACTGCTACGCCGCCGATCGCACCGGCGACAGCCTTTGCATTTTCAAAGTCTAAGTCGGCGACGACGATTCGCTTCGCGCCTTTACTCGTAAATTTCTCGCACAACGCTTTGCCGATGCCGTTCGCGCCGCCAGTGACGAAAATTACTTTGTCTTTGACGTTCATTTTAATTTTTGTTTTGGGTCGAAACCTTAGTTTGTCTCGTTCGCCAAAAACACAATTTGCGCCTTGCCTCAAAAGTTTCTAAATAGAATGCGCGGACGTTTTTTCCTGCCACACATCGGCGACGATTTCATACGAGCGAAGGCGCGCCGCGTGATCGTAAATCATCGCGTTAATCATCAATTCGTCGGCTTTCGTTTGATTTAATATCCGCGCTAATTCTTCTTTGACCGTCGCCGCGCCACCGATTATCGAGCCGCCCAATCGTGCGTCAACCAGAGCCTTTTCCTGCGCCGTCCAAAGTCCGTCCATTGTATCAACCGGCGGCTGCATTTGCCCGGGCGTTCCGCGAATCAGGCGCAGAAAAGATTGAAACTGCGTCGTCGCCAATCGCCACGCTTCCGCGTCGGTTTCCGCGGCGACGATGTTGAGCGCCAGCATCGCATACGGTTCGTCGAGCGCGCCCGAGGGTGTGAAACTTTTCCGGTAAAGTTCAAGCGCGGGCAGAATATACTCTGGCGAAAAATGTCCGGCAAATGCGAACGGCAAACCTAGTTCTCCCGCCAATCGTGCGCTGAAACCGCTTGAGCCGAGAAGCCAAATCGGAACATTCAACCCCGCGCCCGGCACGGCTCGCACTCTTTGATTTTCGACCGGCTCGCGGAAAAAGAAACGCAATTCCTGAAGCAATTCGGGAAAATCGTCGCCGTCCGCGTGCAAGGTTCGCCGCAAAGCGTGAGCCGTTTGGCGGTCGCTTCCCGGAGCGCGTCCTAATCCCAAATCAATCCGTTTCGGATACAGCGATTCGAGCGTTCCGAATTGCTCGGCGATGACGAGCGGCGCGTGATTCGGCAGCATAATGCCGCCCGCGCCGACGCGAATCGTCGAAGTTCCAGCCGCGATGTAACCGATGACGACCGACGTTGCCGCGCTCGCAATGCCCGTCATATTGTGGTGTTCCGCAAGCCAAAATCTTTTGTAACCCAGCCGCTCGGCGTGCTGCGCCAACGACAAAGAATTGCGAAAAGATTCCGCCGCCGTCGCGCCCTTATTAATCGGCGACAAATCCAAAATCGAAAACGGAATGTTGGAAAACTGATTCATATAAATCACCAAACTTCTTTACGGAACGTTGCCGAAATGACGGCGTTCCGTTCTAATCCTTATCGTAGTTCACCCTTTTATTCCGCGCCGCCATCGCTACGGTTTTTTCGATTCGCGCCGCTCGCGTCTCGTCGCGTTTGGCGCTGAAAATCCAGCTTAAAATCGAGCGTTTGACCGAATCGCTAAAAGCCTCGAAATTCTTTTTCGCTCCGTTGTTTCTTTCAAACGCTTCTGTCAAATCTGCCGGAGTTTCCAAGTTATCGCTCGCATCGAGAGCGTTCCACGAGCCGTTTCTTTTTGCCGCTTCGATTTTCGTCAAGCCGATTTCGGTCATCAACCTGTTTTCAATCAATCGTTCGATTCGCGTTTTATTCAGTTTCGACCAAACGCTTTTCGGCTTGCGCGGCGTGAACAATAATTTAGAACGCTCGTCGTCAAATTTGCGCGGCACGCTGTCAATCCAGCCGAAACACAAGGCTTCTTCAACCGCTTCATCATAAGTGACGCGCGGTTTGCCCGTTTGTTTTTTGTAATACACAAACCAGATTCCCGCCGCTCGCGCATGATTTTCCGCCAGCCATTCGCGCCATTCTTTTCGCGTGAGTGGATGAAAATCCGAAAACTCGTTTATCTTCATCATCCGGGTTTTTAGTAACCGCCCTCCGAACCCATAAACGCCTGCGCTTCACGCCCGGTTAGATTGCGGTTGTAAATTGCCGTTTCCGGTTGCTGCGCCGCGCCGCCGTAGCGCAAATCGCCAGTGTCAACCGCGGCGAAACCGACTTCTTCAATCAATCGAGCCACCGTTTTCTTCGCCTCCGCGTCGTCGCCCGCGATGAAAATCGCGCGGCGTTCTTCAACCGGCGTATTCGTATCGCCCTGCGTTTTCAGATGCTCGAACCAAATCGTATTGAAACCTTTGACGATTTTTGCTCCGCGCAAATGTTCGGCGAGCATCTCGCTCGAAGTCGTTTTGTTGTCGTCAAGCTCGGCGAAATTGCCGTCGCGGTCTGGATAATAATTGTTTGCATCAACGACGATTTTCCCGCCGAAAACATCTGCCGGAAGCGTCTTATATTTTCCGAACGGAATCGAAATGAAAACGATTTCGCCGAACTGTGCCGCGTCTTCGATTGAAACTGCCTGCGCGGTTTCGCCGAGTCCCGCAACCGTATCTTTTAATGTTTCCGCGCCGCGCGAATTGGCGATGGCGATTTCGTGTCCCGCTTTGGCGAACAATTTCGCCACCGTTCCGCCGATATTTCCCGCTCCGATAATTCCGATTTTCATTTCACGTTTCTCCTTTTATTTTCCGACCGTCAGCACGACTTTGCCCATCGTTTTTCTGCCTTCGAGTGCGTTGTGCGCGTCCGCAGCTTGTTCGAGCGGATATTCATTGACGATAACTTGCAGGCGATTCGTCGCGATGTGCGTCATCAATTCTTTGGTGAACGCCGCCATGTTTTCTCTGGTTTCGAGATTCAGATTGTAGCCTTTAACGGTTTGCATTCTGCCAAGCAAACTCAGCGCCGAAATTTGAAAATCCTCGCCGCTCGCTGCGCCGTAAACTGTCATCGTGCCGCCCGTCGCCAGGCATTTAAGATTTTGTTTGCCGATGTCGCCGCCGACCATTTCGATAATCAAATCCGCGCCTTTGCCGCCAGCCGCCGCTAAAACTTCGTCCGTCCAATCAGATTCGGTGTAATTGATGCCGACATCCGCGCCGAGACTGGCGATTTTTTCGAGCTTCTCCGTCGTCGAAGCCGTTCCCAAAACCTTCGCGCCTTTGTGTTTCGCTAATTGAACCAGCAAGGAGCCGACGCCGCCCGCCGCGGCGTGAATCAAAACGGTCTGCCCGCTTCGCAAATCTTGAAGAAGTCCGAGCGCGGTCAATCCCTGCACAAGCAGCGCAGTCGCTTTCCCAAAATCCAAATCATCGGGAATCGGCACAACTGTTCGCCAATCAGCAACCGCATATTCGGCGTAACCACCTCCGCGAATCGTCGCCAAAACTCGCTGTCCGACCGTTAAATTTTGGACATCCGCGCCTGTCGCTTCAATCGTTCCCGCCACTTCAAAACCGAGCGTGAACGGAAGCCCCGGCGTAAAAAGATATTTGTTTTGCCGCAGCATCGTGTCGGCGTAATTGATGCCCGCCGCCGCCGTTTTGATTAAAACCTCGTCGGCACCGGCGGTTGGTTTTTCAATTTCGTCAACGCGCAAATTTTCAGCGCCGCCGAATTCGTGAATTCTGATTGCTTTCATATTTTTGCCTTTTATTTTATTTTTTCAGAAACTTAAAGGCGTGTGTCCAAGAATTATATTTAAAGGCGTAATTAACCCACATTGACGCAAATGCTTCAAGAAAAAATGCCTGTTCGATGCCGCCCAAATCCTCGACTTCCCAACCGAATTCTTCCGCTAATCGACGAGTTTCGGCTTTGGCGTTCGCGTCGTTTCCGGCAATAAAAAGAGTTGCCGTTTCCTCGCCGAAATGCGGATCAATCATCGTCGTCCGGTTGATCGTATTAAACGCTTTGACGACTTTCGCTTCGGGCAGAGCGTTTTGAATACGCTCGCCGAGCGAATTGCCAACGGTTGCCGTAAATTTCGGCGGCACGCCTTCGGAGAAATCGAGCGAATTGGTCACGTCAACGACCGTTTTCCCCTGAAAATTTTCCGCGCCCGCCAATTCGATTGCCTGTAAAGCCGCCGCGCCGAAAGCGCAAATAAAAACGACTTTGCCGAATTGCGCGGCTTCGGCAAAACTTCCGACCGAAGCGTCGCCGCCTGCTTTTTCTTTCCAATCGCTCAGCTTTTCCGCACTGCGCGTGCCGAGTTTAACCTCATAGCCTTTCGCCAGATAGCCGTTTGCCAGAGTCTGCGCGACATCGCCCGAACCGATAATGCCGATTTTCATTTTGTTCTCCGAGTTTATAAAAGTTGAATTTGTCATCAGATTTTCGGCTGGCGAAATTCGGTCGTTAACTTTCCCGCAAAGCCCCAATTTTCCGGCTCGATTTCATCAATTACGATGTGAATATGTTCCGGTTTTTTGTTAAGAACCGTGACCAGGGTTTGCGTCATTTCTTCAACGATTCGTTTTTTCTGCTCGGTTGTAGTTCCGTCTTTCGTAATCTTCACGTTAATATACGGCATAAATTTCTCGTGTCCTCTCGCGGCTCGTCTTCTCAGGTCATTCCAACCCAATCATCGCCGCCGACTTCTTTCCAACGATTGCGAATCGCTTCATATTCCTCGCCGGACAATTCGCCTTCCGCAATATATTTGGCGTTTTCCTGCCAGCGGTTCGGGCGCGTCGTGCCGACAATCATCGTATGAACTCCGGGGATCGAAAGCGTAAATCTTAAGGCAATCGCGGTTGCTTCTTCAGTAGATTTATTCAGAAAATCAAATTTTAATTTTTGAATTCGGTCCCAGTATTCGTGGTGATAACTGCTTTCGGGTTTTGCGTCGTGCCGCCAGACGGCGTTGGCAATCGGACGTTTGGCAATCACGCCGATATTCTTTGTCGCGGCGAGTTTGATGTTCGTGTCAATCGGCGTTTGGTCGGCAACTGAAACCGACGTTTGCAGCGAATCGAAAACGTCGGTTTCAATCGCGTAACGCGCGTCGTCGTTGTCGCCCGAATAACCGATGTAGCGCGTGTAGCCTTTTTCCTGCGCTCGCTGCAAGCCTTCAATCGCGTCGCCGCGTTTTAAGATTTCAGTGTCGCAACTGTGAAGCTGCGCGATGTCGAGATAATCGGTTTTCAAATTTTTCAGGCTCGTTTCAATCGTCGCCAAAATTCCTTTGACCGACCAATCCGAGCGCGTAAAGCCGTCGAGCGCGCCGCACTTCGTAATCAGATAAAATTCTTTTCTGCGTTTGCCGACGGCTTCGCCGATCATCTGCTCGCTTTTCAAATAACCCGCCGCCGTGTCAATCAAATTTAACCCGGCGTCGAGCGCGGAATTCAAAAGTTGATTAACGTCTTCTTGCGTCTGCTGCGGGTTGAAACCGATTTCCGCGCCGCCGAAGCCAAGCACACTAAAATCCATATCCGTCTTGCCGAATTTTCTTTTTTCCATAATTCCCCTTGATTTTTATAATTTTATAAATCGAAAATGAAACAAGTCGTCGTCGCGTGCGCGTAAAGTTTGCCGCCTCCGTCAATCAATCGCGCTTCGGCGGTGACAATCTGTTTGCCGGCGTTGATAATTTCGCCGACGGCTTTCAGCGTTCCGGTTTTGTCGAAAACCGGGCGCACAAAATTAACTTTAAATTCCAAACTCGTCGAGCCTTTGCCCGGCGGAAGCGTTGACTGAATCGCGCAGCCCATCGCCGAATCGAGCAAAGTTGCGATGAAACCGCCGTGCGTCGTGCCGAGCGGATTGTAATAATCCGTTTTCGACCTTCCCGTGAATTCGGCGCGTCCGCGCTCGATTTTCGCCAATTGAAAATCAAGCGTTCCGGCTATCGGCGGCTGCGGAAGTTCGCCCGCAATCATCTTTTGAAAAATCTCCAAACTGTTCTTTTCGCGCCAAACGTCGTGCGGAATCAAACCGAATTTCGCATCTGAATTCTCGCTCATTTATTTTGCCAATTCCGCTTCGACCTTTTCGATTAAACGCCTGTCGTCCGGCGCGACATCGGGAGCAAAACGTGCCGTAACTTCACCGTCTTTGCCGACTAAAAACTTCTCGAAATTCCACAAAATTTCGTCCGGCGTCGAACGATTATGCCCGTAACCCTTCAAGTTCTCTTCCATCGCGCCGTCATTTACATTCGTCTCGGATTTGGCGGCGGTCAAATGTTTATAGAGTTCGTGCTGGTCGTCGCCTTTAACTGAAATTTTTGAGAACAGCGGAAACTCAACGTTGTAATTGGCATCGCAAAAATCTTTTATTTCGCTTTCGCTGCCCGGCTCCTGCGCCATAAAATCGTTGGCTGGAAAGCCGAGAACTTCAAAACCTTTCGTCCGATAGTCGCTGTAAAGTTTTTGCAAGCCCGTGTATTGCGGAGTCAAGCCGCATTTTGACGCGACGTTGACGACGAGCAAAACTTTGCCTTTATACTCGCCCAAATTCGTATCCGTGCCGTCAATCGTCCGCACCGGAATTTTATAAATATCATCTGCCATAAATTTTATTTTCTCCTGATAGTTTTTCGTTCCCCCATAAACCTTATTTCAATGCTTCCCGCGCGTAATCTTCGACGGTGATTTTGCCCGCCATCTGATTTTCGGTTTCAAATTTTATATAGCCCGAATTAAATCCGGCGAGCATTTCCGCCATTGAAACGGCGTTTTTCGGGGAATTATGATTTTTCAAAACGTCCGTCAGTTTTCTCGCGCAGAATCTCGCTTTCGTCGAACGTGAACTTTTCGGCGTAATCCCGAATTTCTTCGGCAATCATTTTTCCGCAATCTCGCTTTAGGAAGCCCCGTCAACTTTCGATTCAAACCGCAAGCTGAACAAAGTGTTTTTGCCGTCGGTGATCTCCAAAATGTCTTCACTGCCGTCCGTATCGAACTGCACGGTAACCCCGCGCACGTTTTCAATCGTATCGGTCATCGTTTCTTCGTTACCAGAAGTTCGATCGGCGCGTTTGACGATGACTAGCGTTTTATTGCCGTCTTTATTGAGCGCGACGCTTTCGAGATGTCCTTCTTCGCCTTCTTCGAGCGTTTCGCCGGAATTGAAAAAGATATTAAAACGCGCCCGCCGATTTTTGTTTCTGGATGAAAAATCCTCTAAAAATTTCGCCCAATCTTTCGGCTCGATTGCCCGTCTGTGTTCGTTCGGTTCAGCCATAAATTTTCTCCTTTGAAACGCTTTCACTTAAAGTTGCGTTTTAAATCTTCACCACGATTTTGCCGAAATGCGAACCGCTTTCCATATGTTTCAAAGCGTCTCGCACTTCGTCAAACGCGAAAGTTTTATCAACGACCGGCTTTAAATGCGTGTGTTGGCAAATCAGCCGATTCATATCCTCGAACATCTGCCGCGAGCCGACGTAGATTCCCTGCAATTTCACCGTTTTCATCAAAAGCGATGTCGGATTGAATTCGCCTTTGCCCGCCAGAACTCCGATCACGGAAACGTCGCCGCCCATTCTCACCGCGTTCACCGACCGCTGCATCGTTCCCGCGCCGCCGACTTCGACCACGTGGTCAACGCCGCGTTTTTCGGTTAAATCCAAAACTGCTCGATCCCAATCTTCCGTCTGTTTGTAATTAATCAAATCGTCCGCGCCTAAATCTTTGGCGCGCTGTAATTTTTCATCGCTCGACGAAGTAATAATCGTCCGACAACCTAAAATCGAAGCGAACTGCAAAGCGAAAATCGAAACGCCGCCCGTGCCTTGCAGCAAAACCGAATCGTCCGGCTTCAGTCGGCTCGAACAAAAAAGTGCGTTGTAAGTCGTCACTGCCGCGCACGGCAAAGTCGCCGCTTCTTCGTAAGAAAGATGGTCGGGAAATCTAACCAAACTGTTTTCGTCAAACGCGCCGAACTCGCGCAGACAGCCGTCCGCATCGCCGCCCAAAGCCGTCCGCGCCTTTCGGTAATCAATCGCGCCGTCAATCCAGCCCTGCATAAAAATTGGGCAAACTCGGTCGCCGACTTTCCATTTCGTTACCTTTTCGCCGACGGCGACGATTTCGCCCGCGCCGTCGGAAAACGGCACGAGCGGCGTTTTCAACTTCGGATTGTAAAAGCCTTTGACCATCATCAAATCGCGGTAATTCAAAGACGCAGCGTGAAATCTTACCAGCGCTTGCGTCTCATCCGGTTCGGGCTTTTCGCGCTCGACCGATGTCAAATTTTCGATACCGAACTCATTTATTTCGTATGCTTTCATATTTTCGTTTTGTTTATCTCACCGCCGCGCTTTCTTTTTTCTCCGCCCACTGCTTGAGAAGCGTTTCAAATTCCGCCTGCAAAGATTGCTCGTCGTCCTGCAAATACCAGCGCTGCATATTTTCCATCATCTGCGGTTTTTCCAATCCCTGATGTTTCATCTCGAAAAAATAATCCATCGCCGCCTGCGGGCGCGGTCCCCAAACGCCGATTTCTTCAAAAGTTTCTGCGTCCAGCGCAATCAGTTTCGGAATCGAACGCGCGCCATTTGTCAGATATTTGTCCATCAATTCGAGATGCTCGTCGCGCAAAACGTAGCCGGTTTCGATGTTCGGGTTTTCCGCCGCGATTTTTTCGATAATCGGAATGTTCTGCGCCGCGTCGCCGCACCAGCCTTCTGTAATAATCAGCCAAATCATTTTTCGATTATTTTTTCGCGCCGCATCCTTCAACGATTCGTTCAACTCAATCGTCTTTTCCAGCCGTTTCATTCGCTGCCGATTCAGCTTTCCGTAATTAAACATCGTTTCCGATTGATTCTCGCCCGTTGTTTTTCCTTCCGCCAAAAGGTCGTCAATCAATTTTAGATACTCGGCAAACGTGATGCATTTTTCAACGTATGATTTCATTTTTGTTTTCCAATTTTTATTTCAGGCAGTCTTTATCTTTCTTCGTCTTTTTTTCGCCGGCTTTAAATTCCTCGATTTTCCGCACGGCATCAGCTAGCGTCATCTTTCCCAGAACGTCTTCGACCGCCGCGTCCAGACAACTTTGAATCTCGCCCAGCACAGCTTCGATGTTGCGCCCGATGTCGCATTTCTTATCCGGCGCGTTGCGCGGCAGAGCAAAAACCTGCCCATTCTCTACCGCGCGGTAAACCCCCAGAAGACAAATTTTCTCCGGCTCTCTCGCCAGGCGCGTTCCCCCGTTCGCGCCCGCCTGCGAGACGACGAAATTCGCGCGCGCCAATTCCGAAAGCAGCCGCCGAATGACGACCGCGTTCGTCTTAACCGAACAGGCGAGAAATTCGGAATTCACCGGCTTTTCCTCATACCGCGCAAGTAACGTCAAAGTATGCACCGCCATTGAAAATTTACTGCTTGCCATTTTCTTTTAACATAACTGTAACAATTCAGGTTACAGTTATCAATATAATCACGCCGTCAAACAAAGTCAAGCGCGTTTTTCGGTTCGGCGGCGGGCTTTTTTCGCGCACGTAAACGCCGCTTCCCTTTTTGAATTCGACTAGATTCGATTCGGCGAGTTCGCGGTAAGCGGCGGAAACCGTGTTCGGGTGAATCTCAAACCGCCGCGCTAACTCGCGCGTGCTGGGAAGTTTCTCCCCAACGCGCAGATCGCGGCTAATGATGCCGAGCGAAATTTGCGCGACGAGTTGCTCGCGGACTGAAACTTCCGAGTTTTTCGAGAGCCAGATTTTCATACGGTTTTTGTGACGTGAAGGCGAAAATGCGCGGAAAAGTTTTATGATTCGACAATTACGATGTTTCTTCTCGCCAATTCCGCAACAAACTTTTCCGCGTCAATCGCCAATTCCTGCGGCGTTGCGCCTCTCTCGGAAATTTCGCCTTTCGCCATCATTTGCGCGATGATTGACGCGGGAAAAGCCGTCGTCCGCATCATCGCGCTCAAGTTTGTTTTTCGGTCGTATTCGTCAACAATATCGTAGCACAAGCGTTTTTGCGCGCCGTCTTTTGCGCCGACAAATTCCAAGCGAATCAAAACATAATCCGGCTCGTCCGACGGCAAATTCTTTTGCAGCAGTTCGCTCAAAACGGCGCGCGGTTTGATTTTAATATTTTCAACTTCGATCTCCCCGCTCGAACACAAACCCAAATCAATCATCGCCTTGAATTTTTCGCAGTGTCCATTGTAGCGAATCGTTTTGTAATCGAGTTCTTTAATTTTTCCGAGAAAAGTTTCGGGCAGCGTCGAAGTTCCGCCAGAAGTTTGAAACGCTTCGAGCGCGGGGAAATTTTCAAACGCAAGCGTTTCGAATTCGGTCATCGAATCAACTTCCCTGATTTCGCCGTCTCGAATGACGCGAGCCGTTTCGACGTATTCGTTGATTAAACCTTCGACGGAAAAAATCAATTGATAATCGAGCGGCGGCTTCGGATTCTGCGGCAGACCGCCGACGCGAATGTGAATTTCTTCAATTTCATCAAAACGATTTGCGCCGTGCATCGCCAAAACGGAAACCATTCCGGGCGCGAGTCCGCAATCGGGAATAATATTTATGTTCGCCCGTTTCGCCTCCGCGTCAAGCGCGAGCTGAGCGCGGGCGACATAATTATTGCCGCCCAAATCGCAAAAGTTCGTCCGTGTTTCAATCGCCGCTTTTGAGAGTTCGAGATTATACCAGTAATTGACGCACGAAATCGCCGCGTCGTGTCCGCGCATTAAACTTGCGACGGCGGCGTAATCGGAAACGTCTATTCGTTTGGCTTGTATTTTTGGCTGATTGATTTGCGCGGCGACTCGTTCGGCTTTGGCGAAATCGAAATCGGCAATCGTTACTGCTTCGACCGCCGGCGAGTTATAAATTAAATCGAACGCCGCGCCGTGTCCCATTCGCCCCGCGCCGAGAACCAGAATTTTCATAAATTTTAACCTTGCAAAGCGCGAATAATTCCGCTCACAGCTTCAGTTACGCGATACAAAATTGTTTTAGCCGCCGGAAACACAAAGAAAGGCAGAGATTTTTTTGATTCTTCTCTTGATTTTCTCTGTGTTCTCGGCGGCTAAATTTTATAATTATTTTGTACTTCGGTTTAATAATCGTCGAAGTCTTCGGGTTTTTCGGCGGCGAGAATTTCGCCTGCGTATTCCCAAACCTTCTTTTTCCAGAGCCTGAGCGAATCGGTCAATTGAAAAGCCGCCAGCGGATGCGAGGCGTTGCGCTCCAGGCGTATAACCTGTGCCGTGACGCTGACTTCTTCCTCGGCGTTTTCCGTAACCGTCAGATTGACTTTGCTTCCGACGGCGGGCAGAGCGCGCGGCAAAAAAACCAAAGCTCCCTGCGGTCCGATGTTTTCCGTCAAACCGTCCTGCACAACTTCCCGCCCGTGTTCGTCCTTCCACGTCACGCGAATCGGAAAAGAAATGTTGTAACGCGCGCCTTGGCGACGCTCCTGCATAGACAAATTGTTTTTCCCCCAAATGTTTTTTAATCAGCCGTTGGAAATATACGAAATTGATTCGGTGAAGTCTAATTAAAAAGCGCGAAAAAGGGAAAGAGTAAAAAAGGTTAAAAGCGAAAAAGATTAAAAGACTATTCTTGTCCGTCGGCTGCCGAAATGGAAAATTTGCAGTTTTAAGGCTGTATTGTAAATATAATCTTGTCAGAATAAAAGAGATTTTCGCTCGAAGAGTTAAACTTTTTCACCTTTTCACTTATTCATTTTTTCACGTTTCCCGCTCGGCTGTTTAAACAAATTTTGCAACGGGTGGACAAGACTGGTTCGAAATGCTATATTAACAATGTTTTTTGAAAAACTCTTCGCGGAACATTCTGCGTTCGTCTGTTCGAGTTATCGGGAAAAGGTTTTACAAAAGCTCGGACGGAAGGAAACAAACCAACAATAAGGAGCAAACAAATAGATGAAAAATCTAGCCGGAGGAGGCGGATTCCTCGGCGCGATTGCGTTGTCAGTAAGCGTTTTATTTTACTTTCAACCGACCGTCGAAGCCGTCACCTTAGCGAACGATTCGCAAAACAATACACCACAACCATTAAATAACCACGAAAATCAAACAATTCAACAATTAGAACAAAATCAGGTTCGAACCAAAAACGAAAAATCAGAAAATAAAAACATTAAACCTTCGGAAGCCTCTTCCTTTCGGGCGACGGCTTATTGTCTGAAAGGCAGAACGGCGTCGGGCGGCGGCGTCCGGCGCGGAATCGTCGCCGCCGACCCGCGCGTTTTGCCGCTCGGCTCGCGCATTCAAATCCATAACGGCGCATACAACGGGACTTATACGGTCGCCGACACGGGCGGCGGAATCAAAGGTCGTCGACTGGATATTTGGATGTCGAGCTGCGTCGAAGCCGTTCGTTTCGGCAGCCGAAGCGTCTCGGTCAGCAGGCTGGGCGGTAGAAGAAGCAACAGTTAATTTACAACAATATATTTACACATTAGTTTTTCAAAAATATTTTACAAAAAACCGTCTTCGTCGAATCGAGGCGGTTTTATTTTTTGTATTCGCATCAATTTATCCTTTATAACTCGCACTGATGAGAGTGTCGCGTTTCGGGAAATGCAAAATTGTGCCGAGAATGCCGAGCGCGAACCACAAAAAGAAATACTGATACGAAAAAGCGAAAGCCAACACCACGCCGAAAAGCGAAATCGCTTCGCACAATGCGCAGCCGATAATCATCGCCGTCTGCACGAGCGCGGGTTTTTGTTCGGCAATCGCCTGATTGAGATATTTTTTGCTTAACACGAACGACAACGCCAGGTTTGAAATCGCCAGCAGAGCGAACATCCCGATTATTACCGCGTTTTCGCCGAGCAAAGATTTCGAGAAATCGAATCTGAAAACTTCGGATCTCGCAAAGAAAATGACGACTAACAATAAAAGCTGTGAAAAGAGCAGTGCAATCCAGACGACCGTCATCATTCGGTATTGTTCCTCGACGTTTAATTTTTGATTTTGCATATTTTAATCGTTTGAGTAAAAGTTTTCCGGTATTAAGAATTGCAAAGTTTCAGGTATTTCTCGGTTTTTACTTTTGCCTTTTACCTTTTTACTTTTACCTTGACTGTCTAATCGGCTGCCTCCAATTCTTCTTCCAAAAGTTGTCTTTCGTATAAATCGGCATATTCGCCGCCGAGCTTGATCAGCTCTTCGTGCGTTCCGCGTTCAATAATCGCGCCTTCGTGCAGCACGCAAATCAAGTCGGCATCTCTGACGGTCGAAATACGATGCGAAACGATAATCGTCGTGCGGTTTTGGCGCACGTCGCGCAAAGCGTTCAGGATTTTTTCCTCCGTATAAGTGTCAACCGCCGAAAGCGAATCGTCGAGAATCAGAATGCGCGGATTTCGCATCACGGCGCGGGCAATCGCCGTGCGCTGTTTCTGCCCGCCCGAAAGCGTAATGCCGCGCTCGCCGACGAGCTGCTCGTATTTATTCGGAAAATCTTCGATGTCGCCGGCGAGATTGGCGATCTCCGCCGATTTTCTGATTTCAGGTTCAAGCATTTTAATTGCTGACTGCTTGCCGTTCGATTTTGAATTTTCTATGGATTCTCGTAATTCTCCATTCGTAATTCGTAACTCGTCTTTGTCCACGCCAAAGGCGATGTTTTCGGCGAGTGTATCGCTGAACAAAAACGTTTCCTGCGGCACGACGCCGACGGATTTTCTCAGTTGTTCGAGCGGAAATTGGCGCACCGGAATGTCGTCAACGAAAACCGTTCCGTCGGGCGCGTCAATCAGGCGCGGAATCAAATTTATTAAAGTTGATTTACCGCTGCCCGTTTTACCGACGAGCGCGACGGTTTGCCCCGCCTCGATTTTCAGATTTATATTCTTTAAAATCGGCGTTCCGTTATAAGCGAAATTCAAATCGCGGAATTCTATTTTGCCTCGAATTTTCGGCTGCGCGTGCGCGTCGGACGCGTCTTTGATTGTCGGTTCGGTTTCCAAAATCGCATTGAATCTTTTCAAACTCGCCGTGCCGCGCTGATATAGATTGACGACGTAGCCGAGCGCGATCAGATACCAGATCATTCGCTGCAGATAAAGAATAAAAGACGTAAATTCCCCAGCCGAAATCTCGCCGCGCACCGCCATCGGCACGCCGACGGCGACGATTATCACAAAGCCCAGACCGATAAAAAAGAAAAGCAGCGGGCGCATCGCCGCACCGTATTTCACCAGTGAGATGTTTCGCGCCGCATACTCGCGGTTTAATTCCTGAAACTTTTCGATTTCAGCCGTTTCCTGCGCGTAAGCGCGAACGACGCGCACGCCCGACAAATTTTCCTGCGCACGTGCCGTGATGTTTGAGAAAAATTCCTGAATTTTCTCGAAACGCACGTGAATCTGCTGTCCCAAAAACTTCACCGTCAGAGAAACGAGCGGCATCGGAATCAGCAGAAACAAAGTTAATTTGACGTTGATTCTAAGCAGAATCGGCAGCACAATCGCCAGCGCGAAAATCGCTTGGAACGAATATAAAATCATCGGTCCGACGATTTGCCTGATCGCCGATAAATCGTTCGTCGCCCGCGCCATCAGGTCGCCGACGCGATTGTTTTGAAAAAATTCAAGCGGCTGCCCGACGAGCGCGGCGTAGAAATCGCCGCGCATATCGTATTCGATATGACGCGAAGCGTTGATTAAGAGCCGCCGCTGCCAAAACAGAAAAACGCCGCTCACGGCGTTGATGCCCAAAATCAGGAGCGGGTAATAAATGATTTTTTCCCACGTCACGTTCTGGCTCAGATCGTCAATCGCCCGCCCGACATAATAAGGCACGAGCAGCCCGAACGCCATCGAAACGAGAATAAATAGAATCCCCGCAATAATGTGATATTTGTAAGGCTTAAAATAGCGAGCGAATTTTTTTAGTTCTTCCATTTTGTTAATGGTCAAGCGTTGACGGTCAATCGTAATTTGCGCTAATGCTCTTTCAACTAATCAATAAAAATTTACAATCTAAACTTTCGTGTAAGTCGAAAGCGCCGTCGCAATCAATTTATCCTGCTCGTTGACGACTTCCGCCGAGAGAAACAAAAGCCGTTTTCCCGCTCGCGTAACCTTCGCCGTGCAAAATACTTTTCCTTCGGTGTGCGGGCGCAGATATTGAACGGTCAAATCAACGGTCGTCGCTTTGTCCTCGGTTCCGATTGCCGCAACCACGGCGAAAGCCATGGCTGTATCAATTAACGAAGCGGTCGCGCCGCCGTGCAGCAGTTTGTACGGCTGGCGCAGTTTTTTCTGCATCGCCAGACTCATTACCGCTTTTTCTGCGGTGATTTCGATTAACTCAATGCCGAGTAGTTGCAAGTAAGGCGTGGTTTTCACGACCTCAAATGCGGTTTGTTTATTTTCTTCGCTGATCATTTTTACTTCGTTTGTTTGCGCCGCGCGCTTTCTCGAAACTCCCTCGCCGAAACTTTGCGGTAATCTTTCGGTATTTCAAACAATTTCGCGTCCGCGCTCAGGCTAAAGTTTTTTAGCTCCACCGCGTAAGTTAAAATTCTACGCCCGCCGCCCGTGCTGTAAAACTCCTGTTTGACGGGCAAGCCGATTCGCTCGTCAACCGAAACGATGATTTCGGAATTACGCGCGTCGTCGAAACTGACCAGGTAGCGGGTGAGATTGTTTTCCGCGCCGAGCGTTTCAAAACGCGCGTCCTTTTTATGATTGAGCAGTTCGGCAGTCAAAAAATCGCTGGCGGCTTCCGCGCCGTCGCTACCGAATTCTTCAAGAGCGTATATTTTTCGTCGCAGCGCGATTAAAAACGTCTCGTTTCCGCCAAGTTCCAGAACGGCTGTTTCCGATTCGGTTTGAAAATTGTAAACGGTTAAACGATTAGTTTCGTTTCGCGCCCTAAATGTCACGTCTTCGACGCCGTTTGCCGTCACGACGATTTCCGTTTGATAAACGTTCGGCTCTTTGGTCGAGAAAGGAATCGCGCTTTTTACGTCTTCGGCGGCAAACGGCGCGGGCGGCGCGTCGGTTTGCCCGCGCCAGAAACCGCACGCCTGACAAAAGAGAAAAGCGAAAACGAAAAAGATTCTGGCTGAATTTGACGAAAACATCGGCGAAGTGAGAATTTTAACACAACGGTTGAAAGGCTGGAAAAGCCGCTTAAAATAATCTCGATGAATCCGCGCCTGCTGCAAACATTCTACGTCTTTGGCGGAATAATTATTCTGCCGTTCGTGCCGTTTCTTTACTGGCAGGGACGGCGCGTGCGAAAACGCGTCGGCAAACTTCCCGACGCGGCGGGCGAAACCGTCGGGCAATTCGGCGAAGGTAATGAAATTATCAACCTGCTGGCAATCGGCGAATCAACCGTCGCCGGCGTCGGCGCAAACAATCACTCTGAAGCTCTCGGCGGACAGCTCGCCCGATTTCTAAGTTTGGAGACCGAAAAATCCGTGCGCTGGCACGTTCTCGGCGAAAGCGGAATCACCGCACGGGAAACTTTGCGTAGGCTCGCGCCGCAGTTGCCCGAAACGAAAATGGATGTCGTCGTCATCGCGCTCGGCGGCAACGATACGTTCAAAGTCAGCAGCCCGAACCGCTGGCGCAGTGATATGACCGAGTTGATTCGCATTACCAAAAATAAATATCCGAACGCGACGATTCTGATGGCGAACACGCCGCGCGTGATAGATTTTCCCGTGCTGCCGAAATCTCTGAAATTCGTTCTCTGGCGCATCTCGCGGCTGCATCACGAAAACGCGAAGAATTTAGAGCGGGCGACGGAAAATGTTTTTTATTTTGACGAAGCGGAAAGCGTCGGCGACGAATTTTTCAGCGACGGCGTTCACCCGTCGGCGCACGGTTACGCGATGTGGGCGGAGGCGATGATTAAATTCTTGGTAAAGAAAACACGATGAATGAGGAAAACTGTTTTCCCGAAATTGCCGAGTCGCTCGCGTCGCAGAACGAGTGGCTTTTAGTTCATTCATTGGGAAATGCTTTCCCGCTTCTGCGCGATGAAATCGAACTCACAATCGAGCGCGGAAAAATTCTTTTCGGCTTTACGGACGACAAAGGTTTTCAGACGTGGCGCGTCGCCGATTACAAAATCGAACGGGGAAAACTGACGCTCGATTTAACAAGAAATTTTGGACGGACGCGCCAGCGGATCCGGCTTGTGCCGCGCGTCTCCGCCGCTGAACTAAGCCAAGCGGTCGAACTGGCACGGCTCGAAAAGGCGAACCGAATTGCTGGGTTAATCGTCGCAAAATATCCCAAATCAAAACTCGTCCGCGTCGCTTTGAACGAAGAAAACGGGCGCTTCGCGCAGATAATCTTCGAGCATTCAAATCGAATTCAGACGGCTGTTTTGTCTGATGTCGCCGAACACGCCGCGCCGGAAAATCTTTTGACGACGGCGATTTTGTGGTCGGTCAAGCTGCAAAATCGCCGAAAGAAACCGATTAATACAATTTGGATTTTGGCGGAAACGAAACTATACAAAAATCTGCGAAAACTTCACGCCCTGCTCGATAAAAACTGGCAGTCGAAAGTTCTCGTCAAAGAAATTTCCCGCCGCGCCGAGACGCAAACAGCGGAAATCAGAGACGAGCCGCCAATCGTTTTTGAAAATCTATGCCGCGAAAAACCGTCGCCGATTGCGATGGCGGAAAGCCTTGAAACGAGCCGGATTGCCGATGAAATCATCAAACTCGCGCCCGAAAAAACTGACGCTCTCTTTGCCAAACACGGCGAGACTTTGCGGTTTTTCGGTTTGCCGTTCGCGCGCGTCCGGCGTATCGGGAACGCGGAAAAAGTTTGGTTCGGCACAGAACGCGAGCGGCGGATTTTAAATGAAACGACGCGAGCGGAATTTTACGATTTGCTCGAAAACCTGGAAACTTACCGCCGCTTTGATTCGCCGAACAAACGCCACGATTATTTCCGTCTCGCGCCCGAAGCGTGGCTCGAAGCCGTTTTAAGACGAAACATTAATTTGCTTGACGGCAATCTGATTCTCTCGCCGATTTACAATCAGTTTCGCGCCGCAGGCGACCGAATTGATTTGCTCGCCCTGCGTAAAGACGGGCGTTTGATCGTCATTGAGTTAAAAACCGCGCCCGACCGCGAGATGATTTTTCAAGCTGCCGATTACTGGCGAAAAATCGAATTGCAGCGCCGGAGCGGAAACTTGCGACGGGCGAAAATTTTCGGCGATTTGGAAATCGCGGACGCGCCGAGCGTTGTTTATCTGGTCGCGCCGACGCTCAGCTTTCATCGTGATTTCGCATTTTTATCAAAAACCGTTTCGCCGAAGATAGAAATATATCGTTTCGATTTGAACGAGAATTGGCGCGAGAATTTGAAAGTGATGAAGGTTTCCAAAGTGGAAAAGTGAAAAAGCTGCTTGATATTGCTCAACCAAACTTTTTCACTTTTCCGCTTTTTTACCTTTTCACTTTATACACTCCGACCGATAATCTTTCCGCGAAACCCTCTTTAACAAGAGCGTGATTGGCTTTGCCGGCTTCGACGCGCGTCAAACCGACGGCTTTGGCAAACTCGCCGCGGGCGGTCATCTCGCCCATCTGCAAAAAGGAGCGGGCAATTTCTTTAACGGCATCCTGGCGCACAACTTTTTTCGCCGTCTCTTTCGGAAATCTGGCTTCCGCCAAAGTCCAGATGTATGTAAAAGTCGGATGATAAAGACATTCCTGCGGCACGACTTTCATCGCCCGCTGCAATTCGTCGAGGGCTTTGGTTAATTTCTGGCGGCTTTCGATTCTGCTTTCCGCGCGTAAATCCGACGTTCCCATTTCCCACTCTTTCCGCAAAACTTTCAAAATTCGATTGGCATCGTCCGATAAAGCCGATTTTTCCTGATTTTTCCGAACGCCCCAAATCGCATTGAAAAACGGTACGAGACGCGGCGCGACGAACATCGCGCGTCCTTTGCAAAGTTTGCTGTAATAGATTTTGCCGCGCTGCATCACTTCGTCTTTCAGCGTCCACGCCAAACTCATCTCGTAATCTTTCTGCACGTTGCGCGGCGCGTGCGCGTCGCGCCTGCCGCAGACGGCGACATAAACCGAGGGCAGATTCGTGCGCGAATCGGTCAACGCCAGACAGAACCCCAAATCTTCGACCATCGCTTCGACCTCGGCGGCGGTTTCGATTTTCAAAATTTCCTCGCGCCGCCATTTCCGGTCGCGGACGCATTCGATTTCTTCGGGCAGTTCGGTCATATTATTCGATAAGAGAAATTATAAATATGAATCTACCTTAAATTATCAGGCAGATTGCTTCAAACTTTTACGGCTTTTCGCGCATCTACTCACCAGTTCCACAGTAGAAAGAGGCAGAAGAAAATGAAAAGAACAAAAATTATTTTATTTGCATTATTAGTTTTGTGCGTTTCGGCGTCGGCGTTTGCCCAAAATGCGAACATCGTCAAAAAGGATTTGAGCCAGGCGGAAATTGACCGCATCATTAAGGCGTTTACGGCGAACGAAACTCAATTCCGCAACGCGTTGAACAGTTACAATTTCAATCGCAGCGCGAACATTTCGACTGTTGGAATGGGCGGACAAATCAGCGGGACTTACCGGCGCGATTCGGCTTTGACTTTGACGGAAGACGGCAGACGGCTTGAAAAGATTTTGTTCGCGCCGGTTTCTACTCTAAAAGAATTGACAGTTAGCGAGGCTGATATTGACAATTTCAGCGGCGTTGACCAATTCGCCATCGAGCCTGCCGTCGCCGCCAATTATAATTTCACTTATGTCGGCAAAGAAAAAATTGATGAACTCAACCTATACGTTTTCGACGTTTCGCTGAAAGCGATGCCCGACTTGAAACGAGTCAAACAGCGTTTCTTCGGCGGCAGAGTCTGGGTTGACGACCAAGATTTGATGATTGTCAAAACAAAGGGCAAAGCCTTTCCCGTGCCGAAAGGCGAGCAATTTCCGGTCGTCGAAACGTGGCGTGAAAACGTGGATGGCAAATACTGGTTTCCCTCTCTAGCAATGTCCGACGACGAACTCGTTTTTGACAGCGGTCAAGCTGTCAAAATAAAAATGCGCGTCAAATATACCGATTACGCCGTTGGCAGAAGCGAAGTGCGAATTTTGGACGACGAGGAAGAGGTCAAGGATGAACTGAAACCGAAGCCGAGTCCGACGCCAACGCCGAAGAAACCATAGCTTTTAAGGGATGAAGAATGAGGGATGAATAAAACACGTTGTTTATTCGTCCCTTTTTCTTTAGCGATAACTAAAGGAACGTCAACATCTTGCCGGCGTTCGTTTAGCGGCGAAATATCTTAAACTGTTTTTGTCTGACTGCTTACTTTTATCTAATTACACTACAGATTTTCATTCATTCTATATCTCCTTTCCTGCCGAGTTCCTTTGCAATCGCGCCGCGCACTTTCACTAACAAATCCGGCAAATCTCGCTCAGTCGTTAGATTTTTCGTTTCAAACGGCGCGAGCATAATCATTTCGCAAATAGCCGGATACGCCAAGTTTTGTCGTTTGCCCATCGCGTAATCGGTGTTTTTCATCGCCACCGGAACAATCGGAAAGCCGGTGTCAATCGCCATATAAAACGCTCCTTTTTTGAAGGGCAAAAATTCATTCGGCAGAGCGCGCGTGCCTTCAGCGAAAACGCCGAACGAAATTCCCGAACGAAGTTTATCCGCCGCGTTGCGCATCGTTTCGATTGCCGATTCTTTGTTCGTGCGGTCAATGGCGATGACGTTGACGTATTTCATAAACTTGCCCGCGACAATCCAATCGAGCATTTCCTTTTTAGCGATCACGCCCATTTTCTTGCCCGTGTAGGCGAACATCATCGCCGTGTCGAGATACGAATGATGATTTGAAACAAAAACGTATGATTGGTTCGCCGCCAGGTTTTCCCGCCCGCGCACGACGATTCGCATTCCCGACCAGCGCAGCCAGGCGCGTGCGCCCCAAGCCGCCCACGGATACGCATATTCGCGGTCGCCTTTGATTCGCGCCAAAAGCATTATCGGCGGCATCAGAAACAAAAAGAAAAACGCCAGAATCGAAAGCGAATAATAATACCGCAGTCGTCCGGTGAACTTCCGCCAGCCGGTTGTGTTAAAATTTACAGCAGGAAAAACAATTTTTTCGTTGTTCGCTATCAAACTTTGCAGAGGTTCGTTTGTATGATTCGACATCATTTTTATAACTTTTATTCAACATTTTGTTTGGTTTTCGCGCTTCTTTGCTTTGCCAATATAGCACACGCGCAGACGATTTCCAGCCCGCAATCGGTTCTCGGTTTTCATCCGACGACAGACAAAACCATCGCCGATTGGCGGCAAATCACAGGTTATTTTCAAAAGCTCGACCGGGAAAGCGAGCGAGTCGAGGTGCGCGAAATCGGCAAAACAACGCTCGGCAAACCGTTCATCGTCGCTTTTATCAGCGCGTCGGAGAACATCAAAAATCTTGAAAATTATAAACGGACGAATCAAAAACTCGCCGACCCGCGCCAGATTAGAGACGATGCGGAACTCAAAAAATTAATCGGGCAAGGCAAAACCGTCGTCGCCATTTCCTGCTCGATTCACTCGACGGAAATCGTCGCTTCGCAAATGTCTATGAATCTTGCTTACGAATTGGCGACGGCGACCGACGAGGAAACAAAGGAGATTTTGCAGAACACGATTTTACTTTTAATTCCGTCGGCGAACCCGGACGGCATAGACATTGTGGCGAACTGGTATCGGAAAACTTTGGGAACGCCGTTCGAGGGCAGTTCGCCGACGGAGCTTTATCATCATTACGCCGGACACGACAACAACCGCGATTGGTTTATGCTGAATCTGCCGGAAACCAGATTAGTCACGAAATTGTTTTGGCAGGAATGGTTTCCGCAAGTCGTTTACGATGTGCATCAGATGGGACAGAACGGCGCCCGATTCGTCATTCCGCCGTTTTTCGATCCGCCGAATCCGAACATTCCGCCGCTGATTCTAAGGGAAGTCGGTTTGATGGGTTACAAAATCGCGGCTGATTTGCAGGCGGCGCGCTTTGCGGGCGTGGCGACGAACACGACCTTTGATACTTGGTGGCACGGCGGTTTTCGTTCAGCGCCGTATTACCACAATTCAATCGGCATTCTGTCGGAAGCAGCAAGCGCGAATCTGATGTCGCCCGTTGTCATCACGCGCGAGAAAATGCAGCAGACGCGCGGCGCGCGAGGTTTAGCGTCACCGCTCGAAACGGCGACGAATCATCCGCAGGTCTGGCAGCCGCAAAAATGGAGCGCGGGCGATATTGCGGCGATGGAACGCCTCGCTTGCCGCTCGGTTCTGCAAATGGCGGCGAAGTTTCGCCGCGATTACTTGCGAAATTTTTACGAACTCAACCGCGTCAATTCTCAGGAAAACAGCAACGCGAATCAACCGACGGCGTATGTCATTTTAGCCGGACAAGGACGCGAAGAAATCGTTTCGCGGTTTGTCGAAATTCTGCTCGCCCAGGGCGTCGAGGTTTATCGAATGACGCGCGAACTGCACGCTTCGATTCCTTCGATGCAGCGAGGCGAAACGGAAATTCCTCTGGGCAGTTTTCTCGTTCCGCTCGACCAGCCGCAGCGCAACAATGTCGAAGCGCTGTTCGGCAAACAAACGTATCCGAATCGCGTGGACGAGCGCGGCAATGTTGACCCGCCGTATGATGTCGCGGGCTGGACGCTGCCGCTGCAGATGGGAATTGAATCTTACGCCGTCGCGCGCATTGCCGAATCCTCAAACGAGCGTGAACTTGAGCGACTGACCGACATCAATCAAGTTCGTCAGAATTTGAATCTTAAAACGGCAAAAGAAGCGTTTGCGAAATTGCCGAATCCTTTACGGTCGAATCCGCGCGTCGGGCTTTACAAAGGCTTTACCGCTTCGATGGACGAAGGCTGGACGCGGTTCGTTTTTGATACGTTTCAAGTTCCCTTTCAAACTGTCACGGACGCTGACGTTCGCGCCGGCAATATAAATTACGACGCGATAATTTTGCCGGCGGACAGTGAAAATACAATCGTCAACGGATTGAAGGCGGAAAATTATCCGAAGGAATACGCGGGCGGAATTACCGAGCAAGGCGTCGAAAATCTGAAGAAATACGTCGAGAACGGCGGTAAGTTAATTTGTTTCGACGATTCGTGCGAAATGGTCATCAAAACATTTAATCTGCCGATGAAAAATGTGCTGAAAGATTTAAAGCGCAGCGAATTTTATTGTCCGGGTTCGATTTTACAGTTAGACGTTGACCGCACAAATCCGCTGACCAAATCGTTCGGCAAACAAACCGCCGCGTATTTTATCAACAGTTCGGCATTTGAAATAGCAGACGTCAACAAAGTCAAATCCGTGGCGACTTATGCGAACAGCAACGCTTTGCTGTCGGGTTGGCTGCTCGGCGAAAAATACCTGAACGGGAAAACGGCTTTGGCGGAAACCGTCTACGGGCGAGGAAAAATCGTCCTCTTCGCGTTTCGTCCGCAGCATCGCGGGCAGACGTTCGGAACGTTTCCGTTTATTTTCAACGCGCTGGAAAAATAAAAGATTTTAGCCACGAATTAACACGAAAAATCACGAAAAGGTTTTTGTTTTTCCTTCGTGTTCTTTCGTGTTTGTTCGTGGCAAAATAATTATATGAAAGCAGAAACACAATGCGTGAAAAGCAATCTCGGTCTGGTCTGCATCACGACGACCGATGCCGTGCGCTACAAAACCGTGACGCGCAAACGTCTTTTGTCGTTCGACGAAAGCGCGCAGCGCGAAATGCTCCGCGCGCTTTATCAGGAAAACGTTAACCGCGTCGGCAATGCGGTTGATTTTTGCGCAGACGCGGGCATTAATCTTTACCGCCTGACATCGCAGCTTTTTCCGTTTTCGGACGAACGGATCGGCGCGGAAATTTTAGAAGATTTCGCCGACCAGTTATCAGTCACCGGAAAAAAGGCAATCGCCAATAATTTGCGAATCGTGATGCACCCCGACCAGTTCGTCGTCTTGAGTTCCGATTCGGAAGACGTGATCAAAAACAGCGTCAAAATTTTGCGAATGCACGCCAGAACTCTCGACTTACTTGAGCAGCCGCGTTCGGAATGGGCGACGATGAATATACACGGCGGCAAAGCCGACCGCGCGGATAAACTCGTCGAGTCGGTCGAAAAGCTGCCGTTTGAAATTCGCTCGCGCATCGCGTTTGAAAACGACGAGTATTCGTATAGCTCGGCGCAAATTTTGGAAGTTTGCCGCCGCGCCAAAGTGCCGATGGTTTTCGACGCGCATCATCACGTCTGCCGCGAAAAGCTCGACGATTACGATCATCCGTCGGTGGCGGAAATGTTCTGGGCGGCGCGGGAAACCTGGGCGAATCCCGAAAATCAACTTGTGCATATCTCCAACGGGCGCGATTCATTTCAAGACCGCGCGCACCACGATTTAGTTTTCTCGATGCCCGAAGTTTTCCGCTTCGCCTCGTGGATCGAAGTCGAAGCAAAACACAAAGAAATTGCTATTGAAAAACTCAAAAACGAATGGCTGAAGAGCAGCATTTCTTGAGAAAAACTCTCTGGTTTGTTTGTTGTTGCCGATAATATCACGAGTGAGTAAAAGATTTAATC
>CADCUR010000209.1:0-1995 GCA_902805935.1 uncultured Pyrinomonadaceae bacterium
CGGGTTTTGAAGTTTCCGTCCGATTTTCCTCTTTGCGGTAGCTGAATTCAATCGTGCCGTTCCAGCCGCCCGCGCATTCTTCCCAGTCGCGCACCGGCACGGTTAAAGTGCCGGTCGAAGCCCAATCCATTCGATACAAAAGCTCGGTCGGCATCGTCACCAGGCTGCCTACGCCGCCGAGCGCTTGCCCGACCACATCGACCATATCTCCCTTGATTTCTCCAGCCTTTAGCTTTATCGTGGCGCGCACTACTGCACGTTTCGTTACAGGCGAAACATTTCCGATTTTGGCGTTTTTCTGCGGCGAGCCTTCAAGCATGATTCGCGCCATGCCCTGATCGTCGGTTTTCGTGTAGGTTAAATCCTTGACCGCCTTTTTGCTGCCGACGCCCGCGCCGGTTCCTTTGTCCTGAATACGGAGCGCGTTTGAATCGTAAAAACCGACAATTTGTTCCTTTCCGGTTTTTCCTTCACGGTTATTGCTGACATCTCGTCCACCGGCTTCGTCCAGATGCCAGCGCACGCCGACGCCGCCCTGCGGACCATCCGTCGCGGTCGAGAAATCCGCTCCTCCCGAAGCGATGTTCAGCGCCAGGCGAGCGCAATTGAGCATCTGCCAGTTGCCGATGTTCATCCGCACTTCGGCACGCAGTTTTTTATAGTCGCCTGGTTTCGCATTTTTCGTCCTGATCAAAGGCGGCGCATCTTCCAGCACGAGTTTGGTTTCAAGCGCGGCGTAGGTTATAAGAAATTTTCCGTATGCCAGAACGGCGTTGGCGAAACCAAGCGCCTTCCCGTATTTTTCGACGGCTTGTCCGGCGGGCGTCGCTTCCCAAACCTCTTCGAGGTGTCCCATAAGCTGGTCGAAACCGAAACCGATGCCGGTTGCCGCAGCATCCATAATGGTCGGCACGTTGCCGTCCATTTTGCACTGCGGATCTTTTTTCGGCGGGTCATCGGAAGAAACTTTTTCAACGTTAGATCCAGCTTTGGAGAAAGCTGCCGTGTGATTAAAAGGCAGGCTTTCGTAGCGCCGCGAGCGCCGAGCGGGAAAATCATCTACCGGCGAAAATGCCGCATTGATGAATCGCGCTTTGCTTTCGCCTTGCCGCTGAAAATCGGAATTCGGAAGCTCGTCGTCAATATTGGCGGCGATGGATTTAAATTTTTCAGAGCGAGCGTATGCGTCGCCGTAAATTCGGCGCAAAATAAGAAGATGCTGGATTGCGTCGAGTTTTACCTGCTCCGTTTTTGCGCCGCTTAAAATGTCATATTTGGCGGCGGAGTTTTTTCCGAGTTCGATGATAAAACGTGACCACGCGCGCAGATATGCGTTGTTTTGATTCTCGGCATTTCGGCGAATGCCCGACAAAAGAAGCTCGGCAACATCGGTTTTTTTCAGCGCCGGAAACGATTTGAGCGCGTCACTTAAATCCGTCAGCGTCGTCTCCCTCATCTCGCCATACATTTTCGCCATGCTTGCCACTTCCCACCCATTTATAGGCAAACCCTGACCTTTGCCATCAGCGGGCGTAACAACAAATTTGCCGGTTTTATCAGTAATAAAAAAACCGGAAAGCTGCAACGCAGCGAGCAGCGCGGGAACTGATTCTTCGTTCTTAGCCGCCACCTTTTGCGCTAAGATTGCCGCAATTTCATCAACATTCCCCTCAGGAATCGGAAGCGGCGCCGGCAATGCGCCCGAATTCCAAGCCGCCGACATCGCCGCGTTTGTTTCCGAGACGATTTGTTCAGCAGGGGCTGTTTTCGGGTTCATCGCGACTCGTTTTGTCTGAGCGAACGTTGAAAAACTGCCGGATAAAAATAGAGATAGTAAAATTAAAGCAAATGTTGTTGTTAAAAATTGGGATTTCATAAATTCTCACTCCGATTATTTATCAGTCGTTTTCGACCTTCAGCTACAAGTGATGAAAAACCCGGAAACATCACGCACACATAGCGAAGAACTTTGAAAATTGGTCAAAAAAAATGTAG
>CADCUR010000209.1:2056-2354 GCA_902805935.1 uncultured Pyrinomonadaceae bacterium
CTTTTTCCCGCACTCATTAATCGGCTTTCTTTTGCCTCAGCTTCGTTATTTATTAGCATTCTGCACCTGATAAATCTTCCACACCCCTGGTTCCTTTTTGAGCGTCACTTTGACGCGCGGATAGCCGTCCGGAAAGGTAACGATTGCTGTTGCCATAGCGCCTTTAATTACGGGTTTGGAAACGGTAAATTTGTTTTCCCACTCGTCGGACCATTCCTGCGACTGCACGAAATAGTCCGCTTCATTTTCGCGCTCGAAAGCCTTGATTTTATTCATTGTCAACTGCGCCGAAAGATAT
>CADCUR010000210.1 GCA_902805935.1 uncultured Pyrinomonadaceae bacterium
ACCGTGACGCGCTGGCTCGCCCGATTCCGCGACAACGGAATGCGCGCTCTGTTTCCCGCGACGCTAGTTTCCCGTCAGCCTTACACGCCGGAAAAGGGAGGCTTTTTACTTTTACTTAAAATTTTACCTCTTAGGCAACCTTTTCAATCTCAGAAATAAAATTAAAAAACTTCTTAATTACCAGGAATGTATTTCCTCTCTATATGACCTTGTAGCTGCGACGGATAAAAATACACTTCACGCAAGTCGCCTTTGGAATAGCGGGTTGCCTGGTCGTTAAAGTGTGGGGATTTCGGGTCGCCGCTTTCGCCGCCGGCGGTTACCGCTTTGGCGCGAACCTTTTTGCCGAATTCGACAACAGCAACAAAACTGTTGCCGCTTGTTCCGTACCACTTCTTGGTAGTGCGGGTCGGTGCGGCACCGAATGATGCCAGAGAACCCCAGTTTCCTGAGGTAAATCCAACGGGAATGCTCGGCGCGGCATCATTAAAAGGCTGCACGATATCTCCCGTAAGGCGCTGAAAACGATTGATCTTGCCCCAAGGAGTTCGCCAATTTCCGAAATCCGCTGTGAGCCTGTCCGAAGCGAGCGTCAAGGATTCAAGCATCTGAGCAGGCGTTGCTTTTGCCGCGACGTAATCCTGCGACGGAATGCCCGGACTTGGACCCGCGGCGCGCAGAATTTCCGTTCCCCAGAATACTGCTAACGATGTTGCAACTGAGTCTGTTGACCAACGCAGATTCCATTCGCGCAAAATGCCGATTTGGTCTTTTAATTTTGTCTTTAACGGATCATTCGGCGGCAATTTATCCCACGCTGCGACGAGCGATGGCACGGTCTTTTCAAACCACGGCAGATAACTGTCATAAGCGGCTTCGCGCAGTTTATCGAGGTCAAAATCCTTCCGATTTTCCAGCACGCGTATCGCGTGCAGCCCGCGCGCCGATTCGATGCCGTTATCGACGTATCTGGGAAAATCCGATTGTTTCAAACTGCTCGGACCGGCGGCTTACCAGGGCGAGTTGTTGCTGTTATAAACCCAGCCGCTCGCCGGGTTCAGCAGATTTGGCGATTCTTCAAACGTCAATAAACCTTTCCAATCGCTTTCGGTGTCGCTGCCGTCAACCGGTTTCGTCCAATCGAATTTCGGGTTGCGGCGCGGAATGAAATTCGGGTGAAAATAAGCGATGTTTCCGTCGGCGTCGGCGTAAATCGTCGCGTTCGACGAGTTGGCGTGAAGCCGCATAATCTGCCGGAACTCCTTGTAATTTTTCGCTTTCGTTCTCGTAAAAGATTGGGTTAGCGCCTTGATTGGCTCGTTCATTAAACCGACGGTTATCCAATCGCCGCTCGCGTCGTCTTTTCTGATAACTGGTCCGTGATGCGTGCGGTAAACCGTAAACGAGCGCGTCTCCATTCCCTGCGCGGTTTTATACGGGACTTTGATAACGGACGTCTGAACGGGTCTTTGCTCGCCGCCGAACTTGTAGAAATACCGGTCGCCTTTTTTCAAAACAGTTTCGCGCCACTCGTCGATCGCATCAACCGCGCTCGACGTGTGCATCCAGCCGAGACGCTCGTTAAATCCCTGATAAATAAAAATTTGTCCCCACGTCGCCGCGCCGTAAGCGTTCAAGCCTTCGCCGCTCGTCATCTGCAATTCCGAGCGAAAGAAAAACGAAGTGTGCGGGTTGATCAGCAGCAAAGCATTTCCGTCGGTCGTATTCTTCGGAGCGATTGCAATTCCGTTTGAACCACTCGGCTCTTTGAGCGATTCAGGCTCTTCCAAATCAGCAAGCGACCCCACCGCCGTTGGCTGCGAACCATAAAAGGACTGCAGCCGTGCCAAATTGATAGTTTCAATATCGCCGCCGATGCTGCCCTCTGTAAACGAGAGCGCCATCCACGGCTCGAATCTGGTGATGACACGCGGCTTGACCTCCGGGTGTTTCGCCAGATAAAAGTTCAGACCGTCCGCCCAGGCTGTCATCAGCTTTTGCAGCCACGCGGGACTCATCGAGAATTGTTTCTTTAGTTCATCAGGCTGGATGAAGATTTTCATCCGCAAATCGCGCCAAATGGCTGATTCGCCTTCCGCTTCGGCAAGCCGTCCCATCGCGTTGAGATAATTAGTTTCGACGCGGTTGAAATCATCTTCCGCCTGTGCGTAGATCATCCCGAACACGGCGTCAGCGTCCGTCTTGCCCGTAATATGAGCGATGCCCCAGTCATCACGAACTATCGAGACATTTCTTGCCTGCCGTTCCCACCCTGCTTCTGCTCCGCCCGCCGCAT
>CADCUR010000211.1 GCA_902805935.1 uncultured Pyrinomonadaceae bacterium
GCCGGAAGAAAAAGGACGCTAAGCGTCCTGTCGTTTATTAACGAATGCAGACCACGCGCTAAAGCGGCGTGGCTATTGTAAGCAAAATTGTTTTATTTAGTCGCGCGCTTTAGCCATTGCCGAAGGCGGTCAAGCCGAATCGAAGCCGGACTTTATCCATAAACTTTCCGTCTCGCACAAAGAATCGTTTGAAACCGAATTCTGACTCAACCTATTGCGCGACAGCGAATACATCACCGAAAAACAAGCCGAATCGCTTCTCTCAGACTTCCGCGAACTTCAAAAACTCCTCACCGCATCCATCAAAACCGCTAAAGCAAACCGGGGGTAAACGGAAAGTGGAAAATGGAAAGTGGAAAATTTAAGAGAGTTCCCTCCATTTTTCACTTTTCGTTTAAAGGACTTACTTTGTCGCTCGAAAGACGAGAAAATAATCCATTCCGTCGGGCTTAGTAAAATCGAATTCTTCTTTCAAAACAAAACCGGCTCGCTTTGCTTCTTCGACGACTTTTTCTTTGTCAATGCCGTGGTCGTCGCCTTTGCCGTTTTTATCAATGATGCCGACGAGCGCGTCTTTTTTCAGAGATTTGCGGATGTTCCGCAGAACCTTAACCGGCTGCCCGATTTCGTGGTAAGTTTTCAGGATCAAAACCGCATCAACCGAACTTGCCGCGAGTTTCGGGTCGTCTTCGGTTCCCAAAACAGTTTGGATGTTTGTGAAATTTTCCCGCTTGGCGCGGTCGTTGATGTGATTGATGTATTCCTGATTGATTTCGACGGCGAAGACTTTACCTTTCTCGCCGACTCGTTTCGCCGCTCTGGTTGTGAACCAGCCGGAACCCGCGCCGAGGTCGGCGACCGACTTCCCTTCTTTGATCTGCAGAATATCCATTACGCGGTCAATCTGTAAATTCTTGGCGCGGTTTTCATCTTCAAAAATCGAAAGGTCGCCCGTGTAGGCTTCGCTGACGGGGCGATTGATTGCGTCGTCCGAGCCATTAACGTTCGCCCGCGGCGGTGGTGTCGGCGCGGTCTCGATTGACGACAAGCTCGCCGTTTGACACGACGAGAAAACGAACGCGGTGAAAACGGTTAAAAGCAGAAGTTTCCCGAAAGCTAAAGCCAATACAAATTTTTTCATAGCTTTTATGATGTCGTTTCGGCGCGAAAATTTGCCAGCGAATCGGCAAGCGGATGCTCCGCGATTTTATCAATCAGCCCGATGCGCAGCGCTTCATCGGCGTCAACTCTTTTCGCCGTCAAAAACATTTCGAGCGCGGCGGCTTCGCCAATCAAACGCGGCAGCATCTGCGTTCCGCTCCAGCCCGTCATAATTCCCAGATTAACGCCCGGATGCGCGAAGATCGAGCCAGGCGCGGCAATTCGACGCTTGCACGAGACCGCCAAATCGAGCGCGCCGCCCATACAAAACCCGTCAATGGCGGCGAGGGTCAATTTACGCGAATGATAAATCGTCTGCATCATCCGCTGCCCTCGCCGCCCGAATTCGCGCGCCGTGTTTTCGTTGAGTTCGGCGATTTCGTTTAAGTTCGCGCCCGACGCGAACGTATCGCCCGAGCCGGTAAAGATTATTCGTTCAACATTTGGGTTTGAATCTAAGGCGTCGAAGATTTCTCCGAGCGCATCGAGCGTTTCGATTGATAAAGGATTTTTTATTTCCGGTCGGTTGAAGCGGATGACGGCGGCAGTTTCAATGTTTTCGACGACGATTGTTCGGCTCATTTCCAGAAAAAATTTTAGCGCAAAGACGCGGGGACGCAGCAGCGCAAAGGAAAATAAATTAAAAGCGAAAACCATACTTTGATCAATCGCGCCGAGTCTCTTTCGCGCGCGGAATCTAAAAGTCTTCTGGTTTTCGCCAATTCGGTCATAAATCTCGTGCGCGCTCTCCGGCGCTTTTATTTGTTCAGTTCCTCGTTTATCAACGCTCGCAAATCCGCCTCGCTGAAACGCGCCAGTAGCCTGCCGTTAACTTATTCAAACGAACTCGTTTTGGCTGAAAAACTCATTATAATTATGTTACCGAATTAAGATTGAGTTTGCAGGTTTACTCTCACGAAACGTCGAAAGGATGTCGGCTTTCCGTTTGATTTGCCGATTGATGTATGCTTGAAAGAATTTTTTTTCGGAGAAACTTTAAACAGAATGCACACGCCGCCGCTTTTTGGGGATTTACTGATTATTTTTCTGGTTTCCGTGCCGGTCGCTTTCGCCTGCCTGCGCCTTAAATTGCCGCTGCTTATCGGCTTGATTTT
>CADCUR010000212.1 GCA_902805935.1 uncultured Pyrinomonadaceae bacterium
CTGACCGACGCGGAAGTGTTTTTACTCAACAAATCTTCCAACTTTGGCAAACAACCTTCTGTTCGATAAACGGCGCAAAGCGGTTGCGGTCGTCCGTCGGTTTGCACCGGCACAATCGCCGCGAAATCTTTTGATGAACACGCGATTTGCGCCAAATTCGCAACCGCTTCGCTCGTTACAAACGGCAAATCAACCGCCAAAATTATCATCCATTCGCTTCGGCAATCGTGTAAGGCGGCATGAACTCCGCCGAGCGAGCCGCGATTTTCGTAAATATCGAAGATGTGGGGAAAGCGGTCGGGAAGTCGTTCGATAAAATTCGTCTGCGCTTTGTTGAGAACGATTTTAACCGGATTCGCGCCAGCCTCTTCGAGTGTTTGCGCGGCGCGGGCGAGAAAAGTTTCGCCCTCAATTTGTAGAAAAGCCTTGTCGGTTCGCATCCGCGAAGATTTGCCGCCCGCGAGAACGTAGCCTGTAAAATCGTCAAAGGTCATCGCCAAAAATTCATCTGTTAAATTCGCCCGAAAAAACCGGCTCGCCGTCGTGCAGATGCGGCGCGACCGTGATTTTTATTGATTTTGAAGTCGGGCAATTGCTTTTTTCCGCGACGCTGCCGACTGGCACAAGCACGTTTGTTTCGGGAAAATACGCAGCGGCGCATTTCAAAGGAATCGGATACGGCACAACGATAAACCGTTCGGCGCGTCGTTCGCCGTCGTCAAAACGGCTCGTCAAATCAACGACTTGCCCGGCGCGCAGATTTCTTTCGGCGATGTCCGCTTGGTTCATAAAAATTATGCGGCGCGAGCCTCGAATGCCGCGATAGCGGTCGTCGTCTCGGTAAACAGTGGTGTTAAATTGGTCGTGCGAGCGAATCGTTGTCAACAGCAATTCGCCGTCTCGAAGACGAATTTTCGGCAGCGGCGAGGCGAAGAATTTCGCTTTACCGTCGCCGGTCGGAAACTTGCCGTCGCGCGGTTTGTTCGGCAGGTAAAAGCCGCCGTCGAGCCGAACTTTTTCGTTGTAGTTTTCGAATCCGGCGACGACGCGCGAAATCGAATCACGAATCCGGTCGTAATTTGAAATCATTTTTTCCCAATCAACCGTCGTCCGCTCGCCCAAAACCGCTTGCGCCAATTTGCCGACAATCCACGTTTCGCTTCGCAAACTTTCCGACGCGGGTTCGAGAATTCCCTTCGACATCTGAACTTGCAACATCGTGTTTTCGGTCGTTACGAACTGCTCGCTCCCGCCCGTCAAATCTTTTTCCGAGCGTCCGAGACACGGCAGAATCAAAGATTTTCCCGCGCCGCCGACGAGCGCCGTCCGGTTCAATTTCGTGATAACCTGCGCCGTCAAACGGCAGTTATGCAAAGCCGCCCGCGCGTATTCCGTATCGGGCGCCGCCATCAGAAAATTGCCGCCCATCGCGAAAAAGATTTTCGCCCGTCCTTCGCGCATCGCTTTCAGCGATTCCACCGTGTCGAAACCGTCGCCTTCCGGCGCGGCGAATGAAAATTCCTTTTCGAGCGCCTGACGAAATTCGGGAAACATCTTTTCCCAAATGCCCATCGTGCGGTCGCCCTGCACGTTGGAATGCCCGCGCACCGGACACAAACCGGCGCCCGATTTGCCGATTTGACCGCGCAGAAAATGCAGATTGGCGATGTCCTGAATCGCGGCGACGGCGTGTTTGTGTTGCGTCACGCCCATCGCCCAACAGGTTATCGCGCGGTTTGCAGCAGTGAACATTTCGGCGGCTTCCGTAATTTGTTCGCGGCTCAAACCGCTTTCTTCGATAATGTCCGTCCAGAAAATCGTTTCCAAATTTTCGATGAATTCGTCAAAGCCGCTGGTTTTTTCGTTAATAAATTCGCGGTCGAAAACCGAGTTCGGATTCGCTTGTTCATTCTCCGCCAAAACTTTCATTACGCCTTTCAAAAAAGCCATATCGCCGCCGATGCGAATCGGCAGATACAAATCGGCGAGCGCGGTCGGACGGTTGCCCAAAACGTCAACGGGAAACATCAAAGGATTGGCGTAATGCTGCGGATTCGGGTTGACGAAATTCATCAAACCGGCTTCGGGCAGCGGATTGACGGCGATGATTTTCGCGCCGCCGCGTTTGGCTTTCTGCAACGACGAAAGCATTCGCGGCGCGCAAGTTCCCGGGTTTTGCCCGATAATCATTATCAAATCCGTGTTTTCCAAATCGTCGAGACGAATCGAAGCCTTGCCGAGTCCGATTGATTCGCGCAGCCCGACGCTCGTTGATTCGTGGCACATATTCGAGCAGTCGGGCAGATTGTTCGTGCCGAATTGCCTGACAAAAAGCTGGTAGAGAAACGCCGTTTCGTTCGACGTTCTGCCGGAAGTGTAGAAAATCGCTTCGTCCGGCGTGTCGAGTTGGTTTAATTCTTCGGCTAATAACCGAAAAGCGTTTTCCCAAGAAATCGGTTCGTAGTTCGCCGAGTTTTCCCTACGAATCAGCGGCTCGGCGATTCTGCCCTGCGCGTTGAGCCAGCGGTCGGATTGCGCGGCGAGTTCGGCAATTGTGTGGCGGCGGAAAAATTCCGCGCCGACGGTTTTCGTCGTGCCTTCGTCCGCCAAAGCCTTCGCGCCGTTTTCGCAGAATTCAGCGATGGTGCGCTCGTCCGGATCAGCCCACGCGCACGATTGACAATCAATGCCGCCTTTCTGATTTAGCTTAAGCAAAGTTCCGGTCGCCCGCCGCGCGCCCATTTCGCCGAACGAATTTTTCACCGTGTCGGTAATCGCAGTTAAACCCGAAGCGACGGTTTTTATTTCGCCGACCTCTAAATCGCCGAGACTCTTATTTTCTGCGTAATCGTTTTTCATACAGTTTCACGCCTTAAACTTTAAATTTACGAAATCAGCAATTTTGTGTGGGACGCGGAAAAGCGTCGCGGTTGTCTTCATCAAACGGGCGGTCGAGACAAACGAAATCTTTTTCGAGCTTGATTTCGAGCGTTAAATTTTCATTGATTTTTTGTTTGTTCTCCAAGCCGACAAGATCGGTCGTCGTCCATTCGCGTATTGCATTGTGAGGAATTTCGACGATGATTTCCGCGTTTTCAAAGCGAGAAGAAATTTTCGTCACTGCGGCGGAAACTATAAGCGTATAAGTCAGAGTTTGCCGCTCGTTGAATCGAATCTTTTCCGACACCGTTCCGCCTTGCCGCAGTTGCTCAATCTCGCTTTGCAGGAGCCGCAGCCGAATCGAATTTTCGCGCAAACGTAATTTCATTTAATCGTAAATTTCATTTTCGATTTTCAATCTTTCGATTCCCGTATAAATGTTAAAGCGACGGTCACGAACGAAACCGAGCAGAGTGATATTAAAATCACGCGCCGCTTCGACCGCCAGACTCGACGGCGCGCCGACCGCGCAGACGATTGGAATCTGCGCCATCGCCGCTTTTTGGATGAGTTCAAAACTCGCGCGTCCGCTCAGGAATAAAATTTTATCGCCGAGCGGCAATTTGCCCGCGAGAAACTGCGCTCCGACGAGTTTATCAACGGCGTTGTGCCGTCCGACATCTTCCTTCAAATCAATCAAATTTCCCGTTGTGCCGAACAGCGCGGCGGCGTGCAGTCCGCCGGTCGCCTCGAAAATTGTTTGCGCCTCGCGCAGTTTGTCCGGCAACTGGTGAACAATGTCCGTTGAAATTTCGGGAAAATCTTTTCGTTCGATTCGCTTCGCGCCCGCCGCCGTCAACGCTTCGAGCGAAGTTTTACCGCACACGCCGCAGCTCGAAGTCGTGTAAAAATTTCGTTCGAGTTTTTTCAGATTCACCGGCGCGTCCGCCATTAGATCAACGCGAACGGTGTTTTGATTGTTCGGAAACACTCCGCAGTGTTTGATCGCGGTGATGTGATTCGCCGACTGCGTAATTCCTTCGGTGAAAAGAAATCCGGCGGCGAGCGCGAAATCGTCGCCGGGAGTTCGCATTGTGACGGAGACGGCTTGATGCCTGAATTTTCCGTTTTCGGAAAATCCCAGACGAATTTCGAGCGGTTCTTCGACGGCGAGCGCATCGGTTTCGGGCGGCGCGAAATCAACGGTCGAAACTCGTCTAATCACGGTTGTAAATTTTTCTCGTTTTAACCCGCCCGCCGCTTTTGCCATAAAAGAATTATAACAAAATTGTTTTGACTCCAGGCTTTTATAATTTTCCCGGTAAAAATAAAATTGTTTCAAATGTATCGAGCAATGAAAAATGATTTTAGCTTCGTAGGAACTAAAATCATTTTTTATCTGTGCTTTATGCTGTATTTAAACGCTTTCGACGATTTTCCAGGCGCGTTCGGTTTTTAGGAGCTTGCTCATCAAAGAAGCGTGAACGGCGTGTCCCGATTTGTAAGCGGTGAGCTTGCCCTGAATCGGCATTCCGAGCAGGGCAAAATCGCCAATGATGTCGAGAATTTTATGGCGCACGAATTCGTCGGGAAACCGCAGCGGATTTTCGTTCAGCATTCCGTCGGGGGTCAGAACAATCGCGTTGCTCAAAGAACCGCCGAGCGCGAGATTTGATTTTCTCAGCATTTCGATTTCCTGCGTAAACCCGAAGGTTCGCGCCGACGCGATTTCGCGCCCGAACGAGCCGTCGGCGAGCTCAAAATTGTACGACTGCCGGCGGATAAAAGGATGCGGAAAATCAATCGTGCATTCGATTTCAAATTTGTCCGAAGGCGCGATGCTCATTCGTTTATCGTCCTGCTCAAACGCGACCGCTTTTTTTATCTGCAAAAACCGGCGCGGTGCGTTTTGCTCGGCGTCTCCGGCGCGTTCGAGAAGTTCGATCCAGTTTTCGGATGAGCCGTCGAGAATCGGAATTTCGATATTGTCGAGTTCGATAAAACAATTGTCCACGCCGCCGCCGCGCAACGCCGCCAGCAGATGCTCGCACGTCGAAAGCAAAACGCCGCGTCGCAAAAGCGTCGTCGCGTAACTGCAGTGCGAGATGTATTCGACCGACGCCGGAATTTCAAAATTATCCAGGTCGGTGCGAACGAAAACGTAGCCGGTATTTTCCGGCGCGGGTTTGAGAGTTAGATTGACCGCCGCGCCCGTGTGCAAGCCGACGCCGCTCGTTTCGACAGATTTTGCTAAAGTTTTTTGATTGATCATTTGTTAGAAATCAGGCAATTGATTAACAAAACTTGTGCCGGAAATTTGTAAGACCGAAATGGGCGCAAACAAAAGACTTTTCACATTTCACTTTTTATTTCTCGCCTTCACGGTGTTGCTTTTCGGCGACGGATTTGTGGCGCGATTTACTAATCGCGGTTTAGGATTTACAATTTAGTAAAAAGTTATGGCAATAAAATTAGCAGGATTAAAGTCCGCGAAACCGTCGGAAATAAAAATCGAAAATCAATCGAGCATTGATTTGCCGAAAGGCGCCGAAGAAAGTATTCGTCAAATACTCGCCTTTTTGCCGACCGAACAGCAGCGCGGATTAGAGCGCATACGGCTCGTGGATTTCATCAACAATCCGCAGCTTAAAAACTCCCCTACTCCGATTAAAGGCGATTTGCCGGGGCTATATCATCCGAAAGTGCAGAACAAAAATGCGTGGCTGGAGATTTCCACGGGCGCATTGCTGCAGCCGACGGAAAACTTCGGCAAGCGCTGGATGGCGAAAAGCGCCTTTAAAAGCAATCTTGCCGGATTGATTTTTTCCCTTGTCGGTCAACATTATTATTTGACGCTGCGGCATTCGGTCAAGCGGGAAAATCTCGAACCGCAAATCCGGCAATACGCGCAGAAAAACTTGAAGGCGTGGAGCGAAAAACAATCGGAAAACTCGCGCCGGGCGAAGTTTTTCAAACCGCTGCGCCCGTATGTCGAACGCTGGGCGAAATGGCTGAACAAAAAGGCGGCGGACGCGCAGAAGAAAAATTAACGCTTGCTTGAAAACAGAATTTATTATCGGCGAAGACGCGAACGACGCGAAAAATTAAAATTTCTTCTTTGTCTGTTTCGCGGGCGGCAAATCTTTTTTCAAGCGCGGTCATTAGCAGTTGAGGATTCTCACACAATGAATGATGCGACCATCCAGGCGGTCAGCGAACGAGTCGAGCAGACGGTTGAAGCGGCGGAAGAAATCGTTCGCCATCCGTTCGTCAAAAAACTCGCCGAGTTCGGCTTCTACACAAAAGGTTTTCTTTTTATCGTGATCGGCGTGCTGGCGATTCTCGTGGCAATCGGCGATCGCGGCGGCACATTAGCCGACCCGACGGGCGCGCTGACATATATCGCCCAATATACCTACGGGAAAATTCTTTTAATGATTTTCATCGCCGGCGCGTTCGGACACGGCGCGTGGAACGTTCTGCGCGGTGTCGCGGACGTTGACAGCGCGGGCAAGAATTGGCATGGAATCGTCAAACGCAGCATTGCGGTCGGAGTCGGATTATTTTATTTTTTCTTGGCGTGGACGGCGTGGAGCATCGTCGTCGCCGTCGGAGTCGAAGTGCAAAACGGCACGGTGCAAAAAACTTTGACGGCGATTATTCTCGCGCTGCCGCTCGGCTCGGTTCTGGTTTTCCTCATCGGCTTAATCGTCATCGGCGCGGGCGTCAGCGAATGCTATCGCGGAGTTACCGGGAAGTTTCAGCAGGATTTCCGGCTGCGCGAATTGCAGGGCGAAAAGCGAAAAGTCGTCACCGTGTTAGGATCATTGAGTTTTACGGCGCGGGCGGTGATTTTCGGTTTGATGGGTTATTTTTTCATTCGGGCGGCAATCGAATCAGACCCGAGCGCGGCTGTCGGCATTGATGGCGCGCTGCTGACGCTCGGACAAAGTTATTACGGCAAAATTCTACTTTTCATCGCCGCGACGGGCGTGATTTGTCACGGCGTTCTATCGCTTTACGAAGCGCGATACCGCCGAATCTGTTAAACTGATGCGCTAGATTTTAATTGTAATTTAATAATTAAACAGCCTCAGAGCGCGTAGAGAAAAGCGAGAGAAAAATTAAAGCTCTCTCTTTGTGAACTCGACGTTCTCTGCGACAAAATTCAAATATGTTAAAAGAAGCCGTTGCCCATTACCACGAATTACTCGAAGATTTCGATTTAGCCGAATCGTCAAGGCTTGCGCTCGACGAAGGTTTGGAAGGCGCCAGGTTGATATTCGGCGGTCGCCGCTTAACGCCTTACCTGCGCCCGCATTTCGTTACGGAAACGGATTGGCAGCGCGTCGTTTCGATTTGCGAAACGATTTGGTCGGCGCTGCAAAAAGTCAAAGACGCGGCTGTCGGGAGCGAAGAGATTTTGAACGAACTCGGCATCACGGAGATTGAAAAAGATTTGGTGGCGATTGACCCGAAATACAAACAAGTTTCGCCGAACGCGCGGCTCGATTCGTTTTTAACGGAAAACGCTTATTCGTTTGTCGAACTCAACGGCGAATCGCCGGCGGGCGTGGCTTACGCCGATTCCGCGACCGAAATTTTCCAGGCGCTGCCGATTATGCAGCGGTTCGCCGAACGCTACGACTTGCGCGGTTTTGCGGGTCGCCCTAAAATGCTCGACGTTTTGCTGAAATGCTACACGGAATTTAACGGCGGCTTGCCCGAACGGAAGCCGACGATTGCGATTGTTGATTTGAAAGATTTGCCGACGCAAAAGGAGTTTGAGCTTTTCAAGGATTATTTTGAAGCGGAAGGTTATCCGGCTCTGATTTGCTCGCCCGACGAACTCGTCTTCGACGGCGTGAATTTACTTTACAAAGAAGTGGTCGTGGACATCGTTTATAAACGTTTGCTGGTCAATGAATATCTGCCGATTATGGACGCGCATCCGGCTTTGCTCAATGCGTATCGCGCCGGGGCGGTTTGTCTGGTCAATAACTTTCGCTCGAAAATCGTCCACAAAAAGGCGATTTTCGCCGTTTTAACCAACGAGCGTTACGCGCATCTTTTCGACGAAACGGAACTCGCCGCCATTAACGCGCACATTCCATGGACTAGAAAATTCCGCGACGAAGAAACCGAGAACCAAAACGAACGAATTAACCTCGTCGAATGGACGCGCGCAAACAAAGGCAAATTAGTCTTGAAACCAAACGACGATTACGGCGGACACGGCATTTACATCGGCTGGGCTTCGACCGATGAAGATTGGAACAAAGCGATTTCCGTTGCGCTCGAAAACGGCGATTATCTGGTTCAAGAGCGCGTGCAGACTTCAAAAGAAATGTTCCCGATGTTAGACGCGGCGGGCAACTGGCAGATGATTGAGCAACTCGTTGACCTCGACCCGTTGCTATATAACGGGAAGGTCGGCTCGGCTTTCACCAGGCTTTCTTCGTCGGAGTTAGCGAATGTCTCAAGCGGCGGCGGAATGGTGCCGACCTTTGTTATCAGAGAAAAGCAATAACTTATATTTCTTCTAAATGAAAATGTCCGAGAAAAAATCACGCCTGCGCGAACTCTCTGAAGAATTCGAGCGATTAGAAAGAAAACTCAAACTCGGCGGCGGCGCGGAGAAAATCGAAAAGATTCACAAGCAGGGAAAACTGACCGCCCGCGAGCGGATTGATTTGCTGTTTGATAAAAATGCTTACCAGCAGGAAATCGGCTTGCTCGTCGCTTATGACGAATACAAAGGTCAAGCGCCCGCCGCCGCCGTTGTAACAATCATCGGGAAAATTCACGGGCGCGAGTCGGTTGTCGTGGCGAACGACGCGACGATAAAAGCCGGCGCGTGGTATCCCGAAACCATCAAGAAAATTTTGCGGGCGCAGGAAATTGCGATGCGCAGCCGCGTGCCGATCATTTATCTCGTAGATTCGGCGGGCGTGAATCTGCCGTATCAAGGCGGCGTGTTTCCCGGTCAATACGGCGCGGCGCGAATTTTTTATTACAACTCGATTATGCGGCGTTATTTGAAAGTTCCGCAGATTGCCGCCGTGATGGGAATGTGCGTTGCGGGCGGAGCTTATTTGCCCGCGCTTTCAGACGCGATTTTGATGGTCGAAGGAACTTCGTTTATGGGACTCGGCGGCGCGAATCTCGTCAAGGGAGCGACCGGGCAGATGATTGACAATGAAACTTTGGGCGGCGCGATGACGCACAACCAGATTTCCGGCGTGGCGCATTACCGAACGAAAGACGAGCAGGAATGCGTCGAAAAAATTCGCCAGCTCGTTTCCGAATTGCCGAAAAAAGAAGAAACGCGAGTTTCCGTTATCGAGGCGAAAAAACCGAAAAATAAACCTGAGAAACTCTACGAAATTCTGCCCGAAGACCACCGCGCGCCTTACGATATGCACGAAGTCTTACGTTGCTTTTTAGACGAGGGACGCATTGACGAGTTTCAAGCCGACTACGCTAAAGAGATGATTTGCGGCACAGCCAGAATCAATGGGATTCTCGTCGGCGTCATCGCCAACTCGCGCGGAATGCAGCGCGGGCAGAAAGGAAAACCGCCGCGTTTCGGCGGCATCGTTTACACCGAATCGGCTGAAAAGACGGCGTATTTTATCGAAAACTGCAATCGTCACGGAACGCCGCTTTTATTTGTCCAGGATGTTTCCGGTTTTATGGTCGGAGCCGATGCCGAGCATTCGGGAATTATTCGCGCCGGGGCGCATTTCGTTGAAGCGATGGCTTGCGCCTCCGTTCCGAAATTGGTTTTAACCGTCAATCACGCTTCGGGCGCGGGTTATTACGCGATGGCTGGGCAGGGTTTCGACCCGGACTTTATTTTCTCGCTGCCGACCGGCAGAATGGGCGTGATGGAAGGCGACTCGGCGGCGCAGGCGATTTTCGGAACGCAGCTTGAAAAATTGAAAAAAGGAGGTAAAGAGCCGGACGACGCGCTCAAAGCCGAAATGGAACGGGTGCGCGAAACTTACGACCGCGAACTCGACGCGAAACACGCCGCCGCGCGCGGATTGCTCGACGCGATTGTGACGCCGGAGAATTTGCGAGATGCTTTAACGCTCGCTTTGCAGACGACGCTCAATACAAACAAACCTCATATCGGCGCATTCGTTTTGCCGGAAAATTTATGATGAAATGATGCGGAAACCCGCACAAATATAGGTGTTGTAGTTTATTCGCCCATATTCGTGCGGGTTTCCGCTCATTGTCTAAAACTTTGCCGCCGATTTTGCGTATTGATAAAAACGGGAGACGAAAACCTGAAATGAAAATCAAAATTTTATCAGCGATTATTTTTACATTGGCGTTGTTCGGTACAAACTCCGCGCAGACTTTGGACAAAGCAAAACTCGACAAATTCTTTGACGCGCTCGCCGAAAAAAACAAGGCGATGGGCAGTTTGACCGTTTCAAAAAACGGCACGGTCTTATACAACCGCGCCGTCGGTTACAGCCAAATCAGCGACAAGGAAAAGAAACCTTCGACCGTTTCGACCAAATACCGCATTGGCTCGATCACAAAAATGTTTACGGCGACGATGATTCTTCAACTGGTCGAAGAAAATAAATTGAAGCTAACCGACACACTAGATAAGTTTTATCCGCAAATGCCGAATGCGAAACGCATCACCATCGGCAATCTGCTTAATCATCGCAGCGGACTGCACAGTTTTACCGACGACGCCGATTATTTAACCTGGCTCGAAAAACCGAAAACGCAAACGGAAATGCTCGCCATTATGTCAAAGAGCAATCCCGATTTCGAGCCGAACGCCAAAGCTGATTACAGTAATTCAAATTATTTGCTGCTCGGCTACATCATCGAAAAAGCGAGCGGAAAATCTTATCAAACTTACTTAAAAGAAAAAATAACCGGCAAAATCGGCTTGTCGAATACGTATCTCGGCGGCAAAACGAACGTCGGCGACGGCGAAAGCTATTCGTATAATTACATTGGCGATTGGAAAACTTCGACTGAAACTGATTTGAGCATTCCGGGCGGCGCGGGCGCGATGGTCTCTACGCCGACCGATTTGACGCGCTTCATCGAAGCGTTGTTCGGCGGAAAACTCGTCTCGGACGCGAGTTTGCTTCAGATGAAAACGATGATTGACGGTTACGGAATGGGAATGTTTCAATACCCGTTCGGCGACAAAAAACTTTACGGTCATACCGGCGGAATTGACGGCTATAACTCGATGTTGGTTTACCAGCCCGAAGAAAAATTGTCGGTCGCATACGTTTCCAACGGCACGGTTTATTCGGTCAACGACATTCTGCTCGGCGTTTTCGCCGTTTACTTTAATCAGCCGTTTTCGATTCCGACTTTTGAAACGTTCGCGGTCAAAGCCGAAGATTTGGACAAATACACGGGCGTTTATTCGAGCGCGGAGGTGCCGCTGAAAATAACCGTGACAAAAGACAAGACGACGCTCGTCGCGCAGGCGACCGGGCAATCGGCATTCCCGCTCGACGCGACAGCGAAAGACAAATTCAAATTCGATGCGGCGGGCGTCGTAATGGAGTTTGAGCCGGAGAAAAATCAGATGACGTTAAAACAGGGCGGGCGGCAATTTACATTTACAAAAGATAAATAGCGGTCGCCGAAAATAATTAAACAGAATCGCCCGCGCAAAGAGAAAAAGTTCAGCGCGCCGGGCGATTTTCTTTTAATAAAGGACGGCGGTTTTTTTTAATTCGCTTATCAAATCCGCGTAGTCCTTGATTGCTTCGCTGATTACCTCGTGCGCCTGCTCGCGCCCGTAGATGTAGGCGATTTCGCAGATGTGCGGCTCGGACGGCAAGTTTTTGTAAGTCAGAAAATAATGCTGGAGACGTTTGACGATGCTTGCGGGAAGAGCGGAAATGTCGGCGTATTGCTCATAGATTTTATCGCCGACTAAGGTGGCGATGATTTTATCGTCAGCCTCGCCCGCATCAAGCAGGCAAAAGCCGCCGATTGGTTTCGCCCGCAAGATAATATCGCCGCGCGGAATGTGATGTTCAGACAGAACCAAAATGTCGAGCGGGTCGCCGTCGCCTTTTTCAACTGTTCGTTTGGAATTTCGGCTCGCCAATTGCGCGACGTTTTCGCCGCAGTAAGTTTGCGGAATAAAACCGTAGTTTGCCGGAACGACGTTTGAATACTGCTGCGGGCGGTCAATGATTAAATAGCCGGTTTCTTTGTCAACTTCATACTTCACTGTGTCGCGCGGAACGATTTCAACGAAAACCATCACTTCCGCTGGAGCGTTTGCGCCTGTCTCTATTCCGTGCCAGGGATGCGCTTTGTTTGTTCGATACATCTAAGTCTTTTGTTATCTATATTTACCAAGTACCATGGAGTGTTGTTGATTGAATACGTCAAAATATTCTATCACTCAATAATGCTCCATAAAAACAGATAACAGATACATTTTTAGATACACTCGAAAATCTGATTACTTGACGATGCGATTCGGTCTTTTTACACTTTAGATTTACAATAAAGGAATGGCACATAATCTATTCAACACCAGACAAACATTCAAGACCGGCACGGGCGAAGACGGCGTTTTTTACTCTTTGCCGCAGCTCGAACGAGAAGGCGTGGGAGTCGTCTCCTCTCTGCCGATTTCGATTCGCATCGTTTTAGAATCGGTTCTCAGAAACTTTGACGAAAAAAAAGTCCGGGAAAAGGACGTTCGCAACGTGGCGAATTGGGGCGCCAATGCAGAGCGCACCGAGGAAATTCCATTCGTCGTCGCTCGCGTTCTGCTGCAGGATTTTACCGGCGTTCCGCTGCTCGTTGATTTGGCGGCGATGCGCTCGGCGGTCGAGCGATTAGGCAAAGACACGAGTTTGATCGAGCCGCTTGTGCCGGTTGATTTGGTCATTGACCATTCGGTGCAGGTTGATTACGCGGGCAGCGAAGAAGCCTACACGCGCAATATGGAAATGGAATTTCGGCGCAACGAGCAGCGTTACCGTTTTCTGAAATGGGGAACGCAGGCGTTTGACGGTTTTTCCGTAGTGCCGCCGGGCATCGGCATCGTTCATCAAGTCAATCTCGAATATTTAGCGAAAGGCGTGTTTGAACGAGACGGCGTTTATTACCCGGATACTTTAGTCGGAACTGATTCGCACACGACGATGATAAACGGACTGGGAATCGTCGCGTGGGGCGTGGGCGGTATCGAAGCCGAAGCGGGAATGCTCGGTCAGCCGGTTTATTTCTTAACGCCCGATGTCATCGGCGTTCATCTTTCGGGCGAATTGCCGCAGGGAACGACCGCGACCGATTTGGTTCTGCGCATCACGGAAATGCTTCGCAAGGCGAAGGTCGTCGGCAAGTTCGTCGAATTTTTCGGCGAAGGCGCGTCGAGCCTGCACGCGACCGACCGCGCGACGATTGCGAATATGGCTCCCGAATACGGCGCGACGATGGGCTTTTTCGGCACGGACGAAAAAACGCTCGATTATTTCCGCGCCACCGGCAGAAGCGACGAGCAAGTCGAAACGATTCGCAGTTATTACACGGCGCAGGAAATGTTCGGCATTCCGCAGAAAGGCGAAGTTGAATACAGCACTACTTTAAATCTCGATTTAGCCACTATCACGCCCTCAGTTTCGGGTCCGAAACGCCCGCAAGACCGCATCGAACTTTCTAATTTGGACGACCGTTTCAAAGAACTCTTTTCGCATACCGTCGCGGCGGGCGGTTATGGAAAGTCTAACGAAGACCTTGAAAAGCGTTTTATGGTCACAATGGGCGCGAAATCAATAAGCACGAAGCAGGGCGGCGGCGAACAGTCGGCGAACACGATTCCGCGCCACATTGACAGCACCTGGGTCAGCGAAAAAAATACGAATGTTTCGACTGAAATCGAAATGATGAACAACCGTCCGACGCCCGACCGCGTGGAACATTTGGACGACGGCACGCCGACGCAAACCACCGCAATCGGACACGGCGACGTTTTAATCGCCGCGATTACTTCCTGCACCAATACGTCGAATCCGGCGGTGATGATTGCTGCCGGAATCGTGGCGAAAAAAGCCGTGGAACGCGGAATGGAAGTTCCGGCTTATGTCAAAACTTCGCTCGCGCCCGGCTCGCGCGTCGTGACCGAATACCTGGAAAAAACCGGTTTGCAGAGATACCTGAATGAAATCGGTTTCAATCTCGTCGGCTACGGCTGCACGACTTGCATCGGCAATTCGGGTCCGCTCGATGCAGGCATCGAGGAAGGCATTCACGAACACGATCTGATCGCTGCCAGCGTTCTTTCCGGCAACCGCAACTTTGAAGCCCGCGTTCATCAAAACATCAAGGCGAATTTTCTGATGTCGCCGCCGCTCGTCGTTGCTTATGCCTTAGCCGGAACGGTGATTAAAGACGTTTATCTCGAACCGATTGGACGAGATAAAGACGGAAACGACGTTTTCCTCAAAGACATCTGGGCGACGCTCGACGAAGTTAAAGAACATCTGCAAGCCGCGTTCGAGCCGGAAACATACCGAAAACTTTACAGCGATTTCGCCGAGCAAAATCCTTTGTGGAACGATGTTCCGACCGTCACGGGCGACGTTTACGCCTGGGACGAAAACTCGACTTATATTCAGGAGCCGCCGTATTTTGAAGATTTCTCGATGGAAACCGGAAGTTTCTCCGACATCAAGGATGCGCGGGCGCTGGCGATTTTCGGCGATTCGGTAACGACCGACCACATCTCGCCCGCCGGCGCGATCAAACCGACTTCGCCCGCCGGTCTTTATCTGCAGGAGCACGGCGTAGCGATTGAAGATTTCAACAGTTACGGCTCCAGGCGCGGCAACGACCGCGTGATGCTGCGCGGCACGTTCGCCAACGTCCGCATCAAAAATTTAATGGTCGCGCCGAAAGAAGGCGGCTTTACCTGTTTTAAACCGGACGACGAAAATATGACGATTTACGACGCGGCGATGCGCTACAAAGAACAAAACACGCCGCTGATAATTTTCGCCGGGCAGGAATACGGCACGGGTTCGTCGCGCGATTGGGCGGCAAAGGGAACCAGATTGATGGGCGTCAAAGCCGTCGTCGCCGAATCGTTCGAGCGCATACACCGCTCGAACCTGATCGGAATGGGCGTGCTTGCCCTGCAATTCAAAGAAGGCGAAAACGCGCAGAGTTATAATTTGGACGGAACAGAAACGTTTGATTTGGTCGGACTCGAAACGGGCGACATTCGCCCGCGTCAGAACGTCACATTAAATATCAAACGCGCCGACGGCACTACCGAAGAAGCGCATCTGACTCTGCGAATTGACACGCCGATTGAAGTCGAATACTACAAAAACGGCGGCATTCTGCCGTATGTTTTGCGGCAATTAATTAAAGGATGAAGGATGAGGGATGAAGGGTGAAAGAAGAGTGAAAAATTAGCCGAGCTGCTTTTTGTTTTAATCATCCTTCATCCTTCATCCCTTAAGTTATGGAACGCAATCGAACCGGAACGCTCAACGTCTATAAGGATTTTCTCAAGGAAACTGCCAAAAACGTTTTGATGGGCAACCGCGCTTTTCAGAAGTGGCGGGCAAAACGCCCGCGCGCCGGAGCGTATTTTACCGGCAGCGCCGAAGAACTCGAACGCTACGCTTTTTTAGGTTTGAATCTGATCAAAAAATACGTCGGCGACATACGCGGCAAAAGCGTCTGCGAAATCGGAGCGGGCGATTATTTAACTTCGGGCTTTTCAATGCTCGCCGCGGGCGCGAGCCGCTACGCCGTCATTGACCGCTTTCCCGGCGATTATACGGGCGCGGTCGCCAAGCATTGGTATCAGGGAATCGAAGATAACTGGTCGAAAACTTATCCCGAAACGCCTTGGGCAAGCGACGTGAAAGCCGCCGACTTTCCCGAAAATTACGCCGACCGGCTCGAACTCGTCGCGCAGCCGATTGAAACAGCCGACACGAAAAACAAATTCGACATCGTTTGTTCGTTTCAGGTCGGCGAACATATCTCCGACATTGACGCTTTCGCTGAAATGAACTGCCGTCTGCTAGAGAAGCCGAACGGCGTGGCTTTGCACCGCGTTGATTTCGGTCCGCACGACAGTTGGTTCGGGTATCGTGACCCGATGACGTTTCTGCGTTTCTCGGATGAAGCGTGGAACTTGACCGGCTCGAATCGCGGCGTTCCGAACCGCTTCCGGCATCACCAGTTTATGGAAGCGTTCGACCGCGCCGGTTTTGCGGTCGAGACGGTTTTCTCCGCCGATTTTGAAGCCGAGAAAGTAGATTTTTCTCGTCTGCATCCGAAGTTCCAACAGATGCCGCGCGATTCGGTAATGGTCGGCACGGCGATTTATCTTTTGCGGCAAAAGTGACGCAGTTCAACGGCGCTATTTACGCAACCGAAAAAGTTCGACCGAATCGGGCAATGATTTTTTCTTTTCTCTCTGGAATCAATTCTCATCAGTTTCCGGGACACGGTTCTCGCCATCAGGACGGGCGATAATCCTCGGCAGTGTCGCTAATTCCTGCGACTCGAAGTGTTTTTGAAACTCGTTTGAGGGTTGCCAGTCGGCTGCATTACAAACCTTTTGTGAATACGAAGCAGGTTTGATTAAATTACGGCAGAAACGAGCCTTTGCCGTTGCGCCCGATTCGCATATTCGTCAGCCAGTCGAGCCATTGGTATTTGAGCGATTTCGGCTTTAAAAACTCAGTCAGTCCTATGGTTTTGCGTGGTTTTCCGTCGCGCAGGGTGAGCGTCATCTCGCTTAGAAAACGCAAGTAGAAAAAACTCGAATCAATGATTTTCAACTGTTTGACGCGCAGGCGGATGTCGTCTTCGGTGGCGAAGGTCATACGTTGCGGGTATTTGATGCCGAACTTGTCGCGCGCTAAATTCTGCTCTTCGTAGGAAGCGTCGCGGTCGCGCAGTTCATCGTTGCGGACGGTGAAAAGTTTCGTCGTTGGTTTTTCTTCGCCGTGTTCCTTATAACGATAGAAAACGGCGGTCGCGTCCGGGAAATGAGCGCGTCCCCACTGCCAGTCGCAGACGGTTTCGGGCATCCATCGGTTGTCGAGATTGTGGTCGTGATAACCCGTGCCGCGAAAATGCACGACGTCGAGCGATTTGCCCGCGTCGTCACCGATGTTGATTCTGCCCGTCACGTCCGCCCGCGGCGCGACCAGATTCCAACTGTGCGAGTCTGCGGTGTTGACCGGCTTTTCTGGCAAAAAATCGCTTTCGATGGAAAGCCATTCGAAATTTGCTTTCAAGTTGCGGTTCTTCCGCAGTTTGGCGTTTATCGAAAGCATATAACCCGAACCGTAGGGCGCGGATTCGAGACGAAAAAGATTGTCGCCGATTTTGCACGCGGGCGTGTTTTCGGAGGCGGAAAATTCTTCGGGCAGAAATTCGTTGATGGCGCGGTATTTCGGCTTGCCGTCGCGGTAATAGGTAAAGGCAATGGCGGGAAAGCATTGCTGGCACTGCAGATTTTTTTTTCGTCTGAGTTTATCGGCAATCCGGTTGATTCTGCGGTTCGGCGAATTATAACGCGGCGAAAAGATAAAGTTATCGAGAAAAATTATCACGACCGCATCGCGCCCGTCTTCGCTGAGCGCGTCGAAATACCACCACTCGAACGCCTGCGCGTTTTGTTTCGGGTGCCAGACATCCGCCGCGATGCTCGATGAAAATGAAAACCGCTCTTTTGTAATTTGTTCGGTTGCCGTCGCCATATTGATATTTTGCGGAAAAAGATTTTGTGTTTTAACGCTAAAAGAATCGCAGAAAATAAAAATAATGGCAAACTTTTGCCCGCCGTTTGAATCTGTAAAACTGAATACGCGGCTCTTCCCGACAAATTTAAATATAAAATAAGGAGATAATATGAAAAAAGTGACGAAAGGATTTACGCTCGCTCTCGTTTTGACGATTGCAATGCTCGCAGCAGCGTGTCCGCAACGCGAAAGCATTGCGAGCATCGAAGCCAATCCGTCGAAGTTCTTCAATAAAGAAGTCGGGATTGCCGGAACAGTGCGCGACGGTTACGGGCTGAACATTCCGCTGACGCAAATTCGCGGCGGCATTTATAAAGTTGACGACGGAACCGGTTCGATTTGGGTCGTAACGCAATCGAGCGTCCCGTCGAAGGGAGCGAAAATTGGCGTCAAAGGCAGAATTCAAAACGGCGTCAACTACAACGGAAAAAATTACGGTCTCGGAATGATCGAAGAAGATAGAAGAGTTAAATAGAAACGAGAAATAATAGTCAGTAAAAATGACAAGCAGCGCGCGTCGGGTTAAAATCACCGAGACGCGCGCCTTTTTATTTTATGAAATCACAGATAGAAATTTTCGACCGTCAATTTTCTTTTTTGCATTCGCGTTCAAACGAATTATTAAAACTTATTTCGGACGACAAATTGTTTCAACGACCGCGCGAGCTGAATCAAACTTACCAAATGTTTTCGTGCGGCGAATACATTTTGCGGAGCGCAGGCAAGATTGAGCAGACGTTCGGCGGCATTACGACCAGATTGTGGGACGACCCGTTTGAATGGACGCTGCCCGAAGAACTTTCGACCGCCGCTTTAATCGGCGAATACTTAACGGAAGTCGAGCGGACACGGCTCAAAGGCTTTTCGCTTTTCTCGTCTGACGAAGATTTGCGCCGCGAGCTGCCCGCGCCGGAAAAACTGCGAACGATTTTCGAGATTTTAATCGAAACCCTCGCCCGCAGCGAACATTTTCAAGGTCGTGCGTTTGCGATTTTTCAAATGCTGTCTGATGAAAAACTGCCGCGCGTCTGAAATTTTCCTTTTGAACATTTACGAAATATAATTCGTAGCTGAAAAGGATTCGACCGAAAACAGCAATTGAAATTGGAGATAGAAAAATATGTATTGTCCGCGTTGTGGTCAACAGCAAATGTCGGAAGAAACAAAGTTTTGCTCGCGGTGCGGCTTTCCGCTCAGTCTTGTTTCGGAGATTCTCGCGCACGGCGGTTTTCTGCCGCAGCTTGCTGAACTGTATAAATCGAAAAAGTGGTTCACTCGAAAAAACGGTGTCGTCTTCAGCATCTTGTGGACGATATTTTTTCTTTTGTTTTTGGCTTCTTTATTTGGCATCGCCGACATCCCGGAGGCAGCAGGAGTTTCGGCAGTTATCGGAATATTCGGCGGATTGATGTGGCTGATTGCCTCGCTCGTATTTTTGAAAAGCGCGTCGAAAGATCCTTTCGCGGTAAATGATCTGCCGAATGCAGCCGTGAATAATCTTTACGAAACTAATCAAAAGATTTTGCCGCCGCAAAATCAACCCGCGCAAAGCTATATGCCGCCCGCCAATTCCTGGAAAGCTCCGAATACGGGCGAATATGCCAAACCGCAAAGCGTCACTGAAGCGACGACAAAACTGCTGAAAAAGGACGAAGACTAGAATCTGTCGTTTATGGCTGAACGCCTTTTGTTCCCGCAAAATCGTAAGTCACGAAAAGGTTCAGCGCGTTTTCCTTTATTTCAGAGCGAACGTCTTTGACGTTCGCTTTAAGCGTTCCGTCGGACGCGGTAATCGGCAGATTCAGAGCGAGCTGCTGTCCGCGCAAAATCGTAATCGGATTAACTCGACTGTTGATTGTCGTCTGGACAATCGGCGTCACAAATCCGCTGATGACCGGCGAGACGTTGTCGAGATTGACCGTCTCGACGTTGATTTGCCCGAAGACGGTTTGCTGCGCTTCGTCAAAGCGGAGCGCGAGATTTGCCTGCGCCCAGCCCGCAAAATTAACGCATTGACCGAACACCGACGTGCTGCCCGTAAAGGCGAGCGGCGCGTTGATTTTCTCATTCTCTAACCGAACGCCGGTCGTGACATTGCTGCCCTGCGGCAGCAATGTTATTTTCCCTTCACACCCGCCGCTGTTCTGCAAAGCGAAACTCGCGTATTGCGGTCGCGCCGTCTCGTCGAAAGTATTACGTCCGGTCAAGTTGAGCGGAAACGCGGGCGCGTTCATATCGCGGAAAATCGTTCCGAGAATCTGGTCGAAAAACTGCTGATTCAAAACGACGCTCGCCGTTCCCGCCGGCGAGCCGTTCGGGTCGGGCGGCAGAATCGGTATACCCGGCGGAGTTTGCGCCGCGCGCGGCGCGCCGCCGAACATAAAAAAGACGAGAGCGCCGCCGATAACCAAACCTAAAATCGCGCCTAACAGAAATACAATGAATTTGCTCATTTTTTTGTTTTGTAACGGTTGGAGGTTGGAGAAATGTTTTCTCCAACCTCCAACAAATTATTTACTGCGCCGTCGGCGAAGGCGCCGGCGCGTTTTGCTGCGTTTGCGCGCTTCGCATCATTTGTGTGATGAAAGCCGTCGCCAAACTAAAGAATGCGTCAACTTGCGCGCGAATTTGTTCGGGCGGGACTTTTGAAAAGTCGGTCGGTTCGGCAAAAAGCGACGGTTCGGCGACGGTGCGAATGTTATGCATTTCGGTAACGAGACTCGCGCCTTTAACGCCTTGCACATTGCCCTGCGCTTCGGAATTGGTGAACGAGCGCAGCGGCAAGCCGGTTTCCTTGTCAATGGCGATGAACGATTCGGTTTCGACCGTTCCGGCTTGCGATTTCGTGTCGGTCGTGGCGGCAAAGCGGTATTTAATCGCGTCGCGCCCGTCAATTTTTTCCTCTCCGAATCGCTCGATGCCTTTCAAATTATTTAGCTGTTTGACGATTGTTTCCGGCATCATCAAACTGCGAACTTCAAAGCCGAGCGCTTCTTTGGTTAATTCGGCGTACTGTTTGCGCTGCGGCATTACGAGCAGTTGTTTTCCGCCGGTTTCAAGATAAATTAACTTCTCGCCGTTCGGCATCGCAAATTCCATACGGCGGTCGGCGCCGTTGCGCGCGACTTCGGCTCGAAGCGGCGGTGTCGCTACCTTTTGCGCGCCCGACGTTTCAAACTTCAAAGCGACCGACGCTTGATACTGTTCGGGTTCTTTGCTTTCGATGCCGCCGGTCGAAGCGGTCGTGACGGTGGTCGAAACCGCGTTGTTGGCGATTGAAACCGTATTGCCGTTAGTCGTTACGTTGACGTTCGTGTTGCCAACGGTCAAATTACCGTTGGTGTTGGCGGTTGTCGAACCGGAACACGCCGCGCCGAAAATCGCTGCCAACGGCAGCAGAATTAAAGAAAAATTCCTGATTTTATCTGTCATAATTTTGATTCTCCATCATTGAAAACTTTTTTGAAAGATTAACACAATTTCGTTTGTTTACAGATTTATTTTTTAATAACCGATTGCCGCACCGTCGCTTCTGGCGTCAATCGCTCCCAGACGAACGCCGGTTTTTTCCTCAATTTCGATTCCCGTCGCCGACGCGATAAAACCGGGCTTATCGGTGAAACTGTGTCCCAAATTTTCCAGCGCGAGACGCGTGTCGGGCGACATCCCGTAAGGCTCGGCGAGAATTTCGTCGGGAAACCACTGGTGATGAATTCGCGGCGCGTTGATCGCCTGCGAGATGTTCATATCGTGGTCAATCATATTGATGACCGTCTGCAAAACCGCCGTGATAATGCGCGGTCCGCCGCGCGCGCCGACGGCGAACCACGGCGTGCCGTCTTTCCGCAAAACTATTGTCGGCGTCATCGAAGAGAGCGGGCGTTTTCGCGGCTGAACGGCATTACGCTCGCCTTGAATCAAGCCGAACATGTTCGGCTTGCCGGGACGCGCCGCAAAATCGTCCATCTCGTCGTTCAATAAAACGCCCGTGCCTTTCGCCGTCACGCGCGAGCCGTATAAATCATTAATCGTGTAAGTGTTGCTGACGACGATTCCGTTCTGGTCAACAACCGTAAAATGCGTCGTGTCCATTGATTCTTTGGCGGCGATTTCTCCGGCGCGGATGTCCGCGCTTTTCGTCGCTTTCGTTAAATCAATCGTCGCGCCTCTTTTCGTCGCATAACTTTTTGTAATCAATTCCGCAGCCGGGACAATTGCAAAATCCGGGTCAGCCATAAATTCTGCGCGGTCGGCGAACGAGCGGCGCAGAGTTTCGGCGAGAAGGTGATATTTTTTCGACGAGTTATGCCCCATCGAACGAATGTCATAATTTTCTAAAACATTCAACGCCTGCAGCAAAACGATTCCACCAGAGGACGGAGGCGGCATCGAAATGATTTCGTGTCCGCGATACGTGCCGCGCAGCGGCGTACGTTCTTTTGCCTGATAATTTTTCAAATCTTCCAGCGTGATCAAACCATTATTCGCACGCATATCTTCGGCGATAAGGCGTGCCGTTTCGCCAGTGTAAAATCCTTGCGCGCCGGATTTTTTGATTCTTTCGAGTGTTTTAGCCAGTTCCGGTTGTTTCAAAACATCGCCTTCTTCGTAAAAATTGCCGTTATTTAAAAAGATTCGTTTGCTGTCGGCGTATTTTTCCAAAGTGTCTTTGTAGGCTTTGAAAAGATTGGCGAGACGATAACTTAAAACATAACCGTCCTGCGCGAGTATCCGGGCGGGTTCGACGAGTTCAGTCCAAGCGATTTTCTTTGAGCCGTATTTGTTAAAAGCCATTTCCAATCCGGCGGGCGTGCCGGGAACTCCGGCGGCGCGATAGCCGACGGTCGAAGAACCTTCGCCCTTAATAACCTCGCCTTTTTCGTTAACGAAAATGTCGCGCGTCGCCGCTGCCGGAGCCATCTCGCGGTAATCAATCGCCGTCGTTCTGCCGTCTTTGAATCTGATCAGCATAAAACCGCCGCCTCCCAAATTTCCGGCTTCGGGATAAACGACAGCCAGTGCGAGCGCGACCGCAACGCTCGCGTCAACCGCGTTGCCGCCGCGCCTCATCACGTCCGCGCCGATGCGCGAGGCGAGTTCGTGCTGCGAGGCGACCATCGCCCGTTTTCCGCGAACAGCTTCGCGCCGCGCTGCAAAGACATTCGTTTCGAGCGAGACGAAGGAAAGTTGAAATGACATAATGAGCAGACAAATGCAGATTTTTACGATTGATTTAGAAAGCATATTTTGAACTTTAACAAAAAACGAATTTCTTGATAAGCAGCGGCGCAAATTTAAACGATGATTTATTCGAGTATTTTCCTTTCGGGCGAATAAGTTTTTGCGCGGCGAAACTGCGCTCAGCCCGCTAAGACTTGATTTTTCGCGGCGCAAATGTTTTAATCTATACTTTGAAACGTGGTGAGTTACCGGCGACTTGCGACCACGAAAAAAATCGCTAAACAGCTTTTGAGTTTTAATCTAATCTTTATAAAAAGAAAACTCTGCGCTTGTTTGGCGTAGAGTTTTTTTATTACTTTCAAATGTATACCTATTTTCTTGTTGCAACTGAAAATGAAATTATTCAAATGAAATCAGTTGACAATGTTTGCAAACATATTGAAAAGACTGAACCGATGCTTGGCGGAAGCCTTTTTACTCTCGAAGCAATGAGCAATTTATCAAATATCCTTTCACAAAATAAAAAGGAAAATATTGTTGCAAGTAATTGGTTTGTAGATAGCGCACGTTTCTATGTTTTTGATGGGGAATTTTGTGAAAAGATTACTTCGGCGAATTGGGATGACCTTTTGCAAGTGTCCATTTCTTGGTCGGAAAGCGAATCTTGGAGAGATATTGAACACAATCGAATGGATTTAGTTGGCTCAATTATTGATGTAGCTTCACTTTGCAAACAAACAGCAGAAGGAAAATCACTTTATATTTTGCTTTCAGACGAAGACTAAAATTTTGGTTTTCAACTTAAGTTATGAAATCATTTCTCGATTTATTAAAAGAAAAAATCGTCGTCTTTGACGGCGCGATGGGAACGAATTTGATGGCGCAGAATTTGACGCTGGAGGATTTCGGCGGCGCGAATTTTGAGAACTGTTCGGAAAACTTAATCTACACGCGCCCCGACGCAGTTTTGAATGTTCATCGCGCTTTTCTCGAAGCGGGCAGCGACGTGATTGAAACGAACACTTTCGGCGGCAATACGGTCGTGCTTCAGGAATTCGGAATCGCCGATAAAGCCTACGACGTGAATTTTCGCGCGGCGCAAATGGCGAAAAATATCGCTAATGATTTTTCGACCAAAGCGCAGCCGCGTTTCGTCGCCGGTTCGATGGGACCGGGAACGAAACTGCCGACGCTCGGACATATTTCATATCTTGATTTGAAAGAAAATTATCGTGAACAAGTCCGCGGTTTGTATGACGGCGGCGTTGATTTGTTCATCGTCGAAACTTGTCAGGATATTTTGCAGACGAAAGCCGCGCTCGCCGCGATTTTTGATTTCTTCGCCGAAAAACGGGTAAAAATTCCCGTCATCGCGCAGGTGACAATCGAGACCTTCGGCACGATGCTCAACGGTACGGAAATTTCCGCCGCGTTGACCGCGCTCGAACCGTTTCCGATTGATGTCGTCGGAATGAACTGTGGCACAGGTCCGAAACAAATGGCGGAAAGTTTGAAATATTTGTGCGAAAACGCGCCGCTGCCGGTTTCGGTTTTGCCGAACGCCGGTTTGCCCGAAGTCAAAGACGGTGCGATGCATTATGATGAAACGCCGGAAACTTTTACGAAACAAGTTCTGCATTTCGCCGAAGATTTCGGCGCAAACATCGTCGGCGGCTGTTGCGGCACGACGCCCGAACATTTGAAATTGGTCGTTGAACAAGTCGGCAGAATTTCGCCAAAGCAGAGAAACGCAAAACTAGTTCCGTCGGCTTCTTCGATTTTCGTCCAACAGCCTTATACGCAGGACAATTCGTTTTTGATTATTGGCGAGCGCGTCAATGCGTCCGGCTCGAAAAAAATGCGCGACTTGCTCGAAAAAGAAGATTGGGATGGGCTGGTTTCGCTTGCCAAAGAACAGGAACGCGAAGGCGCGCACATCTTGGATGTGAACGTGGATTTCGTCGGGCGCGACGGCGTTGCCGATATGCACGAACTCGTTTCGCGCCTTGTGACAAACGTGAAAATTCCGCTGATGCTCGATTCGACCGAGTGGGAAAAAATGGAAGCTGGTTTGCAGCACGCCGGCGGGAAATGTCTTTTGAATTCGACGAATTACGAAGACGGTGAAGAAAGATTTTTAAAGGTTTTAGAATTGGCGAAAGAATACGGCGCGGCGGTCGTCGTCGGCACGATTGATGAAGAAGGAATGGCGCGGACGGCGGAAGGGAAATTGAAAATCGCCAAACGCGCTTACCAGGAAGCGACGGAATTCGGTTTTGAAGGACACGACGTTTTCTTCGACCCGCTCGCGCTGCCGATTTCAACCGGCATCGAGGAAGATCGCCGCAACGCCGCCGAAACTATCGAATCAATCAAACGAATTCACGCCGAAATGCCCGAAGCAAATATTATTTTGGGCGTTTCAAACGTTTCGTTCGGTTTGAATCCGGCGGCGCGTGTCGTTTTAAATTCTATCTTCCTGCACGAATGCGTCGAAGCAGGTATGAACTCGGCAATCGTCAACGCTTCAAAAATTCTGCCGTTAAATCGTTTCAGCGAACACGAAATCGAAGTCGCGCAGGATTTGATTTACGACCGCCGCAAGTTCGACGGCGACGTTTGCACCTACGACCCGCTCGGCGAATTTACGACGATGTTCGAGGGCAAAACGGCGAAGTCAATGAAGGTTGATGTTTCCAATCTTTCGACCGAAGACAAACTCAAACATCACATCATTGACGGCGAGAAAATCGGACTCGAAGACAATCTTAAAAAAGCACTCGAATCGTATCCGGCTTTAGAAATCGTCAACGACATTCTGCTCGACGGAATGAAAACCGTCGGCGATTTGTTCGGCTCAGGTCAGATGCAGTTGCCGTTCGTTTTGCAATCAGCGGAAGTGATGAAAACGGCGGTGAAATTTCTCGAACCGTTTATGGACAAAGTTGAAGGCGAATCGAACAAAGGCGTGATGGTCTTGGCGACTGTCAAAGGCGATGTTCACGACATCGGCAAAAATTTGGTTGACATTATCCTAACCAACAACGGTTACAAGGTCGTCAATCTTGGCATTAAACAGCCGATTGACGAAATTCTGCGCGTGTATGAAGGAACCGATTGCGACGCCATCGGAATGAGCGGGCTGCTGGTGAAATCAACTTTGATTATGCGCGACAATCTGGAAATTATGAACGAGCGCGGCATCAATATTCCGGTAATTTTAGGCGGCGCGGCTCTTAATCGCCGCTATGTTGACCAGGATTTAGTTCCGCTTTACAACGGCAAATTATTTTACGCCCGCGACGCTTTCGACGGTTTGCACGCGATGGACGCGCTGACCCAGAAAAAAGATTTAGCCGAAGAGGACGCGGAGAACACAGAGGCAGAAACTCGCACATCAGAAAAAGTGCAAAAAGCCGCCGCCGGAAACGGCAACACTGAAAATCAAACAATCGAAACCGTCACCGATGCCGAAGATTTAGTCGGCGAAGACGCTAAACTTGGCAAGCAAGCGGCGCGAGTTTCATCGAGAAGCGTCGGCGACACAACGCACACGACGAAATCAAACGTCGCGCCCGTCGAAGCGATTCCGACCGCGCCGTTTTACGGTTCAAAAGTCGTCCATATTCAAGACTTGACCAAAGTTTTCGCCTTCGTTAATGAAACCGCGCTGTTCAAAGGTCAGTGGCAATACAAACAGGGACGCAAATCAAAAGAAGAATACGAACAGGTTGTGCAGGAAACCGTGCGCCCGAAATTCGCCGAAATAAAGGCGAAAGCCATCCGCGAAAAACTGCTCGAAGCGAAATTGGTTTACGGCTATTTCCCGTGTCAATCAAACGGCAACGACTTAATCGTTTATCAGGACGACGAGAAAACGGAAAGGTTAAGATTCACATTCCCGCGTCAGCCAATTGAACAGCGCGGCGGTCAAAATCTCTGTCTGGCTGATTATTTTGCATCGGTTGATTCCGGCAAAATTGATGTCGTCCCGTTTCATCTCGTCACGATGGGCAGACGTGCGAGCGAACATTCCGCGAAACTTTTCGCCGCTGACAATTACACCGATTATCTTTTATTTCACGGCTTGTCGGTCGAAGCGGCGGAAGCCTTAGCCGAAATGTGGCACAAACGCATCCGCGAAGAACTCGGCATAGCCGGCAACGATGCGCCGGATTTAAACAAACTTTTCCATCAAGGCTATCAAGGCTCGCGCTACAGCTTCGGCTATCCGGCGTGTCCGAATCTCGAAGACCAGACGAAACTTTTTGAACTGCTGCAGCCTGAAAGAATCGAAGTCGAACTCTCGGAAGAATTCCAACTCCATCCCGAACAATCAACTTCGGCAATTATCGTTCATCATCCGCAGGCGAAATATTTTAATGTTGAGTAAATGAAAAGAAGTTATTATGCAAACTCGATTCCGGTATTTTTAGAAGACAGCGAAACAAAAATTCTTGGCGAATTGAGTTTGCGGCATAGTTTCGCGTTGGAAGATTTACAAAAAAACGCTTGGATTGCGCAAATCAAAATTCTTAAAAATTCCCTGCAATTTTTTAATCGCGGACAAATTTATTTTGAGTTTTTGATTCCGCGAATAGGAAAAAGAGTTGATAACGTGTTGATCATTGATGATTTGGTTTTCGTCTTGGAG
>CADCUR010000213.1 GCA_902805935.1 uncultured Pyrinomonadaceae bacterium
TTTTCCGAGCGCGTAGCCGATCACCGTTAAATCAACGGCTAAGTTCGGTTGTTTCCCGACATCGTTTTTGAGTTCGGCGTATATTTTCTCTGCCTCGGCGCGCCGCCCCATTTTAGAGTAATAATAAGCTAAGGTCGAAGGAATATTTGTCGCTTCATCTTTGTTTTGCATCGCCAGATTAATTTGATTCAGCGCTTCGTCGTATCTTTTGTTAAGAAAATACGCATACGCCAGCGAAGCTCTGGCTCCGGGCGTTTCCGGCGAAATTCTCACCGCCATTTCGCAATAACCGACAGCTTCGGAATAATTTCCCGTGAAAATCAGCGAACTGCACAGGGTTTTATTAATGACCGGTGAAAGCGGATCGTATTCTTGCGCCAGACGCATCTGCGCGACGCTTTCATCGAGTTTTCTGTTAAATAGTAAAACCACTCCGTAACGATGGCGGGCGGAAGAATTATAAGGCGCGAGCGCGACGGCGCGTTCGATTTTTATCTGTGCCGACTGGTAATTTTTTCTGAAAATGTCCACCGCGCCGAGAGCCAGATAAGGTTCGGGCGATTCTGAATTTAACGACAATGCTTTTTCGGCGGCGGCAAGCGCTTTTTGGCTCATTTCGTCCTGATCGGCGAACTGATAATAGCCGAGCATCGCATACGAATCGGCGAGCGCGCCGTGGGCGCGCGCGTAATTCGGATCAAATCCAACCGCCATCTGAAAATACTCAATTGATTTTTGTAAATCTTCTTTGGTGCGGCGATTCCAGAAATAATTGCCGAGCTGAAAAGCCTCAAACGCTTCGGTGCTGGAAGTATTGCGGTCGGCGAGAAGAAGCTGCTGACGGCTGCTCAGTTTGAGCGAAAGCGTGTCGGCGACGCGCGCTGAAATTAAATCCTGAACGCTGAAAATGTCGCTGAATTTTTCGTTGAAATTTTCCGCCCAGAGCGTTTTGCCGTCGGCGACTTTGATTAAACGAACGGAAACGCGCACGGTTTTTTCATCGTGCTGCACCGTGCCTTCGAGTACCGAGTCAACGCCGAGTTCGCGCCCGGCAGCGGCGGAATTTGTCGCGGGAAAGTCAGTATAGCGAAAGACCGCGCTCGTCGGACGCACCGTAATTATTTGCAGTTTGCTCAAACGGGTAATAACCGCGTCAGCCATTCCCAAACCTAATTTGTCGTCCGCCGCGTCCGCCCCGACGATGGTAAACGGCAAAACCGCCAGCGAGTTGATTTTATCGGTTTCGGTCGGCGCGGAAGTATAAAAACGATAGAAAAAAATGATGGCGGAGACAATTATCAAAACCGCACCGACGCTGCCCAGCAGCCGCAGATAATTTCTATTTTCGGCAATTTGTAAATCGCCGTTTTCAATTTCGGAGTTTCGGACTGACGGCGGCTCGAATCTATCAATTTCCGGCATCGTTTCTGGCTCGGCAAATTGGTTTTCAGCAGCGTAATTTCGTTCCGTATGATCGTCGTCGCCGGATTTCAAATGTCCGTTGGTTTTAACCGTTTCGGCAACATCTTTTTCCGCCGCCGAGTTTTCATTAACCTCCGCGGCAGAAACTTCCCTGACTTGTCCGTTAAAACGATATCCATGTCCGGGAACCGTTTCGATATATGAGTTTTCTTCGCCTGAATTTTCGCTCAAACTTTTCCGCAGCAGATAAATATACTGCGTCAAATTCGCTTCCTCGACAAAACTGTCCGCCCAGATTTGATTATAAATTTCGTCTTTTCCGATTGTTCGATTCGCATTTTGCACGAGAATCAGCAAAACCTGCCGTGCCTTGCGCGTCAGCGGCAGCGGAACGCCGCCGCAAAGGAGCGTTTCGGTTTTTACGTCAAAACTGAAATCGCCGAATTCGTACCTTAGAATTTTGTCCTGAGACATAACTTCAATCTCTCTGGAGCCGGAAAATTTCACGAAACTATTAAGCATATCGGTAAAAGTTTTATAAGATTTCGCTTTTCGTTTAGAGTCCGCGCCCCGGGCGTGTCTCCGACGCCCATCGCTGGCGGAGAAGCAACCTAAAGAATGGACTTTGAACTTTTCAAAATTTTAACTTTTGCGCATCTGCCTACGAAATCTACGGAAACGATTTCCAATATGTTTACCCAAATTCGCAAAAGTTTGCATCAATTTCTAAATTTATGAAAATTGATACGAAATTGATGGATTTTATCCAAATATTTGAGGACTTCTTTTACTCGT
>CADCUR010000214.1 GCA_902805935.1 uncultured Pyrinomonadaceae bacterium
GAACTCAAAAATGTGAACGCGGCGAAAACCGAAAACGTTTACGCTGCTGTTATCACGCGCTGGCAGCAGCCGAACCCAATTAATCGTTCGGTTTGTTACGATTACCGCATTAGAAATTTAATCCAAAACGATTACACGAATTTTCGTGTCGGCGAGAGCCGCAACTGGTATGTGCAGCGTGGCGTCGATTGGTTAAAGACCGATTTCGTTGGGAGCAATTCGGTCGCCTGGATGAACGATTTTTCGCAATCGTTCACCGTTCATCAGGACGCGAAAGGCAAGCGCCCGGCGCGCTGGGTCGGCGCGAACATCCCGCAAATCGGACACGAAGCGCAAACAAACGGAAACGACGTTTATTTATTAACCGAAATCGCCCGTTCGAATCTGCGCTCTTATGCCGAACGGCTCGAAGACAACCGTTTGATGGAACCGGGCGACGCGGCGAATTTCTCGTCCAGGCTCGCGTTTACCAAAGGAGCGATGACCGATGAGCAGGTTGATAACGCCTTTGTCGCATACGCGTCTTACGCCGAGCAAAAACAGACCGGCGATCGAATCGAATACGAAATTGGCGTGCCGTTCACTAAATTCGGGACGAATTATTTTCCGTATTCGACTTTGGGCGAAAACTTCGACATCAAAAAACTGCCCGGAATGGATAGAGACGCGTATTGGGCGTTTGCCGCCGATACAGTCAACAAATGGCAGTTGTTCGCCGACGACATCCGGCGCGATTTGCGAATCGCCAAAGCGCTCGGGTTTGAATTGATTCGCCTGCATCATCTCGAATTGATTCAGGGGGTCGAAAAATCGAAACAAACCGAATATCTCGATTTCTTTTTCGGCGAGATGCGGAAATTGAAATTGAAAGCGCTGATCGACGCGCGCATTTCCGCCGCCGACACCGCTGAAATGGTCAAGCGTTACCGCGACGTAATCGACGGCGTGGAAGTCGATAACGAGGTTTTGATTTTCGGAATCAACGACGACGCGCCCGCTTACTGGAAACGGGTTTACAACGCTGTCAAAGAAGTCGCGCCGGAAATTCCGGTTCATCTGACGGCGCACACGAACACGGGCGCGTTCGACCGCCTTCAAAAACTCGGCGTGCCGTTCGATAAAATCGGGCAGCACGCTTATACCGACGGACTCGATTCGATGCCGAACACACGCGGCTTTTCGCTCGCGGCGGCTTCTTACGGGCGACGCGTCGGCAAACCGCCGATTATCACCGAATGGAACTGGCGGTTCTTAACTAGGATGACGCCTGAAGACCGCGCAGCGGTTTACGCGCCTATTTTTGAAAACGTCTTGAAAACGCGCTCGATGCCGGCGATGTATCAGTTTCAGTTTAACGAAACGCTGGCGATGAACCCGAAAGCGCTCAAGGGTATTCGCCATTACGAGCAAATCTGGCTATCGCGCCGCCCGAAACCCGAAGCATTTGTTTTATCCGGCTTAATCAACAAATACGGCGCGCCGAAGCATCCGAACAAACTCGTTAACGTCGAATATTCAGTTGTCGAACTCGACCGGAACGGACAAGGCGCGGCGCGATTTAAGGTAACGAATACGAGCGGCAAAAATTTAACCTTGAAGGCAGCGATAGAATTTCCAGCGAATATAAAAGCGAATTTTCAAAACGCGAAGGACAGCAATTTCCTGCTCAAAACGAATGCTTCAATGACTGTTAACGTTTCGCTTCAAGCTCTGCCGACTGACAATTCGGCAGAACCTTTGCCCGGTTTTTATCACATTTTTCTGCGGCTCGAAGGGGACGATGATTTGCTGCGCTACGGTTGGGCGGAAGCGAGACTCGCCGGAGCGCCGCAAATGGATTCAAGCGAAAAATCGAACGTCGTTTACGGCGAAAAGGTTTTCGACTTTAATTTAAATCGCCCGCTCGCGGTCGTTTACGGCGACAAATCGCCGATTCAAGATGTAGAAACGGCTTCGGTTTTAGTCAATACGATTGAAAGCGCGACCGGCAGACCCGTAAAAATATACGAGCTAAAAGATTTGCCAAAAAACGAACGCGCCGCCCTGATTCTGGTCGGCACGGCTAAAACCAATCAACTTATCGCGGCGGTTAATTCAAAAATTCCGGCAAACGTGAGAGACGCCAAACAATTTGCGGCGCGAACCGGCGAAAATTCCGGCGAAGACTGGCTCGTTTTCGGCGGCGCTGACCCGCTCGAAGCTGAACG
>CADCUR010000215.1 GCA_902805935.1 uncultured Pyrinomonadaceae bacterium
GCTTTCTGCGCGTTAAATTTTGAAAACAAACAGTTTTCACCCGGCATCACGAGCCGAATTTATTTACCAGCGAAACACAAAAATGAAATTTTATCTTTTATTAATCACCGTTATTTTATCAATCTTTCCGGCTGTGGTCGCCGCGCAAGATTCGTTCAAAAAACAGACGTTAAAAGTACCGCTCGGCGAAACCGTAATAAAAATCAACGTCTATGAAAAAGCGGGCGCGAGCGTCACGTTTTTCGCCCCGCACCACAACGAGCAAATCGCCGTCAAATCCGCTAAAGACGCCGTCGAGCAAAAAGGCGGGCGGCTCGTCGAAATCGAATCATTGGACCAAAACGGCAATCCGGCGCGGCGGCTGTCGTTCAAATTCAACGGCAAATTTCATATGGTTGACCCGAATCGGATATTCACCCGAAACGGCAGGCGCTGCGCGGGTTTTTCCGGTGAAATCGAGCAGGCAATTCAAAGTTTCGCCGCCGAGCTTCTAAAAATCATTTTCCCCGACGACGCCAGCCCGTTGCTCAGCGGCGAAAGGCTCTTGGTCGCCGTTCACAATAACGCGGACGTTGACGATAAAACGGCGACTCAAAAATCCGCTGACTTAACGGCAGTCGGATTCCTCCGAAACGCGCAATCGGAGCGCGGAGCGTTCGAGGCGCAAGCCGCCGGAGTTTACTTCGCCAATGCCGAAGCCGACGCGGACAATTTTATTATTCTTTCCTCAACGCGCTACGTCGGCTTTTTCGCCGAAAACAATTTTAACGTGGTGGTGCAAAAATCCGCTCATCAGCTCGAATCCGGTCAATGCGCCCTGGATGACGGCTCGCTTTCGATCTACGCCGGACAGCAGGGCATTGAATACGTCTGCCTTGAAGCCGACGCCGCAAGCGGTGCTTTGCGCCAGAAACAAATGATCGCCGCCGTTTACCGTTTATTAACGGAAATCTTCGCCCGCGAAAACGAGCAGAACGTCGCTCAATCCGCTTCACAAAAATAATTTTTTAAGGGGAAATTATATGTTCAAAACGATTAAAGCGTTTATTTTGATATTTTGTTTCGGCGCGTTTTTACAAAGCGTCAACGCAGACGGAAATTTGAAGTTCACTGATTACAACGAAAGCAAAACCAGTTCAGTTGTTTTCCGTTCATCACTCGAAATGTCGCTCGCGCGGCGCGGTTTGAAAAGCGCCGATTTCTGCGACGAAAACGACGCCGTTTCGCGGCGGGTATTAAAGGATTACGGAGCGATTTTTCTCGCCGATGATAAAAATCTTCTTCTGCCGCCCGTTTGCATTTTTGCAAGTGAAGTGTCAGTCACAGACTTTCAGAAACAAATGCGAATCGCCCGCGCCCGAATCGGCGACGCGGAAATCGAGCTGCAAAGCGAGGCGATGAATGCTTTGCTCGCCGCCCGCCGCGAAGCAATCACCGCTGGATTAAACATTACGCCGCGCGACGGCGCGGAAGCCGCCCGCCGCGACTACTCCGACACTTTGCGTTTGTGGAATTCTCGATTTTTCCCGGCTCTCGAACATTGGCGACGCCTAGGCAAATTAACGCGTTCCGACGCCGAACGGCTTTCGTCGCTTTCTACTCAAGCTCAAATTGAAGCGGTTCTCGAACTCGAAGAGCGCGGTGTTTTCTTCAGCAAGGATTTTTCAAAATCAATTCTGTATTCGGTCGCCGCGCCGGGGGCGTCGCAGCATCTCTCGCTTCTGGCATTTGACGCCAACGAATACGAACACGAAAAAGTGCGCCGAATTCTCGCCCGCCACGGTTGGTTTCGCACCGTCAAAAATGACTCGCCGCATTTTACCTTCCTGGGTGTAAGGGAAAAAGATTTACCCGCGCGGGGCTTGCGAAAACTAGAATCGTTCGGCGGCGAGTTTTGGATTCCGAACATGCAATAAAACAGCAATAAAATCTTTTGAGTTCCGCGATGAAAAATTCTAAATCAGAGTTTAAGGTTATTACAATCGCATCCGGCGGCATTCAAGCTTAGGCTATCTGAGTCCGCTGGAGTTTGAAAAGCAGTTGAAAATTCAAAATGGAGGAATGAAAGAGAGTTTTGTCTCTTGTTTTTCTTGACCATCACACTCAATCTGGCGGCTTGATTAACGGGGTGCATTACAAATTAAGGTGATTGTACACATTGCTAATCTATCTCAAAACCGCCCCGATACTGT
>CADCUR010000216.1 GCA_902805935.1 uncultured Pyrinomonadaceae bacterium
TGCTGTCAAAGGAGTGAACCGCTGATATTTGGAGTCATAGCCATTTCAATTCGGTGCCGTTATGTTTTCCCCGCTTTTCCGCCCTTTGAATTTTTCTTAAATCGAGCTTTTATAAGGCTGCTGTTTTTACCGGTTAGAAGCTTTTGCGAAAAAGATACGACGCTTTAATAAAAAACGTGCGCCCGTTGCCGCGAAAGCCCGGCTCGAACGCGCCCGTAAACGGGTTGTAGCCGTTACGGTTCAAATCGTCGTTGTAACCGGCATAAAGGGCGGTTCCCGGGCTCGGCGTCCAGCCCAAGACGAATTGCGGACGCAGGCGCGCCGAAAGCGTCGAGTAATCGATTCGCGTTCGGGCGAAAATGCTGCGCGTAAACTGGTAAGTCGAGCGCAGGCTGAAAATGTTTTCGTCGAAAGCCGTGCGTTTCGTGTCGTCGCGCACCAGTTTCCGGTTGTTGTAATTGAGCGAAATTTGCAAAGCTGATGTCGGCTGATAGCGAACCGACGATTCGATAAAAAACTGTTTGCCCGCGCCCGGGTCGAGCGGCGGCGGCTGATTTAATAAAGGCAGTCCTTCACGAGCGCGCCGCTCGTTTTCGGCAACGAAAAGCAGATACGGCGGGCTGACGCGCGGAAATTTTCGCCCCGCGCCCGAATCGTAATCAAGATGTCCCGAACCGTAGCCGATGACGAACGAGCCGAAAAACTGTTTGAGCGGAGAAGTTTCGATGAACGAATAAATTTCACTATTGTGAGAGGAGCGTTCCGAATCCGCGCCGAAAAACGCGCCCGGTCTGGTCGCCGTCCGGTTGGCGCCGAATTCGTGTTCAAAAACGCGCTCGTAGCCGAAAACGACGCCCGCGCCGATATTCGTTTGACGCTGGAGAGCGAACATTCCCGACGTGTTTGATTTCCAGTTTTGCGTGCGTCCGCGCCAATCGTGGCTGACGTGGCTACGGTTGTTAAATCTTTTGAAAATAATGCTTTTTTTGGGGTCGCGCTCGGTTACGTACGTAACCGCAGCGCGATGCTGATTGGTGTCGGTGCGCGGCGTGAAACCGGCGTCGGCGATGTAATCCCCAGTTCTGCCGTCGCCGTTAAATTGAACGGTTAAGTTGCGGTCTGAACGGTCGATTGAATACGCATAGCCGAATCCGTTGCCCGTGCGGTAGATGTTGCGGTTCAAGTCCGGGTCGCGGAAAAAGCGGCGCGAGTGCGTGCCGAGAATTTGAAACTCAGCGACCGTTTTCGGATTAAGACGAAACCGCCCGTCGAATCCGGCGGTGTTGTTATGACGTTCGGGAAAGTTATAAGTCGTAGCAAAAAATCCGACGTTGTGCTGTCTGCCGACATCTCGTTTGACGCGCAAAATGCCGATGTCGGCGTTTTTATCAACGTAACGCTCGATGCCGCAGACAATATTCGGGTCGGCAAGCCGCCTCTGTTGGCATTCGCGCAAGCCCTGCCGCTCGTCCAAAGAATAATTGCCCGGCGCGTTGTCAGAGGCATATAATACGCCAAAGGTATTTCGCCCGCGCCTGCCGGTTAATTTTAAGGCGATGTCCGGGTCAACAATCGCGCGGGTGTTGACGACGTTCATTCGCGTATTGAAAATGTCGATTCTCTCCAAAAAAAACGGTCGCTTTTCGGCGAAGAAAATCGGAAACCGCTGATTGGCGGTGCTGACGGGCGCGTCGGCTTCAACCTGCGCAAAGTCAGGATTGTAAGCGAAATCTAAAGTAATCGTCGGCGTCAAACTAAACTTGGCGGTCATTCCGAACTCGCCTTTGATGCCGTCGTTGACGAAGCGTCCCGCCGGATTATTGTCGAAAGTGTGACGCGTGCGTCTGCCGGTTTCCGATACCGTAAAACTCGGATTGATCTCAAGCTGGCGAGTTGTTTCGATTCCTTCTAAGCCTGTGATATGACCCGCTTGATTGAGCAAACCGGAGATACTGCGATTGAACGGCTTCCATGAATTCAATTCGTTGTTGTTATGTTTAACGCGGCGATGGATGTGTAAACCCCATGGCTTATTTTTACCTGCTTCATAGCGCAAAGATTTAAAAGGAATGGCTACTTCGATGGTAAATCCGTCTTCGGTCAGAACGCCTTTCGAATCCATCACGATGTCGAGGCTGTAATCCTCACCGCGTCCTTCGGTAAATGTGCCGTCGG
>CADCUR010000217.1 GCA_902805935.1 uncultured Pyrinomonadaceae bacterium
TTTCTGCATTACAAACCAGAAAGATACCCGAATGTGGACGGCGTGGTGGCGATTCCGCACAATAAAGGCTGCGGCTGTCAGGACGGCTCGAATCTCGACATAATGCTGCGCGTGCTGGCGAATTACGCCGATCATCCGAACGTCGGCGGCGTCATATTAATTGATTTGGGCTGCGAAAAAACGAATCTCGCCAAGGTGGAAAAATACCTATTAAAACGCGAAATATCTTTCGCAAAACCCGTCGCCAAAATCGGCATTCAGGAAATCGGCGGCACGCGGGCGGCGATTGAACGAGGCTTGAAGATCGTCGAAGAAATGCTGCCGAAAGTTAATGAAAACGTTCGTCAAGAATTTTCCGTAAGCGAGCTTGTTTTGGGCGTTAAATGCGGTTCGAGCGACGGTTTTTCCGGCATTTCGGCAAACCCGGCTCTGGGACGCGCGGCTGATTTATTAGTCAAAAGCGGCGGCACGGTTTTAATCACGGAAATCCCGGAATTCTGCGGCGCCGAGCATATTTTAGCGAATCGCGCCAAAGACGCCGCGACGGGTCGCGCAATTTACCGGATGATTGACTGGTATAAGGAATACGCCTCGAAATTCGGCGGCGTGCTGAACAATAATCCGTCGCCCGGCAACATCGCGGGCGGGCTTTTAAATATTACGATCAAATCGCTCGGCGCGATGTCGAAAGCCGGAACCACGCGCGTCGAAGGCGTCTGCGAATACGCCGAAGCGCCGAAGAATAAAGGCTTGAATTTAATGCAGGGACCGGGCTACGACCAGGAATCAACGCCCGCGCTCGTCGCCGGCGGCGCGACGGTCGTCGTATTCACGACCGGCAACGGCACGACCATCGGCAACGCGATTGCGCCCGTCATCAAACTCGCTTCCAACAACCGCGTTTTCGAACGAATGCGCGGCGATATTGACATCTCCGCCGGAGACATCATCGAAGGCACGGAAACAATCGAAGCGGTCGGCGAGCGGGTTTTTGAACACATCCGGCGCGTAGCGAGCGGGGAACTTTTAGCCAAAGCCGAAGAAAACAAACACCGCGAATTTCAGTTTTGGGCGGAACAAACCGTTTCCTTATAATGCTTTTTGGAACGTGAAAAACCGGACGGGAAATAATTCAACGCCGGAAAATCACCGATTTTTAACGGCTTTGGTTGCCGAAACCGACGGGACGGCTCGACAATAAAAATTTCGATGAACAGCTTGCAAATCAAATCGGAGAGAGAATGCCGCTGGGATTTAACCAGTTTGGGCGAAGTGCTGCTGCGCTTTTGTCCGGGCGACGAACGGATTAATACCGCGCGTAATTTTCGCGTTTTCGACGGCGGCGCGGAATACAACGTCGCGCGCAATCTCGCCAAAACTTTTCGCCGTAAAACCGCAATCGTTACCGCTTTAGCCGATAACGCGCTCGGACGTTTGGCGGAAAATTTGATTCTGTCGGGCGGCGCGGACGCGTCGGAAATCGTCTGGCGTGAAGACGACGGCGCGGGCGGGAACGCCCGAAACGGCATTTATTTTATCGAACGCGGCTTCGGACACCGTTCTTCGGCTTCGTGTTTTGACCGCGCGAATACGGCTGTTTCGCAATTAAAACCCGGCGATATTGACTGGCGAAAAATCTTTGGCGAAAAAGGCTCGCGCTGGTTTCATACGGGCGGCGTTTTTGCCGGGCTCTCCGACACGACGCCCGAAGTCGCTGCCGAAGCGATGCGGACGGCGCGAGAATCGGGCGCGATTGTTTCATACGATTTGAATTACCGCGATTCTTTATGGAAGACGCGGGGAGGACGCCCGGCGGCAAACCGGTTAAACGCGGAATTGCTCAAATTTGCCGATGTCAGCTTCGGCGCGTTTGATTTCGATTCCAAATTGTCTGCTTATAATGAATCGTCCTTTCGCGCGGCAGCGGAAAAAATGCTGTCAAGTTTTCCGAGTTTGAAAGTCGTCGCCTCGACACTGCGCCAGGTGCATTCGGCAAGCCGCCACGACTTGAGCGCGGTTTGTTTTTTCGACAATCAAACGACAAAAGCGCCCGATTACTTTTCGGTCGAAGTTTTCGACCGCATCGGCAGCGGCGACGCTTTCGCCGCGGGATTTATTTACGCCTTTTTATCCGGCGAGAAGACTAAATTCGCC
>CADCUR010000218.1 GCA_902805935.1 uncultured Pyrinomonadaceae bacterium
GGGTAATCCACAGCACGGCTTCGAGAAAGCGGCGGCAATCACGACCTGCGCCGAGACGGATTTCGGGGCAGGATTTTAACACGAGCAGAATTTTCTGCCATTGTTCATCAGTCAACTTAACATTCATTATGTCGAACAGTTTAACTGATTTGTGTCAACACAACCTAGAACCGCTCTCAACGGGCGGTTTTATTATTTGCCAATTCCTTTTCCTCTTCCTTTGCTGGTTTAACCATACCTCTAAAATCAAGGCTTTTTAAGTGATGTGGAAACATTCCAATAAATATATATAGGAAAATAAATATAGTTGTCGGTGTCTCAATATCTCGGAAATTCATTTCGTTTACTTTGGGACCAACAGCAAGTAGAAAGTATAACGCACCTATTAAATAATAAAGAGTTTTCCGGTCATCTATGCCGGAACAAATTTCGACGGCGCGGCGGAAGCGGTCGAACGCGATGAGGCTGATTTGACCGATTGGGACGGTTGGCGACACACGATTCGCTCGATTCGCGTTCCCGACGGCTGGTATTTCGTGCTTTACTCAAAAAGGAATTTTCGCGGTAATTCCTATATTTTAAGTTCAAACATCACATTTGCGCCGGGCGATGCGTGGTATAACAAAATTCGCTCGATCAAAGTTTATAAAGGAACGCCGCCAAAACAACCGCGCTAAACGAAGCGTCAGGCGTGGTGCAAGTTTCGCGTTATTTTTCGTTTACAATCAGCGGATAAATTTTAGAGCTGTCCGCCGACATTAAACACAAAGGAAATAAATATGAAAAATAAAATTATTAATTTGTTTGTCGCTGCATTCGTCATCGGTTTTATACTTAGCGGAAGCGTCTTCGCGCAGAGCGATTGGCTGGATATGTCGCCGCTGCCGAACTGGAACGCGCGCAGCCGCGCCATTTCGCAAACTAAAAAAATATCGGCGGACGAATTAAAGCGGTGCCCCGTCACCATTCGCCAGCCGTCGCTGCCGCAAGATTTTCTTTTGACGAAAATGAACTGGACGCTGGTCGGCGCGGCGCAGGTTCACGGCAAAACAACCATCATCGGCACCGCCGGAGCGTTCGACGGAATGTGCCGCCCGCTAGAATTTGAAATGCGCGTTTTTGTCGGCAACCGCGTTGCCGGCACTCTGTCGCCCGGACCGACGAACGCGCGTACCGACGGTTCTTTAGTCAGCGTAAAAATGACCTCCGAGAGAAGTTTGACTGCCGAATATCTTCGTTACCGTGCCTCGGACCCGCTCTGCTGTCCGTATAAAACCGAAGCCGTGACGTTTGTTATCAAACCAGAGGCGGGCGCGAATTTTCTGCTCGTGCCGGAATCGAAGATGCAAAGCGGACTCGTTGAAAACCAAGCCGACGGAGCGCAATTAAAAAACACGGTTTGGCGTTGGGAAAGCCTGGATAATGTTCAGGGAAAAGTCGCGGTTGATAAACCGGAAAACTACCAGCTCGAATTTATGCCGGACGGCAAGGTAAATGTGCGGGCGGACTGCAATCGGGGGCGCGGCACGTATAAATCCGAAGCCGGCGGTTTGGCTTTTTCCGGCATTTTTCTAACGAAAATAGGCTGTTCGCCCGGTTTGCTCGACAATCGTTTTCTGCAGGGTCTCGAACGGGCGCGGACTTATCGAATCGAAGGCAACAGTTTGTTAATCGAAGGCGCAGGCGGCATAATGAAGTTTTTCAAAGTCGTTCGCCAAAATTAAAATTCAAATATGCTGTACATTGTCGAACAAATCGAAAAGCTAATCATCCGCACGTTAATCATTCTGCTGCTGCTGGCGTTGGTTTTTGGAACCGTCGAACTCGGTCGCATAATGGTTCTAGAAATTATCGAGCCGCCGTTTCTGCAGCTCAACATTTCAAAAATTTTCGAGAATTTCGGTTTGGTTTTAATTATTTTAATGGGTTTGGAGCTGCTCAAGATATTAAAAATGTTTCTCGTCGAAGACGAAATTAAACCCGAATCGGTTGTCGGAATTGCCGTCATCGCGATTTGCAACAAAATTATTACGCTCGACACGAAACACATTTCGGGCGACGCGATGCTCGGCATCGCCGCCATTCTCGTCGGGCTTTCCGTCGCTTATTTCGTTTTTCGCCGGCGGGCGGCGAACAAAGATGAAAGAGATGAACCGCGTCGAGAAATGTCCGCCGCGGAAAAATCAAACAGAGCAGGTTAATAGTAAATCAGACAGGAGAAATTAAAATTTTATGCTAAACGATTTTAAGGCGTTTATCGCGCGGTGAACATTCTCGATTTGGCGATTGCCGTGATTATGGGCGCGGCTTTCGGCTCGATTGTCAAAACGTTTACTGACGGCATTATCATGCCCGTCATCGGCGCGATAACCGGCGGCATTGATTTCAAAGACAAAGTTATCAATCTGGGCGATATGCCGGTCACGACGCCCGAACAAATCGCGGCAGCGCAGGCTGCGAAAGAGCCGATGATAATGTATGGACAATTTCTCAACGGCGTGATTACATTTTTAATCGTCGCGCTGGTGATGTTCGCGCTTCAGCGCGACGAGCTTTGATTATTTAATACTTTTTAAGCCGCGCCGACACCGCCGACGGGCGAAGAAGTTCTTCTGACGGAAATCGGCGACCTTTTGAAGAACAGGTAATTTCGGCACAAACATTAACCGCCAAAAAAACTGCTGAAGTATTGGCGAGAGCATCAAGCGAGGAGATATTTATGTTTTCAAATCAAAAACCAGTTCGTCAGTCAGCGGCATTTTTGCTGCTCGCGCTGTTGGCGATCTGCGCCGCATCAGCGGCAGCGCAAACAAATAAATTGCCGGTTGGCAACGCTAATTTCGTCAGTTCGACAAAAATCGGCGCGATGACCGTCGCCGAAGTCAACCAAGGCATCGAAAAAGCTTTCGGAACCTCCGTCAGCCCGACGGCGAGCCCTTTGGATTTATACAAAATCAACTACCGCTCGACGGATGAGAAAAATAATCCGGTCGTTTTAAGCGGTTTAGTGGTTTTACCGCGCGGCGGCGCGCCGAACGGTTTGGTGATTTTTAATCACGGCACGATTGTCAATTCCGAATCCGCACCGTCGCGTTTTACCGGAACAGCGAGTAAATCGGGAACGGAAGTGCCGACGCTCGCCTTCGCCTCAGGCGGCTACGCGGTGGCGATGCCGGATTACCTTGGTTTAGGCGACGATACGGGCGCGCATCCGTATCCGCTTGGCGCCATCAACAGTCTTTCCGCCGTTGATATAATCGAACCGGCGCGCTACCTCGCCGCGCAGCAGAACACGCCGGTCGGCGCGCGGCTGTTCGTGACCGGTTACTCGGAAGGCGGCGCGGTGGCGATGTGGACGGTGCGCAATTTAGAAAAAAAATCCGGCGCAATGTATAACGTCACCGCCGCCGCGCCCGCTTCGGGTCCCTATGACCTTTCCGGCACGACGAGAAATTGGCTGCTCGCCGCGCCGACCGACGATCAGGCGTTTGTTGTCAGGCTTTATCTGACCGCGTATATGGCTTATTACTTTCATAAAAGCAGCGGTGTAAAGTTAACCGAATATTTCAAACCGGCGATGGCTCTGACCGTTTCGCTGAACTTCAAAGGCAATATCTCGGACGAAGATTTGCTCGTGCGGTTGGCGGTGGCGTCGGCACTGATGCGTCCCCAAAAGTCGCTCGTCAACGTCCTCAAGCCGAGCTTCGTTCAAGCTCTGCAAAATACGGACACGTCCGACCCGACGATTCAGGCAATGCAGAAAAACGATTGTTACGATTGGGCGCCGCGCACGAAAATGCTTTTGATTAATCTACAGGGCGATACAGTGGTTGACCAGGGGAATACTGAAAAAGCGTTTCAGACGATGCGGCAGCGCGGAGTCGGCGCGAACGTTCTGCGCCGGTATGAAATTAAAGATACGAGCTTGAATCACCTAACGGCGATGGCTCCGGCAATGGCGCAGGCGCGACGTTTTTTCGACGGCAAATTCGCTGGCAATTGACGCGCAGAAAAACCGAAATGTTTGCCAACTAAACATCGAACAATATAAAAAGATGAAAAGCTGACGCTTTATTTCGAGTCGTCGGCTTTTCTCCTTTGCAGAAACACGCACGATAGCCGAGTGTGTTTTGTGTCGGCAAAATCCGTCGCTTGAGATTCTTGCGTCCTTACGTGCGTAGCGGGATTCCGCATTATTACCTTTTCATTTCATCAAAATAATTTTTTATTTATTTTTTGTTTTTTGAGCCGCTTTTTCGATTTTTCTCGCTAAACAATACAAGAGGCAAAAAATTTACAAAAATTACGAGGAGAAATTATGAAAAACTTGCAGTCTATTTTTTTAACATTGATTGGTCTTTGTTTGTTTGCCGTTTCGATGGCGGCGCAGAATAAGATAATGGTTGGTTGTTTGTGGTCGCATATGACCGAGAACGATATTGGGCAAATCCATTACTGGATGAAAAATGACAAATTTAATTAAGGATTCACGCTTCTATTTGCCGACGAACGGTTGGCGCGGCGATTTCGGCATAATCGGCTTTTTAATTTATGTTCACGTTGTTTGAACCGTCCAAAACGAAAATTAAAAACTTCCTTGCGGCTCAAAAAGATTTGCCGTTTTCATACGAAGAAGTCGGCGCGTCAAAAGAGAAAATTCCTTCGGGTTATCCAATCAATCATCGCCGCGTTCAACTAGGCAGCGGCGCGGACGCTTTTGCTCGCGCTCGAAAAGCAATCGAAAGCTGGACGATGTATCGGCTCAATTGGACTCGGATTTATCCGCCCGACACGCCGATTGCTCAAAGCGAAACGGTTTGCGTCGTCGTTAACCACGGCTTTTGCTGGTCATTAAATCCGTGCCGAATCGTTTATGTCCTAAAAGAAACCGGCGGCGAGATCGAGCGATACGGTTTCGCTTTCGGAACTCTGCCCGGGCATTCCGAAGAAGGCGAAGAGAGATTCACCGTCGAACGGCGGCGCGCCGACGATTCAGTCTGGTATGAGCTTTTATCGTTTGCCCGCCCGCACCACATCCTAGCCCGCATCGGCTTTCCGTTCGTTCCGTTATTTCAACGAAAATTCGCCGAAGATTCCGCGTGTGCGATGCTCAAATTCGTCTCTCAAGATGGATTTAAGTAAACTTACACCGACTTATAAACTTTTGTCGTTCATTGCTTAATTAAGTTTGTTGATATTATTTTTGTGTGCCAATTGTGTGCCAAGCCTACCAAATCTAGCAAAACCAGACGAAACTCTTGTAAACTGGAAAGTGAAAAACGCTGAACAAAACGAAGTAAAAAGCACTAAGAGAAACTTATCAAAACAAAGATTTGAGACTTGTTGTCATAAAAGATATTTTCTCTCGAAAGACGCTGAGAGCGCAAAGTTTATCGAATCATTTTAGAAATCCGACTTTTAAAAACATAAAAGCTATCAAATCGAAAAATTTGATAGCCGACAAACAAATCCCAAATCGGAAATTCAAAATTAAAATGGCGGAGATGACAGGATTCGAACCTGTGGAAGACTTTTGATCCTCAACAATTTAGCAAACTGCCGCTTTCAGCCACTCAGCCACATCTCCGCGCGCCTTTCTCTCTCTATCTGGGAAAAGCATTTTTAATTTTAGCCGACGAGCGAACTTTGTCAAGCCGCCTCGCATCTATCAAAGCAAACCCGGTTTGTGTCAGGCTTGACACATTTAATGTTTCGACAGAAAATATGTAGTATGCGCGGAATAGGTTTTATATCTTTATATACAATGCGCCGAAAAGTTTTAGCCGTCCGCAATTAGGTTTTCCCGAAAACTTGTTTGATTGGAGGCGACCATTCTTAGGATGAGTTCTTCTGTTTTGCCAGTTAGGAAATTAACCAGTTTGATTTTAGTGGCGTTGACCGCTTTTTCGGCGGCTTTTGCCAGTGCGCCCGCCGCACACGGCAAAGTATTGATAGTTGAAAAAGGGGCGAACCTCGGCGTCATCAAAGGCGTGGTGCGCGACGAGGCGGGCAATACGATAGCCGATGCTTACGTTTCGATTTTTCGCGTCGGGACTTCGACCTTATTAAAACAAGTGCGTTCGGCTTCGGACGGAAGTTTTCTGGCGAAGATTATGCCCGGAACTTATACGGTGCTGGCGGTCGCGCAGGGATTTAATGCCGTTACTCTTTCGTCGGTCGAGGTTAACCGCGCAGCGGAATTGGTTTACGGATTTAAGCTGGAACGCTCGGGCGGCGGAAATACTTTGCCCGAAAAAAAGGTTGACCGCGACAGTTCAAAATGGCGAATCCGCGCCGCGCAGATGCGTCGTTCGGTTTATCAAAATACGGAAGGCGACGCGCCTGTTGACGAAAACAAACGAAGCGATGACGCGATTGCTCGAAACGATTCTGGTTCAATCGAGGAAAGCGTTGAGGCGGACGAAGAAGAAACATCGAATCGAAAAAGCCAATCGGTCATCGAAACTTATTTTGCCGCGTCGAGCGACGGCAATTTCACCGGCGTAAATTTCGCTACGCTTCAACCGATAAGCGAAGATGCGGAAGTCGTTTTCGCCGGACAAAGCGGCACGAGCGGGCGCGCGCCGCAGCGGTTTGAAACGACGTTCAAGTATCGCCCGAATGAAAAACATCAAGTCAGCGTTAAAGGCGCAGTCGCCCGGCTCAGCACGGTCGAAACTGACGGCGCGCAACAATCGCTCGGTCAAGTTTCCTTTCAGGCGTTAGACGAATGGAAGGTGAGGAGCGGCGTGATTCTGGTTTTCGGATTCGATTATTCGCGCTTTCTCGGCGCCAGCAATGATTTTTCCGTTAGTCCACGCTTCGGTTTGCAGTTCGATGTAGATTCCAAAACCCGATTTCGCACAGCTTACACGACCACGACCGAAGAACGCACGTGGGCTTCGGTCGCCGAACTCGAAGAAACGCAGGTTCTTTTCCGCGAGCCGGTTTCGATGCAGGAATTCGTCGTCGAAAACGATAAGCCGCGAATGGCGAAAAATTCGCGTTTTGAGTTCGGCATCGAGCGCGTCTTGGATAATAAATCGAGCATCGAAGCAAATGTATTTTTCGACGCGGTGAGCGGGCGCGGCGTCGGTTTGACAAATCTTCCGTTCGACTCGCTCGGCGATGAAAATCTCGTTGAGTTCGTCGCCAATCAACACGGCGCGGCGCAAGGCGTCAGAGTCGTTTATACGCGCCGCCTGAACAGTCGCTTCAGCACTTCGGCGGGTTACGCTTTCGGTAACGGTCAGAAATTATCGGACGAAGCGATTTCAAATCCAGGAGCGGTTTTCGAGAACGATTTTTTTCAAACTTTCTACGGACAATTTAACGCGGATTTGCGGACAGGAACTCAGGTCAAAACGATTTTTCGTCTTTCGCCGCAAGCGACGGTTTTTGCGATTGATCCGTTTGCTGGCAGAATGGCGATTTACGACCCAAGTTTAAGCGTGAAGGTGATACAGTCTCTGCCGAATCTCGGTCTGCCGTTTCGCGCCCAGGCGATTCTCGATGCGCGAAATCTTTTTGATTATCAAACGGGCGCAGTCGGCGAAGAAGGAAGTCTGCGATTGAATTCGCAAAGACGCGTTTTGCGCGGCGGAATTCTAGTCAGATTTTAACCTTAGATTTAAGCTAGAAATTCAACCTCCAGAGTCAATCGCCGGTTTGACTCTGGATTTTTTATTTCCAAAATCTCGGATTTCAAGCGAAAAACTGAATAAAATTAAACCCGCTAATCGTTTATAAATTTGAAAACATAATTTTTTGCCTGTAATTTGAAAGGATAACGATTAGATACGGTTGGAACATATCTTGCTTTTGAAAAACTTTTGGTGAAGTTCGTCCTGCTGCGATGAAAGGTAAAGTCCTGACAAGTTGGAGTTTGGTTTGGCTTTTAGCAACGGTTTTGTTCGTCGCCGGCGGCGCGCTCAACCTTTCGCAACGCGCTTACCATCCACTGCCGCCGACCGACGGAGCCATTTGGACGCAGAGAGCGGACGGCATTTACGCCGAAAAAGTTACTCCGGGATTGTCGGCTTCACGGGCGGGAATTGCCGTCGGCGACCGGTTGATCGCTATTTCGCTCGACGAAAAACAATTTGACGAAATCACCTCGCCCGCCGATGTTCAGATGTATCTGGAAACGGCTGGCGTGTCCGGTAAATTAACTTACTTTTATCAACGTCCTTCGTATTCGTTTGCCAACAATTTTTACTACGCCGATTTACGCAGTATTGATACTCTGCCGCGGTGGACGGCTTCATTCGTTTTTCTGTCTCTGGTCGGCGTAGTCTGGCTCGGCGTCGGCATTTTTGTTCTTTTCAAACAGGGCAGCGGGTCGCCGTTCGTTTTGCATTTCGCCGCAATTTGTCTGGCGGCATTTGTCTTTCACGTATATAAATCGCTCGGCTTGGGCGAAGATTTCGATTTAGCCGTCAGTCTGCTTGACGATATCGCTTTCGCCTTTTTCGCGCCGCTTTTTCTGCATTTCTGTTTGCGCTATCCGGTCAGAAGCGAGGTTTTCGACCACGATGGGCGCTGGAAAACTTACGCTCTTTATGTTCCGGCAAGTTTGATTTCGGTTTTAGTCCTCACCCTTTCGCTCATTTATCATTTCGCTCCGAAAGCCGAGTTAGTCGCCAGCCTTAATAATTTCGTTGACCGATTTGATTTATTTGGCGTTTTATACCGAGCGAACTTTTACCATTTCATTATCTACGTGTCCTGCGGCGCGGGCATTTTGTTATGGCGCTTTTTGAAGAACCGTCAGCAACCGCTCGTCCGGCAGCGAATTAAATGGGCGATGTGGGGCGCGATTGTCGCCGTCGTGCCGATTATTATTTTCCAGATTGCCAAGCGTTTCGTTCCGTCGCTGACCGAAGATTATTTAACCGCCGCGTTGACTACTTTGCCGCTCGCGCTGATTCCACTCAGTTTCGGGCATTCCGTCGTCCGCTATCGCCTGATGGACGTTGATGTCGTCGTGCGCCGCGCGCTCGTTTATGCGATGACGACCGTGGCGATTGCAGCGATGATCGGCGGCGTCGCGCTCGGTTTGGTTTTCTTGATCGTCGGCAATAATTTGTCCGCGACCGATATTACGCTTCGCGCATTAATCGGAATTATAGCGATGGCGGGAATCGTGCTTTTGTCCGAACCGCTCAAGAAATTTCTCCACGAACGCGCTGAACGATTTTTCTACGGCGAGCGCTATGATTTGCGGCACGGACTGCTCGATTTCGGCAGAACGCTATCGGCGACGACCGCTCTCGAACCGTTGCTCGACGCGCTGACCGAGCGCCTCAGGCAAGTTCTCGATGTCGAAAAAGTCGCGGTTTTTATCGAAGACGAAAACACGCTCGAACATTATGTCATCGCCAAATCCGTCGGCATCAGCGAACATTATAAAATGCCGAACGATTTCCGGCAGATGATTCGCCAAAAGTCAGCCGAAAAAGGCATCGTTCGCGCCGACGAATTTGAACTGCCCGAAGAAGAAATCGTTGACGACGCGCCGCACGAAGAATCGGGAACAAAAGGCATTCGGGGAAAAATCGAAAGGTTCGGCAGAAACGGAAAAAGCATTCACCGACAGGAACTTCATTATTTCGTGCCGTGCGTCGTGCGCGGCAAAATGATTGCCGTTCTCGGTTTGGGACGCGCGTCAGACGGCTCGCTTTTATCTTCGGAAGATTTGGAAATTTTGCAGACGGTTTCCGGCTACGTCGCCGTCGCAATTGAAAACAGTCTACTTTATCAAGAGCAGGAAAAACGCGCCGAAGAATTAGAATCGCTGAAAGAATTTAACGAATCAATCGTCGAATCGGTCAATGTCGGCTTGCTCGCTGTTGACGAAAACGGAAAGATTACGCGCTGTAATACGACGTTTGAGGAAATGCTCGCGCTGAGCCGCGAACAAACCATCGGCAAACTCGTCGAGGAAGTTTTCGACGAAAGTTTCGCCTTGAATCTGGAAAACATTCTCGGTAAATCGCGCTGGCATCTGACGGAAATTCGCAACGCCTATAAAATGCTGACGACGAATTACCAAGGCAAATCTTTGGTTTTAAACGTCGCCGTCGCGCCGCTGCGTTCGATTTCAAACAGTCAAACCGGCGCGATTATCGTCCTTGAAAACGTCACTTCGCGCATCAAACTCGAAGAAACTTTGCAGCAAAGCGAAAAACTCTCGTCCATCGGACTGCTCGCCGCCGGTGTCGCGCACGAAGTCAACACGCCTTTGACCGGCGTTTCATCCTATACGCAGATGCTTCTCGGGATGATTCCCGAAACCGACCCGAAACACGCGCTACTGCAAAAGGTGCAAAAGCAAACTGACCGCGCATCGAATATCGTCGGCAATTTATTGAATTTTTCGCGCACCGGCAATGCTTCGGAATTTGTCGAAATAAATATCAACAAACTGCTCGACGACACGCTTCAACTGCTCGAACCGCAACTTAGAAAATCACAAGTTGAAATCGTTAAAAATTACGCTCCCGCCGCGCCGAAAATTTTCGGCAATGCCGGAAAACTGCAACAGGTTTTTACGAATTTAATCATCAACGCGCGCGATGCGATGTTTGCGGGCGGCGAGATTGTTTTGACGACCGCGCTCGACGATGACAAAGCCGTTATCGAAGTTTCCGATACGGGCAGCGGAATCGAACCGGAAAATCTGACAAAAATCTACGACCCGTTTTTCACCACAAAAGGCGTCGGCAGCGGCACGGGTTTGGGCTTGGCGGTTTCTTACGGCATCGTTCAGGAACACGCCGGAACGATTCAAGCCACGAGCGAAGTCGGCGAAGGAACGACCTTCCGGCTCGTTTTTTCCGTTGCCCAAAAACAAACGGAGCGTATCCGCGCCGTCAGCTAAAAGCCGATTTTTAGTTTTTAATTTTCAATTGTATCGGACAAAAAATAAAAATTGAAAATTAAAAGATGCACCGATTCATTTCCTTTAATCGTCGAATTCTTCCAGCCGAAAACGCTTTTTTACCCGCCGCGTCCGCCGCCGCACTTTACGGCAGAGGCGTTTTCACGACAGTCGCAATCCACGCTTCAACCGCTTTTTTGTGGGAAAAGCACTGGCTTAGATTAACTGAAAACGCACGCAAAGTCGGAATCGGTTTAGCCGAGTTTTCCGAAGAAGCGACGAAGAATTTGTTGCTTGGACTAATCGAGAAAAACAATTTCGCGCGCGGGCGCGCTCGCCTGACTTTTTACGACGAATCGGCGACCTCGGTCTGGCAAATCAATCCGAAACCCAAAACAAATCTTTTAATTCAAACGGCTGATTTTCGTCAGATTAAAAATAACCTGAGCCTGACGGTTTCGCCTTTTCGGGTCAACACGAAATCGCCGCTCGTCGGCGTAAAATCGTGCAATTACTTGGAAAACATTTTGGCTTTGGAAGACGCGCGGGCGAAAAAATTCGACGAAGCCGTTCGGCTCAACGAGCGGGGCGAAATCGTTTCGACTTGTCTGGCGAACATCTTTTGGAAAAAGAACGGCGCGATTTATACGCCAAATCTTACGACGGGTTGTTTGAAAGGCACGACGAGAGATTTTATTTTAGAAAATTTCGCGGTTGAAGAACGTGCGGCAAATTTATCGGAGCTGTGCGAAGCCGACGAGATTTTTTTGACTTCGGCGGGAATCGGAATTGTTGCGGCAAATTTGAAAAGATAAATACCATCGAAAAAGAAACACAAAAAATCACGAGATTTTCTTCGTGATTTTTTGTGTTTCTTCATGGTTAAACTTTTTATAAAAATTACTTCGTCGCTGGTTTTTGACCCGCTTCGGTTCGGGCGAAATAGCCTTGCCGGTGGCTGAGCGAAACTTTTTGTTTGGCTAATTCCTGATTGACAATCTGGATTTGAATTTTGCGGTATGAGCCGTCGCGTTTTTGGTTTGAAGGCTGGTAGGCAATCAAATACTGCGAGCGCAGCTCGATTTGAATTTGCGTGAAAGCCTTACGCAGCGCGGCTTCGTCGCGCGGGAAAAAGGCGCGTCCGCCGGTTCGTTCGGTCAATCTTTTCAAAACGCCTTCGTCAACGCCGCCCATCATATCATCGCCGACACCGACGGCGTAAATCACCGCTTCGCTTCTGAGCGCGGCTTGCACGGCGTCGTCAAACTTTTTACTGCCGAAAGTGTTCACGCCGTCGCTCAGCAGAATTATCGCGCGGCGCGTTTTTTCGGGCGAGGTTTTCAAAACTTCTTCGGACGTGACATAAATCGCGTCCCAAATCGCGGTCGAGCCTTGCACCGCTTGATTGTCGCCGGAGATCGGCGGCGTGCCGCCCGCGATGACTCCGCCGCCGAGATAGCCGGAAGGCGGAACGAATTCAACCTTGTCAATCGCGCGGTTGAGCCGCGCCACATTATTCGTCATTCCTTGTTCGAGCGTCGTTTCGCCGGTAAAGGAAACGATGGAAACTTCGTCCTTTGCCGGTCTGATGACCGCTTGCAGAAACGATTTCGCCGCCGCCCGCTCTTCGGGAAGGGTTCGTTCCTGCGACGCGCTCGTGTCAATCAAAATCGCCAAAGAAAGCGGCAAATCTATCTGCCGCGTAAACTCCGTGATTTCCTGCGGCTGACCGTCTTCCAGAATCCGCACGTCGGATTGCTTCAAATCGGTCAGAAGGCGACGGCTTTTGTCCTGTGCAGTGAAAAGAACGTTGACGGCTTCGGTGTCAATCTGAATAATTTCGTCGTCTTCTTCAACAACTTCAGGCGTCGGCGAAACGGTCGGACTCGGCGCGGGTTTTGTTTGATTTGCCGGACTCGGCGCGGTTTGTTGAGCATTAGTCGAGTCGAAGCCCAAAAGCGCAACGCCGACGAAAAGAAAAACAAATGTTACTGCTGCAAAATTTCTCCAACGCATAAATTTCTACTTTTTATTTTTTACTTTAGCCTTTCTGCTTTTTAGGTGCGAAGCATTACGCTTTTTAAGTTTTTTTTGCTTTTACAGGCGAGGCGTTTCGCTTTCTATTTGAAGCGCTCCTGAATCGCACGCCATCTTCTAAAACGAATCGTTGCTTGTTAATCAAACTCGCGCGTATGCCGTCACGAATCGCGCGGTAGCTTTTCTTCGTGCGGATTTTATATTCGCTGTCTTTGCTTCGGTCGGTAAAACGAACTTCGACTTTGCGTTCCTTGCCGTCGTAATTTTGATTTGCCGGGCGATACGTGATGATGTATTGCGAGCGCAGCTCCTGGGAAATTTTCATAAACGCGCGTTCGAGTTCGATCATATCGCCGGTAAAAAACGCTTCGCCGCCCGTCTCTTCGCAAAGCTGCGTCAGATATTTGTCGCCTTTGTCTTTCACGGTTCCCGCGTCAACGCCCGGCACGGTTCCCAAAAATCCGGCTTTCGTCGAGATGGCGAAAATCGTCGCTTCAGTTCTTTGCGCGATGTCAATCGCGTCTGTGAGTTCGGCGCGGCTGAAAGTATCGTCGCCGTCGGTAATCAAAACAATAACCCGTCTGCCGGGAGCGTTCCGCAATTTCTCGTCGGAGAATTGCCAAATCGCGTCGTAGAGCGCGGTTTGCGAGCCGACTTTATTCACCTTGTCAACCGATTTGTCCAGTAGGTCGAGTTTGTCGGTGAAATCCTGCCGCAAATTTACTTCGTGGTCGAAGGTCATAAACGCGGCTCGGTCTTTTCGCAGGCGCGTCACCGTATAGATAAAATTTTTCGCGGCTTCTTTGGAGAATTTCATTTTACCGGCGGTTGAGGGCGAAGTGTCCATCAGCACGCCGACGTAAACCGGCGGATTCGTTTTTTCGTCAGTGAAAAAAGTCACTTCCTGCTGCACGCCGTCTTCAAAAACGGCGAAATCGCCGCGCGTCAAACCCGCCACCAAATTCTTCTTTTTCTTTTTATCGTTGACCGTCACGGGCAACCGCACCTCAAAGGTTTTAACCGCGCCGTCGTCGGTCGCCGTGCGCGGCGGGGTCGGGCGCGCGGTCTGCGCCGAAACAATCCCCGCGCAGACGGAAAATAAAACAATTAAATAAATGAATCGAAACGTATTTTTCATACTTTTTTGAATTGATATACTGCCGGACACTAACGCCAAATTCGATGCCGCCGCGCCGCCGTCTGTTGCCTAAACTAGAAAGCGTCAGTATAACAACAAAACGGGCGCGGCGAAATTTTCGCGTTTCCACCTTTGTGTTTTCGCGGGCTTTTGTGGCTTATTTTTAAAGCATCGAGAGTTTCTCGATTAAAAAGAGAATTTCACGCCAAAGCGCAAAGTTGCTACGGTTCTTAAAATATTACGGACAATAGTTATATAATTCTATGCGCATATACGTTAAAAATAATTTTAAGAAAGTTTAATCATTTATGAATCAAAACATTTTTCGGGAATACGACATTCGCGGCATCGTCGCGCAGGATTTGACCGACGAAACGGTCGCGGTTTTGGGAAAAGCTATCGGCACGTTTTTCAATCAAAACGGCGCAAAACGCATCGCCGTCGGTTACGACGCGCGGGAAAGCTCGCCGCGTTTTCGAGATTTACTGGTCAAAGGCTTCAACGAAACCGGCTGCGACGTGGTTTTAATCGGCAGAGTTCCGACGCCGGTTTTGTATCACACGGTTTACACGCGCAGCGTTGACGGCGGCGTGATGATAACGGGGTCGCACAATCCGCCCGACCACAACGGGTTCAAAATCTGTCTTGGGAAATCTACGCTCTTCGGGTCGCAAATTCAGGAAATAAAAGAAATCGCCGTGTCGGGCGAGTTTTCAAGCGGTGCGGGAACTAGCGAAAATCTCGAAGTTCTGGCGGATTACGAAGCGGATATTTTATCGAAAATAAATTTAGGCGGACGGCGTTTGAAAGTCGTCGTTGACGGCGGCAACGGAATGGGCGGCGTCACGGGCGTTCCGGTTTACGAACGATTGGGCTTTGAACTCGTAAAACTTTTCACCGAGCCGGACAGCAACTTTCCGAATCATCATCCAGACCCGACAGTCATTGAGAATATGCAGGACGCAATTAGGGCAGTGAAAGAATCGGACGCGGATTTAGGAATCGCGTTTGACGGCGACGGCGACCGCATCGGGGTAATTGACGAAAACGGCAAAATCATTTGGGGCGACGAGTTGATGGTACTGCTCGCGCGCGAAATTTTGAAAGAAAAACCGAATTCGACGATTATTGCCGAAGTAAAATGCTCGCAGAAACTTTTCGACGACATCGCCAAAAACGGCGGAACGCCCTTGATGTGGAAAGCTGGGCATTCGCTGATCAAAGCGAAAATGAAGGAAACCGGCGCGGCGCTCGCCGGAGAGATGAGCGGGCATATATTTTTCGCCGATAGATTTTACGGCTTTGACGACGCGACTTACGCGGGCGCGCGGGTTTTGGAAATTCTCTCGAAAACCGACAAAACTCTATCGGAGCTTTTGAGCGATTTGCCCGAATCTTGCTCGACGCCGGAATTGCGGGTTGATTGCGACGACGAGAAGAAATTTGAAATCGTCAGACAAATCGCCGAAGAATTCGCTCGAACGAACGAAGTGATCACAACCGACGGCGCGAGAATTTTATTTGAAAACGGCTGGGGTTTGGTGCGCGCCTCGAACACGCAGGCGATTTTGGTTCTGCGGTTTGAAGCCAATTCGGAAGAGAATTTGCGCGACATTCAAAAATCAATCGAGGCTAAAGTTTCTGAATTAATCGCAGAAGTCTGAATTAATCGTATAAAATAATTAAGATAGAAAAACATTTTTCGTCGTGAAACATTTTCGCGTCTCGACCGTAAGAAAGCGCATCGAACTTTCCAAAAACTTAGAGAGGAGAATATGTATGTTTAAATCGAGCTTACGGTTTGCAGCCGCTTTGATTGTCTTTTTGTCTGTCTGCGCCACGGTTGCCGTCGCGCAAAACGTCGCTTTCGACGTCACCAGAATGGATGATTCGGTCGAAGCCTGCACCGATTTTTTTCAATACGCCAACGGCAATTGGATAAAGAAAACCGAAATTCCCGCCGCTTATTCGCGTTGGGGAAGTTTTAATATCTTGGCGGAAAATAACAACAACGCCTTACGGGGAATTTTAGATGCCAACGCGAAAACAAAAGCCGCGCCGGGCAGCAACGAGCAACTTATCGGCGATTATTACGCCGCGTGTATGGACGAAGCGGCAATCGAAAAAGCCGGCGTTACGCCGCTTAATCCGTATTTCAAAGATATAGATAAAATCAAAGACGCGAAAGATTTACAGCGGCAGATTGCGATGATGCACGCCGCCGGAATTCCAGCTTTGTTCGGATTCGGCGCGGGACCAGACGCTAAGAACAGTTCGCTGAACATCGCCAACACGAGCCAAGGCGGACTCAGTTTACCCGACCGCGATTTTTATACGAAAGACGACCCGAAATCCGTCGAAACCCGCACGAAGTTCGTCGAGTATATGACAAATACGTTCAAACTGCTCGGCGATGATACGAACGTTGCGGCGGCAAATGCCAAAACCGTGTTGGCGATTCAAACTCGGCTGGCGAACGCTTCGAGAACGCGAGTCGAAATGCGCGACCCGCAAAAACGCTACAACAAAAGAACTCTGACGCAACTCGGCGAGATGACTCCGAACTTTTCGTGGACTGATTATATGACGGCTCGCAACGTGCCGACCGTGACGGAAATCAACGTCGGTCAGCCGGATTTTTTCGCGGAAGTCAATCGAATGCTGACGGACGTTTCAATCAATGATTGGAAAACCTATCTGCGCTGGATGACGATCAATTCCGCCGCGCCGCTTTTGTCCAAAGCGTTCGTTGACGAAAATTTTAATTTTTACAGCCGTTATCTGACCGGCACGAAGGAACAGCAACCGCGCTGGCGGCGTTGCGTCGGCGCGACCGACAGCGCGGTCGGCGAAGCGCTCGGCGCGGAATACGTCAAAAAAGCGTTTACGCCCCAAGCGCAGAAACGGATGAGCGAACTGATTGACAATTTGTTCGCCGCTTACCGCGAAAGCATTCCGAAGCTCGACTGGATGAGTCCCGAAACACGCGAAAAGGCTTTGGCGAAGCTCAACACATACCAGCGCAAAATCGGCTTTAACGAAAAGCCGCGCGGTTACGCCGGTTTGAAAATTGACCGCCAATCGTTTTTTCAAAATTCGAGAGCAATCGGGCAGTTTAATATCAATCGCAATCTGAAAGACATTAACCAGAAAGTTGACAGAACGCGTTGGGGAATGACGCCGCCGACGGTAAATGCTTATTACAACGCGAGCTACAACGAAATCGTTTTTCCAGCCGGAATCTTGCAGCCGCCGTTTTTCAATCAGAATGCTGACGACGCGATAAACTACGGCGCCATCGGCGCGGTCATCGGTCATGAAATTACGCACGGTTTTGACGACGGCGGAAGTCAATACGACGCGGAAGGCAATTTGAAAATGTGGTGGACGCCCGAAGACCGCAAGAAATTTGAAGAGCGATCCGACTGCGTGGTCAATCAATTCGGTGGCTACCAAATTCAAGAAGGCTTGAACATCAACGGCAAATTGACTTTAGGCGAAAACATCGCCGACCTCGGCGGCTTGGCGATGGCGTATGCCGCGTATCAAAAATCTCTGGAAGGCAAACCGAAACCGGCGAACATTGACGGTTTTACGCCGGAACAAAGATTTTTCCTCGGCTACGCGCAAATTTGGGCGGCGAAATCAACCGAAGCGTTTGAACGCCAGCAGGTTTTAACCGATTCGCATTCAAACGCGCGCTACCGCGTCAATGGACCGCTCTCGAATCTGCCGCAGTTCGCTCAAGCATTTTCCTGCAAGCAGGGCGATAAAATGGTAAGAGACAATTTTTGTAAAATCTGGTAATTTACAACTGATTTCAAGCGTGCCGGAAACTACGAATCATTGTCGCCGAATTTAAAGGGTTGACTAAACGGAAATTTCTTGGCATAAATGAGTTGGAAATTTTTATGAAATTTACTTGCAACATAATTAGCATTATTACCGAAAGGGACTTTGCTCCGTAAAGAGCCGAAGCCAAAGGTAAATCTTTGCTTGAAAGAAAAGTCCCAAGTCAACAAACGGCTTGGGGCTTTTTTGATTTGGGATTTGGGATTTCGGATTTTTTGTCCGATAAATGCTAACATTTTATTTTTTACGATGGTTTTGATTGGCGGCAAATTTACCACCGACCGCCGATCACTGACCGCCGACCACTATTTATGACTGAACCTTTAGAATTAAAAAAAACCGTTAATCTGCCGCGCACGAATTTCGCGCAAAAGGCAAATCTCGCGCAGTCCGAACCGGCGCGGCTTAAAAAATGGAACGACGCGCAACTTTATGCGGCGATTCGTGAATCGCGTCAAACGGCGGAGAAATTTATTCTGCACGACGGTCCGCCATACGCCAACGCCGACATTCATATCGGCACGGCGCTCAACAAAATCTTAAAAGATTTCGTCGTCAAAACCAGGACGATGATGGGCTTTGACGCACCGTATGTGCCGGGCTACGATTGCCACGGCTTGCCGATTGAAACGCACGTCGAGAAAAAGTTGGCGGAGAAAGGGAAAAGCAAAAACGATTTGCCCGTGGCAACTTTTCGGAAAATCTGCCGCGAACACGCCGCCCGTGCGATGGACGGGCAGACACGCGATTTTTCGCGGCTCGGAATTTTGGGCGAATGGGAAAATCCGTATCTTACGATGTCGAACGATTACGAAGCGGAAACGGCGCGATTGTTCGGGAAGTTTTTGGAGCGCGGTTATGTTTATAAAGGTTTGCGTCCCGTCTATTGGTGCGTTCACGACCAGACCGCGCTTGCCGAAGCCGAAGTCGAATACAAGGAACACACATCGCCGTCGGTCTATGTGAAATTTCCTTTGAAATCCGACGCGAGTCTGATTGACGAAAACTTGCGAGGGAAAAATGTGTTTGTCGTGATTTGGACGACTACGCCGTGGACGCTTCCGGCGAACTTGGGCATTTCCGTTCATCCCGATTTTGATTATTCGGCGGTTGAGGCGAACGGCGAAGTTTATATCGTCGCCTCGGAACTCTCGAAATCTTTCGCCGAACTTTGCGGGCTTGACGGCGCAAAAGAATTAGCGCGATTCAAAGGCGCAAAGTTAGACAAACTCGAAGCGAAACACGCCTGGCTCGACCGCGCCTCGTTGATAATGAACGGCGACCACGTAACTCTGGGGGAGGCGGACGCCGAAGTCGAACTCGACGTGCGGTTTGAAAAAAAATCCGCGAATAAATCGGGAACCGGCTGCGTTCACACCGCGCCCGGACACGGGGCGGACGATTTTCATATCGCCAAAAATTACGGACTGGAGATTTATTGCCCGGTTGACAGCGCCGGGAAATTTACTCAGGAAGTCGAACATTTCGCGGGCGAATTTATCTTTAAGGCGAATCCGAAAATCGTTGAGTTTCTGAAAGAGTCGGACGCGCTGCTTTTCACGGAAAGTTACGTTCACCGTTACCCGCATTGCTGGCGGTGCAAAAAGCCGGTGATTTTCCGCGCCACGCCGCAGTGGTTTATTTCGATGGATGAGGTTTTAAAGGAGAGCCAGAAAAATGCTGACGCTATGCCGCTGCGCGCAGGCGCGTTGCGCGAAGTCGAAGCAGTAAATTGGCTTCCAAATTGGGGGAGGGGGCGAATGCGGAATATGATTTCCGGTCGTCCCGATTGGTGCGTGTCGCGGCAGCGTTCGTGGGGCGTGCCGATTCCGGTTTTTTATTGTAACGGTTGCGATGAAGCCGTTGCCGATGCGGAAATCGTTTATCACGTCGCCGATATTTTCCAGCAGGAAACCGCCGACGCCTGGTATAATCGCGAGGCAAAAGATTTACTGCCCGATGATTTCAAATGTCCGAAATGCGGCGCGGAGGATTTTACAAAAGAAACCGATATTCTCGATGTCTGGTTCGATTCGGGTTCGTCGTGTGTCGCGGTTTTGGAAACGCGCCCGAATCTGCAATTTCCGGCGGACGTTTATCTCGAAGGCGGCGACCAGTTTCGCGGCTGGTTTAATTCTTCGATGATGTGCGGTTTGGCGGCGCACGACCGCTCGCCGTATAAAAACCTGATCACGCACGGCTGGGTCGTGGACGGCGAAGGCAGACAGATGCACAAGTCAACCGGAAATGCTGTGTCGCCGAACGAGGTGGTCGGCAAATCCGGCGCGGAAGTTCTTCGTCTTTGGGCGGCGGCGGTTGATTTCACCGAAGATATGCGCTGCTCGGACGAAATTCTGTCGCGCATCGTGGACGCTTATCGAAAGTTTAGAAACACACTTCGTTACGCGCTTGGTAATCTCGACGGCTTTAATCCCGAAACCGACACGGTTGCTTTGTCCGAGATGCTCGAAATTGACCGCTGGGCGCTGGCGGAATTAGGAAGCACAACGAAAAAAGTTTTAAGCGGTTACGAAGAATATAATTTTCAAACGGCTTATCAAACGCTTTATAATTTCGTCACCGTCACCTTGTCGGCGCGCTATTTCGACATTATCAAAGACCGGCTTTACATCTACGCCCCGAAATCTTTGGAGCGGCGTTCGGCGCAAACCGCGCTTTATGAAATCGCCGACGCGCTTTGCCGACTGCTCGCGCCGGTTCTTGTTTTTACGACTGACGAAGCGTGGGAAAATCTGTCGCATCAAAAACTGGAGTCAGTTCACTTGGCAGAATTTCCGAAAACGTCGGGCGCGGACGACGCACAACTGCTCGCCGATTGGGAGCGCATTTTTTCGATCCGCGACGAAGTTTTAAAATCATTGGAAGAAGCCAGAAACGCCCGCATCATCGGGTCGAGTCTGGAAGCAAAAGTCATCCTGACGGTTGACAAAGCGACGATCCGCTTTTTAATCGCTTATTACGAAGATTTGCGTTACATTTTTATCGTATCGCAGGTCGAAGTTCACGAAGGCGACGCTTTAAATGTTGAAATTCGTAAAGCCGATGGCGCGAAGTGCGAGCGCTGTTGGAATTATTCAACCAGAGTCGGCGAATTTGAACAATATCCAACCGTTTGCGAACGATGCTTCGCCGCTCTGTTGGAAATTGAGAAAACTAATTCGTTAGGTTTGAGCAACTAAAATTCGATGATAAATAAAAAAGATGTTTATTGGAAACTCGCCTATCTGCTTGTTACGGGCGCGGTTTTTATGATTGACCAGACAACCAAAGCGTGGGCGGTTCGCCGTCTGCGCTTCGGCGACGATTGGGCGGTCATTCCGGGTTTTCTAAATTTCGCCTACGCGCAGAATCCGGGCGTGGCGTTCAGTTTTTTGGATAATCACGGCGACGCCGGGCGCTGGGGTTTGTCGGCGGTCGCAATCGTGGCGGCGATTCTTGTTTTGTATTATTTCTGGCGCGTTCCCCGCACGCACGACCGTCTGCTTGGCGCATTGGCGTTATTGCTGGCGGGAATTTTGGGAAATGTTACTGACCGAATACGGCTCGGCTTCGTCGTAGATTTTATTGACGTGCAGTTCGGCAATTGGCATTACCCGACTTTTAATGTTGCTGACATGGCAATCTGTGTAGGCGCGGGGCTTTTGATTTTGGATATGTTTTTTTCGCGGGAAAAAAACGAAAAGACGGACGAAGCGAAAACTTAGGCGGAAGAAAAAATTGACAGGGATGAAGGAGATGAACAGGGATAAAGATTTTTATTTGTTTAAAAATTCCTGTTTATGCTTTTAATTCTTGTCAATTTTTTTTCGCTTATCTTCGACATTTGCCGGCAAGATGTCGGTATTCCTTTATGAAGATTTATGACGTAACCGTTCCGATTAGCGAGAACACGCCTGTTTACGAAGGCGACCCGAATGTCGAAATCACGTCCGCCAACCGGATTGCGAGCGGCGACGCGGCAAATGTCTCGCGTCTTTGCTGCGGCGTTCATACGGCGACGCACGTTGACGCTCCCGCTCATTTTATCGAAGGCGCGCGGCGCGTCTCCGAACTCGAACTGGAAAAACTCGTCGGTGTATGTCGCGTCGTTGAGATTGATAAAAGCGTGATGGCGATTCGAGCCGAACACCTCGAAAATCTCGACGGCGCGGAACGCGTTTTATTCAAAACCCGCAACTCGGATTTTTGGAACGATTTTTCGCAGGGATTCAGAAAAGATTTTACATACATCGCGTCTGACGCGGCGAGGGCGTTGGTTGATTTGCAAATCAAACTCGTCGGCATTGATTATTTGTCGGTCGAGAAATTCGGCGCGAAAACTTTCGACACGCACATCACCTTGCTCGAAAAAGAAGTGGTGATTATCGAAGGACTCGATTTGCGCGCGGTTCCGGCGGGCGATTACGAGCTTGTTTGTTTGCCGCTGAAAATCATTGGCGGCACCGGTGACGGCGCACCGGCGCGGACGATTTTAAGGCAATTTAAGATAAGTCATACCGGACGAAAAGAAACAGACGCGTTGGGTTCGCTAAGCCGTGGTGTTGAAGATTAAGAAAATTTAGCGATGGATGAAAAGCGCCGAACGCGAATCAGCAAATTTCTCAGCCTCGTTTTGCGTCATAAACCCGAGACAATCAATTTGGTTTTAGACGAAAACGGTTGGGCGGCGGTCGCCGATTTACTCGCAAAGTCGGCGCAATGCGGCAGCATTTTCACGTATGAAGAATTGACCGAAGTTGTGGCGACGAATGACAAAAAGCGTTTTTCGTTTGACCAATCTAAAACGAAGATTCGCGCCAATCAAGGACATTCGATTCGGGTCGAAATCGGATTTGAAGAAAAAATTCCGCCGCCGGTTCTGTATCACGGAACAGCTGAAAGAAATCTCGGCTCGATTCTTGAAACGGGTTTGGAAAAGCGTGCGCGGCATCACGTTCATCTTTCGCGCGACGAGGAAACGGCTCAAGCGGTCGGCAGGCGGCACGGCAAACCGGCAATTCTGCGCATTGATGCGGCGCGGATGGCGGCACAGGGATACAAATTTTATATTTCGGCGAACGAAGTTTGGCTGGTCGAACGAGTCGCGCCGGAGTTTTTGGAAGTTTTATGAATCGCAGAGAATTCGCTGAAAAGCGCCTGGCGATGGCGGAAAATTCGATTGACCGATTAATTGATTTGCTTTCGAGCGATGATTTGCAAACGCGCTTTTTCGCCGAAATGTGTCTGCGCGATGCAACCAATACCTGACTGAATTTTCAACCGGCGAGTTCGCCGGACGCCAGAGAAAAAGCCGTCGAAGAATGGCGCCGGTGGTGGAGCGAAAGGCGCGCAATATTCAAAAAGAAATGGCGAAATGACCGTTTATAAACGATTGTGATTAAGAACAGCAAAATATTTTTTTCGCTAGCGCTTTCGGCTCTGGTATTGATTTGCGACAGCGCAGCGGCTTCGGCTCAAATCAAACTCGTCACGCAAAAAGTCTCGCTCCGAGATGGCAGAAAATTCAATTTGAACTTGCCCGCCGATTACGAAATCGTCCCGGCGGCGGAAGGCTTGCGCCGCCCGCGATTTTTCGCTCGTGCGCCGGACGGCAGGATTTTCGTGACCGATATGTATGATCTGACCGATAACCGGCGCGGCGCGGTTTATATTCTTGACGATTGGAACCACGAAACGGGACGCTTCGGCGCGGTGACGCCTTATCTGACCAATTTGAAAAATCCGAACAGCGCGCAATTTTACACGGACGAGAACGGGCAGGATTGGTTTTACCTGGCGGAGACCGACAAATTGACGCGCCGAAAATTTACAAGAGGCGAAAAGAAGCCGACCGACCGGAAACCGCAAACGCTCGCCGCGTTTCCCGATTACGGCTTGAGCTACAAATACGGCGGCTGGCATCTGACCAGAACGATTGCCTTTTCTCCAGCGGGCAAAATTTACGTTTCGGTAGGTTCGAGCTGCAATGCGTGCGCCGAAAAAGAAGCGGTTCGCGCGACGGTTCTGGAAATGAACGCCGACGGCAGCGAGCAGAGAATTTACGCGAAAGGCTTGCGAAACGCGGTTGATATAAAGTGGATCGGGAAGTTTCTCTTTGCGACAAATCAGGGCGTAGACCATCTCGGAGCGAATAAGCCGGACGAAACTTTTTACGCCTTAAAAGACGGCGCCGATTACGGCTGGGCGGCGTGCTATCAATCGAACGGTGTAGTTTTCGCCGACCCGCAGCATCGGCGAAAAATCGGCTGCCGAAACGTTCCCGCCGCTTACGCTTTCTTTCCGGCGCATTCGTCGGCGCTCGGCTTTGATTATTTTGACGGCGCGGAAACCGACCAGGCGATAAAAAACGCTTTTCTCGTCGCGTTGCACGGCTCGACCGATAAAGCAATCGGAAGCGGCTACAAAATCGTGATCGTACGAAAAGGCGAAAAAACGCAGGATTTCATCAGCGGATTTTTGCAGGGGAAAACCGTCGTCGGTCGTCCGTGCGGCATTATGCGGATCGGCGAAAGCTCGCTTCTGTTCACCGACGACCACAGCGGCGTCGTTTATCACGTCCGGCGGAAAGGCGCAATCGCCGAATTCGCCGCCGCGCCCGAACCGAAATCGAAAGTTTCAGAAATTGTAAACACAACAACTACTGCGCCCGAAAGCGAGCCGAAAACAAAAAGCTGCTTCGGCGCGGCGATTGTTCTTGCCGCTTTGCTGCGCCTGATTTTCTAAATTAAATTGGAACTTTCGCAAATCCACGTGATACGATAATTTTTATTTATGAATATCGGAATTACGGTTTATCCAACTTACGGCGGAAGCGGAATTGTCGGCTCGGAACTGGGGCGCGAACTTGCAACGCGCGGACATAACGTGCATTTTATTTCCTCGATGCTGCCGACTCGTCTGACCGAACTCAATGAGCGCGTGCGGTTTCACGAAGTCGAGATGATGAGCTATCCGCTGTTCGAGCATCAGCCGTATGATTTGGCTCTGGCGACGAAAATGGCGACCGTCGCGCGTTCGGAAAAACTCGACCTTCTGCACGTTCATTACGCGATTCCGCATTCGATTTCGGCGATTCTCGCCCGCGAATCAATCAAAGGTAAACGCTACGTGCCGGTCATTACGACTTTGCACGGAACGGACATCACGCTCGTCGGCGCAGACCGCTCTTACCTGCCGATTACGCGCTACGGCTTGCAGCAGTCAGACGGCGTAACGGCGGTGTCGCGTTTTTTGAAACAGGCGACGATTGAAACTTTCGACTTTGACGAGATTGAAGTCATCCCGAATTTTATCTGCTCGTGTCATTATAAACGCCTGCCCGATTCGCCGCTCAGAGACGAACTCGCGCCTGGCGGCGAAAAATTACTGGTTCACGTCTCGAACTTTCGCGCCGTCAAACGTCCGCTCGATTGCGTCGAAATTATGGCAAAAATTAAAGCGAAAGGCGGACACGCCAGGTTGATTATGGTTGGCGACGGACCCGAACGCTCGGCTTGTTATTACTGCGCCGAACAATTAAACGTCAAAGACGACGTTGTGTTTGTCGGCAAACAAGCGAACATCGCCGATTATCTCGGCATCGCTGACGTATTTTTGCTGCCGTCGGAACTCGAATCGTTCGGACTCGCCGCACTCGAAGCCGAAGCCTGCGAAGTTCCCGTCATCGCCACGCGCATCGGCGGCATACCGGAAGTCGTCACCGACGGCGAAACAGGGTTTTTAAGCGATGTGGGCGACACTGAAAAAATGTCGGATGATGTGATGAAATTTCTCAACGACGAGGAAATGCGGCGAACATTCGGCGAAAAAGCGCGTGAATCCGCCGTTTCGCGTTACGGCACGGAGCTAATTATTCCGCAGTATATAAAATTTTACGAACAGGTTTTAGGCGCGAGATCCGCCGCGTCGGTTTGACGATTTACGGCTTGAAATTTTTCTTTAATCCCTGCCAAACTTCAAAATACTCGTGCTGCAATTCGGCGTTTTCCATCGCGTATTTTGTCGGGCGGATAATGTAGCGCGACTCGAACATAAACGCCATCGTGCCGGAAAGTTTGACGGGTTTGAGTTCGGCGTTCGAGGCTTTTTCAAACGCATCGGCATCGGGTCCGTGCGCCGACATTTGATTGTGGAGACTTGCGCCGCCCGCCACAAATCCTTCTTCTTTGGCGTCGTATTGCCCGAAACACAAGCCCATAAACTCCGACATATAATTGCGGTGAAACCACGGCGGTCGAAACGTATCTTCCTGCACGAGCCAGCGATCCGGGAAAATAACGAAATCGCAATTCGCCACGCCGATTTCCGGCGAAGGTGCGGTTAACACGGTAAAAATACTCGGGTCTGGATGGTCGAAGGAAATCGAGCCGATAGTGTTAAAGCGCCGCAAATCGTATTTATAAGGCGCGTAGTTTCCGTGCCAGGCGACGACGTTCAAAGGCGACGCTTTTATTTCGGTCGTCCAAAGATTGCCGCCGAATTTCGCGGTCAATTCAAACGCGCCGTCTTTGTCTTCAAACCACGCAACGGGCGTTTCAAAATCGCGCGGATTCGCTAAGCCGTTCGCGCCAATCGGACCCAAATCGGGCAAACGAAAATGCGCCGCGTAATTTTCGCAAATGTAGCCGCGAGCGTCGCCCTCAGGCAATTCGACACGGAATTTCAAACCACGCGGCAAAACAGCAATCTCGCCCGAACCGATTTCTAAGATTCCCAATTCAGTCAAAAATCTGACGCGATTTCTCTCCGCAACGACGAGCATTTCGCCGTCGGCGTTGTAGAAAAATCTGTCGGTCATATTTTTATTGCACGCAAAAACGTGAACGCCGATTCCAGTTTGCGAAAACGAATCGCCGCAGCCAGCCATCGTTACAATGCCGTCAATAAAATCCGTTTCCGTTTCGGGCATCGGCAGCGGATTCCAACGCAATTGATTAGGTGTCGTGACAATCTCATCAAACTTCGATACCAGCCGCTCGTTTTCAATTTGCCGAAACGGGCGATGCAAAACCGACGGCTGAATGCGATACGTCCAAGTTCTTTTATTCAGCAGACGCGGCGTGGTGAAAGACGTTCCCGAAAACTGTTCGGCGTAAAGACCGAGCGGCGCAATTTGCGGCGAATTGCGTCCGACGGGCAATGCGCCTTTAACGGCTTCGGTGGCGAATTCGTTGCCGAAACCGCTTTGATATTTGAATTGTTCTTCGCTTGTAGTCGGTGTCATTTTGCCCAGATTCCTAATTTTTCTTTTTTGACTATTTCTTCCAGTTGTTGATAAACACAGGCTTTATAGTTTGAATAGGC
>CADCUR010000219.1 GCA_902805935.1 uncultured Pyrinomonadaceae bacterium
CGACTGCAACGGAAGCCAACGTCATTGCCGTTGATACCGCAACGGGAAAGATTTCGGCGCTCGAAATAAACTTGGAAAAAGGCGATTTGCAACAAGCGTTTGGCGGAATGGTCAAACTTGGAATGCAGCATATCAAAGAAGGAACCGATCATTTATTGTTTCTGCTCGTGCTGCTGCTTCCGGCGACGCTTTTAACCAACGGCAAATGGTGGGGCGATTTCGGGGGCAGTCGAAACAGCCTTTTTCGATTGCTCAAAATCGTGACGGCTTTTACCGTCGGGCATTCGCTCACCTTGCTCGTCGGCGCGCTCGATTTGTTTCGCGTTCCGCAACAACCGATCGAGGTTTTGATTGCCGTTTCGATTTTGATTTCCGCCGTTCACGCCGTGCGACCTATATTTCCCGGCAAAGAAATGTACGTTGCCGCCGGTTTCGGTTTGATACACGGTTTGGCTTTCGCCGCCGCCTTGTCCGAACTGCATTTAACTCCGAGCGCGATGGCGCTCAGCATTTTGGGCTTTAACATCGGCATCGAGCTGATGCAGCTTTTCGTTGTCGCGCTCGTCGTGCCGTGGCTGATGCTGCTCAGTCAAACAACTTTTTACTCCGCGCTCAGAATGGCAGGCGCTGTGGCAGCGACAATCGCAGCAATCGCCTGGATCGTCGAGCGCATAACGGGCAATCCAAACCAAATCGCCGTTTTTGTGCAAAACGTTTCGCAATACGCTCATTTGGGCATTTTCGCCTTAGCTTTCCTTGCATTGCTGGCTTTTGGTCTGCAATATAACAAAAGAATCCGCCTCAATGAACAACAACCAAAAAGAGGATAGAATATGGAAAACAATCAACCGCAAATCGTCGCGGGCGCCAAGCGGCATTTGCACGGCGAAAGAATTTTGATAATCGCCTTTGCCGGTTTATCGCTCGCGTTCGCGCTTTACTATACATTGGCAAATACGACGACTCACGCCGGTCCGCCTGAAAAAATCGCTGCTGTGCAACCGAGTACAACTGACGCGTCAGCGGCGTCACCGGCAACTGTTTCCGACGTGGTTGCCAAAGCGCAGGCTTTTAAAGCGACTTTGACCGCAGCGCAAACAACAACGCTACAACAAAATTATAGCGCTACGCTTGCACGGCGATGGTCAAACCTGCCGTGCGGCTCAAGCTGCCGCAACGGTATTCAATTCAGCAATTTAACGTCGGCGCAGCTCGCCGCTGCGTTAGCCGTGATACAAGCCGCGATGGGAACCGCCGCCAATGAAGGTTACGACGAATTTCACCAGATCAGGCTTGCCGATGACATCTTGGGATCAAACGGCGGCGGCGGTGCTTACAGCAGCGGCATTTATTTCATCGCATTTCTAAACGAGCCTTCGACAACCGGCGGGTGGATGCTGCAATTTGGCGGGCATCACTACGCGGCGAATATCGCGTACAATAACGGTCGCGTTGTGGGCGCGACGCCGCAGTTCAGAGGCATCGAGCCGATTTCGTTCACGTTAAACGGCGCAACCGTTGCGCCGCTCTCGCAAGAGCGCGATGCGCTCGCCGCAATGCTCGCGTCGCTCACGTCGGCGCAATTGACAACTGCGAGACTTACGCAAACATTCGGCGATGTGACGATGAGTCCGGGCGAATCGAACGGTGGCAACGGTACGTTTCCGACAACCAGAGTCGGCATTCAGGTCGGCAGTTTATCCGATGCGCAAAAGGCATTGGTCGCGGCGGCGATTCGACCTTATACGAGTGATTTGGACCCCGCCGTGGCACAGAACCTGTTCAGAATTTATCAAAACGAATTGAACGATACATACATTGCTTATACCGGGAACGGTACGGCAGGAAATGCAAGCAGTTTTTTAAATGCCAACACGAATTACGTGCGAATTGACGGACCAAGCGTTTGGATCGAGTTTAGTGTTCGTACCGCTGCTGTGTTTCCCGGCGCAATTCACTATCACAGCGTTTACCGCGATCGCCAGCGCGATTACGGACGAGATTTGTCTTTGACTGTGCCGCTCGACGTGCGCCGCGCGAACTTTGATTTCGACGGCGATAACCGAGCCGATCTCGCTGTTTTTCGCCCATCAAATGCGACTTGGTATGTGCA
>CADCUR010000220.1 GCA_902805935.1 uncultured Pyrinomonadaceae bacterium
GTCGGTAGTCGAAAAAAACCGCTTGAGCGATCATCTCGTTGTCGAAAACAAAATCGTCCGAGTTTTCTTCGAGCGGCAGATTTTCCAGAACCTCGCGGCTGAAGGCGCGAAAGCCGGTGTGATATTCGCTCAATTTGTAATTCATCAAAAGGTTTTGCGCGAGCGTGAGAAAACGGTTGGCGACGTATTTGTAAACGGGCATTCCGCCGACGAGCGCGCCTTTGCCCAAAATCCGCGAACCCATCACCGCGTCGTATTCGCCGAAAGCGATCATTCCCGCCATCGGCGCAATCAGATGCGGCGAGTATTGATAATCAGGATGCAGCATCACGACAATATCCGCGCCGCGCCGCAACGCTTCGCGGTAACAGGTTTTCTGATTGCGTCCGTAGCCGAAATTCTGTTCGTGGAGGAAAACCGTTAAGCCCAAACTGTTTGCCAATTTGACCGTTTCGTCGGCGCTCGCGTCGTCAACTAATAAAATCTCGTCCACGATTTCCCCAGGAATTTCCGCCACCGTTCGCGCGAGCGTTTTACCGGCATTGTAAGCGGGCAGCACGACGATGATTTTTCGGTTGTTCAGCATTCGCTCTATTTATTTGATTCGCTTCAAACTGCCTTCGCCGCTGATTTTTCGCGCATTTATACGCGCCACCGATTCGGCTCGCTCAAAGGCGCGCAGGAAATTTTCGCCCAAAACTTTGCGAATGTCCGTTTCTGTATAACCGCGCTTGAGCATTTCATAAGTTACCAGAACAAGGTCTTCCATTCCGTTCATTCCGTCGGGCAGCAGCGGAACGCCGTCGTAATCCGAGCCGATGCCGACCGAATCAATTCCGGCAACTGTTTTGATGTGGTCAATATGGTCAACGATGCGCGTGTAGCTCGGTATGGGAATCGGATTTTCGGCGAGCAGTTTACGCTCGGCTTCGTTAAATCCTTCACGGTTGTCTTTGAATTGTTCGCGGAGCGCGTCAATCTGCGGCTTCAAGCGAGCGGCGCGTTCGTTGTCGGCGCGGTTATAATTTTCATCCAAAAAAGCCGGATAAAAATTTATCATCACGACGCCGCCGTTCTGCGCGATTCTTTTTAAGATGTCGTCGGGAACATTGCGCGTGTGATTCGCCACGCCGCGAGCCGACGAATGCGACGCGATAATCGGCGCGGTCGTGATGTCTAAAGCGTCTGCCATCACTTTGTCCGAAACGTGCGAGATGTCAACGAGCATTCCGAGGCGGTTCATCTCGCGCACGACTTCTTTGCCGAAGTCTGACAAGCCGTTGTTCTTTGCTTCGTCGCGGTGCGCGTCCGCCCAATCATGCGAGACGTTGTGCGTCAAAGTCATATAACGAACGCCCAGCCGGTAAAAATTTCGCAAGGCGAAAAGCGAGTTTTCAATCGCGTAACCGCCTTCGATGCCCATCAGCACGCAGACCCTATTTTGCCGTTTCGCCTGCCGGATTTGGGCGGCGCTCTGACAAAACGTCAATTCGTTCGGATGGCGTTCGACCTCGCGCATCGTCGCGTCAATCATATCCATCGAGCGCCGCATTTTTCCGCCTTTTTGATAATCCGTGCCTGAAACATAAATCGAGAAAAATTCGCCTGTGATGCCGGATTTTTTGAACCGCGCCAAATCCGTGTGAAACGGGTCGCCGTCGCGGTGAAATTTGCCGACCGAATCGGTCGCCAGATTGAAATCTTCGTCAACCATCGGCGATGGAATATCGTTATGCCCGTCAACGACAATCGCCCGGCGATGAATTTTCAGAGCCTTCTGCCACAGATTAGAGTCGGCATCCTTCGGCATCGTCTGCGCGTTTAGTGATTCGGTATAAAAAAAGGCGAAAAGCGGCAGAATAAAAAGCAATTTGTTTTTCATAATGTTGCGGAATTCGATTTGAATAAAGTTTAGCTTTTTTCCGCGCGAATGGCGAGAGAAAATGGAAGCGGTGATAAAAGGTTTTCGCGGTCGATCGCCGAACAAATTATCGGGAAATTTTTCAAGTAACCCGAATAACTTTGAAAGAAAAGCCGCTTAAAAATTTCCCGGAGCGAATTTCGATTCGATGAAATACAAAAAGCCCGAAAGGAATTAACAGGG
>CADCUR010000221.1:0-10229 GCA_902805935.1 uncultured Pyrinomonadaceae bacterium
TTTCCACTGCGATTGGTAAATCCGCTCTCGTTCAAGTTCGGCAATCAATTCTCGAATCTTCGGCGGTATAAAATCATTCCCATTTTCCCGTTTTCTGCAATCGCTTGATTTTTCGCTTTGCCATCTCACGTTTCAAAACGGTCATTCGGTCGAGAAAAACAATTCCGTCGCAGTGGTCGGTTTCGTGCAGCACGCACCGCGCGGTTAGCTCCGTGCCGTCGAGTTCAAACCAATTTCCCGAAACGTCTTGCGCCCGCAAAATCGCTCGTAGGTTGCGCCTGATCGGAACGTAAATGCCGGGAAACGACAAACAGCCTTCGTCGCCCGTCTGCTTGCCTTCGGTGTAAATTATTTCCGGGTTGATTGCCGCAATTTTCTGCGTCTCGTCCTCGCTGCCGGAACAGTCCATCACAAAAATTCGGCTGGAGATATTAACTTGCGGCGCGGCAAGTCCGACGCCTTTCGCGTGATACATCGTCTCGAACATATCGCCGACCAGCGCCGCCAGCTTGTCGCCGAATTCTTCGACGGGTCGAGCGGCAGCGAGCAAAACGGGCGCGGGATAATTGACGATTTTCAGCAGCGGCATACGAAGATTTTAACCGAAGCGGGCGCAGACCGTAAAGACGCTCTTCGTTTACCGGACGTAATGCCGCCTCTGGCTTCCGAATCTCAACCACGCGGCAAATGTTTTTTTCCGGCGAAATTCTCTTTGCGGTTCGGCGTGATGGCGGGAAATCTCTTTTATGTCGTAATCAAAAAGCCTGAAGATAAAACGCTTTTGGCAAGCGTTGAATTCGAGTTTTGCTCGTTCATATTTTGCTAAATCTGCAATCCAAGTCGGCTCATTTTTTTTCGTCTGCAAAAACTCGGCAAAACGCAGGGCGTCTTCAAGATGTTTTCTGCTTGATTAGGGCGTGTATTGAATGGCAAATTCGCGGAAGTGTTTTTCGTAATCTCCGGCTAACGCTCGCGCGGTCAGCGGCAAAAGTTTTTCGACCGCGCGCAGACGTTTATAAACGAGCGATTCGGCGAAAAAGCTTAATTCTGCGGGGAAAATCGCGGCAAATTCGGCGATTTCCTTTTCGGACAAATTATTTTCCCGCCCCGTTTTTTCCGGCGCGGATAAAAACTCGCGGCGCAAATTTTCATTCGTGTAAATTCTGGCTAAAAAGTTTTGCGCGTCGTGCAGGCTCATTGCAGTTTTCGCGTTTTGTTTTTTGTGTAAAGCATTTCAGTGGAATTTTCCGTGGCGCTTGAAATCGGCTCAAAATTTCCTTCCGACAAAAATTGTTTCGTATTTCGCGCTTCTTCGATTTCAGTGTCATTTGAAAATTCTTCGTTTATTTTCCGCCGGTCAAAAAACTTTGGAAGATTAAAAAAAATCAAACTCAAAAGTACTAAAAAAGCCATTGCCGTCAGACCAATCGCGCCGATTATTTCTTTGCCGAAAATAAGAAACTTGTAATAAACGGCGAGATAAAACACGAAGCTAAAACAAAGACCGAGCAATAAACTTAGCGAAACAAATCCTAATTTTCTGAATAAATCCTCGCGTTTTTGCACGTTTGTTTTTTCTTTTTCCCGGATCTCTTTGACCAAAACATTGAAAATCTTTTCAACTTCCAAACCGCAATCCCGACAAAATTTTTGTTCGTTAGTTTCTTTTCCGCAATTTGGGCAAAACATATTTCGTTTTTTGAATCGGGATTTCGGATTTTTCTAAATTCTAAACTTTATACGGCGGGTAATTCCTTCAGGTTCGGATTTTTGAAAAGGCTTTTCGCCGTTTCGATTTCCTCTAAAATCTCCGTAAACGGCGGAAGGTTTTCGTCGCGTTCGAGAATCGCGCCTTTGACATCGGCTCTTTGGCAAACTTCCCGAAAAACTTCCCAAATCTCATCGCCGGTTTTGTGCGCGTGCGCATCAATCAAACGCTTTTCGTGTTTGTGCAGACCGACGAAATGAAGCTGCACGATTCTTTCCGACGGCAGTTCGTCGAGAAATACGCGCCAGTCAAACCGATGATTGACCGAATTGATGTAAAGATTAGTGATGTCGAGCAGCAGTCCGCAATCGGTTTCTTCCAAAATTTTCGTGATAAATTTTGCCTCAGACATTTCCGACGATGGAAAGCGCACGTTGTAGGTGATGTTTTCCAAAATCAGCGGCGCGTTTATTTTCGCCTTGACGCGCGTGATGTTACTAACGAAAACTTTGACGGCTTCGTCGGTGTAAGGCACGGGCGCGAGATGTCCGATTTGTCTGCCGCCCGACTTCGTAAAACAAAGATGCTCGCTAAACCAAGCCGGATTTAATTTTTCGACTAAATCCGCAAACTTTTCGAGATAGTGCGCGTCAACGCCTTCGGCGCTTCCCAAAGACAGATCAAGCCCGTGCGGAATCAGCGGAAAATGCTGTTTGAGCAGTTCCAATTCTTCGAGTTTTTTGCGGTTGGCGTCGAAATAATGATCAGCCGTAATTTCCAAAAAATCTATTTTGTTTTGATGAAGAAAAACGTCGGCTCGGAACTGTTCACGAAATCCGATGCCGATGCCGAGTTTTGGAAGAGATTTCATAAAAGTTTATCGGCAAAACGGAAGCAATACGAAAAACAAATCATAAAATTTCGTTTGTTCTTCACCACTTCCTTTTTCTAATCACCGCCGCCGCCGCAGCCGCCGCAACCGCCGCCATCGCCGCCCGATGAACAACTGCTCGAACCGCAGCTTGAGCCGCAGCCGCCGGAACTCGTTGCCGATTGATTGTGCGCCCGCTCGAACGCCCGGTTGTAATCGCTATAAATCGTTCCCGCCAGAGCCGCGCCGCCGAACACGCCGACCGATAAAAGAAACGGGTCAACCGCCGCGAACGTCGCCGACGGAACTGTTTCTGTGGCAGCGAGCGGATTATGATTTGACGGTTTGATGCGCTCGAAGGCGAGCTGCAATCGTTCGAGATACGCTTTGCCGAGCGTCGTTAAACGCGGCATTTTCGCCGATATGCCGAGAACGAACAACCCGACAACGGTGATAACAACGATGCCGATAACGTTCCAGTAACCGCCCCAAATTGCGGCGACGATTTTGTATGCGCCCAGCCCGCCGAAAATTAGAAACGCTTTCAGCGCGAGGCGATTATTGCGCCGCGTCATTTCCGCGTCGGGCAAGAAATTCTGCACTTCGAGCCGTGATTGAAAAGTATCACAATACGGTTTGAGCGCGACTGCCAAACCGTCTGTTTGAGCGAACAACTCTTTGGTTTCGCGCGTCGTTCCGAACCATTCGAGCGCGGTTCGTTCAATCGGTTTCAAATCGCGCTTTTCAAACTCGATCTTGGTCGGAAAAATATGCGAAGTTTTCTCGTCGTTGGCAAATTGCAGCAGACTTTTTTGATTAAGGGAAAAAACCACGGCTCGCGCCAGTTCGTTTGCGCCGCCTCTGAGATAGGCGATTTCAAACGGGTCGGGATTGACGGGAATCGGCGGAATCGCGTAGAGCGCGGTTTTATCTATTCGCGCTCTTAAAACGCGGTAACCGACAATCGTGCAGATAATAAAAGGGACGTAAAAAATTAGAAAATAAGGTCCGTAGAGATTGGCGAGCGGATTATCAAAAAGGAAGTCCATAAAAATTTCCTCCAAATTTATTCTATCCGCTTTTGATAACGGATTTCCACAACTTTTTGTTTGGTTTGTAACAATAATTTAAGGATGAGGGATGAATCAAGCCAATACTCAGAAATTTTTATTCATCCCTCATCCTTCATCCTTCATCTTCGCCTTTTCCGCGTCCGCCCAATCGCACAAAAGTTTCACGTCTTCGGCAGAAAGCCGTGCTTCGCGGTGCAGCCAGAGATATTGATTGTGCGGCATCACGCCGCTCGTCGCCTGTTCGCAGATTTCGTCGTATTTATGCCGTTTCCTTTTCGCCGTATAAGTGTTCCAAACCGAAAAATTCAACTCGCGGCGACCTTCGTTGATATGATCGGCAAGCAGCCAGGAAAAAGGCGAGACGTTGGAATACCACGGATAAACGGTTTCGTTTGAATGACAATCGTTGCAGCTTCGCGTCAGGATTCGCGCGACGTTTTCGGGAACGTCAGTTGTCGTCTCTAAAGTTTCGGCTTGAACCGTCGGCGGATTCGCGCGGTCGGGACGATAAAATTGGATGGCGAGAAAAGCGATTATCAAAACGACGGCGATGATTTTTAAGATTTTTTTCATTGAATTTTAGAACAAAAGAAAATTTTAGCCAGCCGGAATTTTTCCGATTTTTTGTGTTTTCATTTATACTTCCCTTTACTCGATATGTCTGAAATTTTCCCGCTTGATCTTAAGAATATACATTCGCTTGTGCCTGAGACAAGACGCATCGGCGAAGCGGGCGAAAAACTCGCGGCGCGTTTTTTGTTGAAAAACGGTTACCGGCTGGTCGCGGCAAATTTCAAAGTTCCGGTCGGCAGAAACCAAGTCGGCGCGGCGGTCACTGGCGAAATTGATTTGATCGCCTTTGACGAAGAAACGCTTTGTTTCGTCGAAGTCAAAACGCGCTCGTCCGATGAATACGCCGCGCCCGTTGCGGCGGTTGACACGCGAAAGCAGCGGCAAATAACGCGCACGGCGCGGATGTATCGGAAAATTTTCCGGCTCGACGCGATAAAATTTCGCTACGACGTGATCAGCATCGTCATGAAAAATGGAGTAAAACCAAAAATTGAAATCTTCAAAGGTTTTTGGAATGAAGCGAAGTTTCGCAAAAAATTTTGGACTGATGAGTTCTAAGATTTTAAGTTTCAGTCTTCAGGTTAATACGAGTTTTGAAACTTGAAACTAATTCGCGTCGAGTTCCGTAGATTTTATACAATTCCCAAATCCAAAAATAATCTGTAAGGAGAAAGTATGTTCAAGCGAATTTTGATTTTTACAATCTTAACCGTGTCGTTTATGACTTTTAGTTTGCCGGTCGAGGCGCAATTGCCGCCTTTGATTGACCGCGAGTTGTTATTTGGCAACCCGGAAATCGCGGGCGCTTCGATTTCCCCGGACGGCAAATACATTATGTTCCGCAAGCCTTATAAAGGCGTGATGAATATTTATGTTAAAAAAGCCGAAGACCCGTTTGATAAAGCCAGGCTCGTCACGAATCGCTCCGGCGCGGAACGCCCGATTGCCGGCGCGTTCTGGTCGCGCGACAGTCGTTATATTTTGTTCACGGCGGACAAAGGCGGCGACGAGAATTTCAACGTTTACGCCGTTAATCCGTCGGATGAGTCGAAGGCGGGCGAAGAAGTTCCCCAGCCGCGCAACATCACCGACGGCAAAAGCGTGCGCGCGCAAATCATCGCTGTGCCGGAAAGCGAACCGGACGCGATTTTCGTCGGCATCAACGAACGCGACAAAGCCTGGCACGACCTTTACAAAGTCAAACTTTCGACGGGAGAACGCACGCTCGTCAAAGAAAATAAAGACCGCATCGGCGGTTACGTATTCGACAACGCGGACAAAATGCGGCTCGCCGTGCGCACGCCGCAAAACGGTCACACCGAAGTTTTGCGGCTCGACGCCGACGGCACGGCAAAGGTCATTTACACCTGCGATTTGTTTGAAGTCTGCGGTCCCGTCCGTTTCCACAAAGACAATCGGCGCGTTTATATGACGACGAACAAAGGCGGCAACGATTTGACGAGTCTGATTTTGCTCGATGTCGAAACGGGCAAAGAAGAAATGGTCGAAAGCGATCCGCTCAAAAGAGTAGACTTCGGCGGCGCTTCGTTTTCCGATTTGACGGACGAAATCACCTCGACTTCCTATACCGACGACCGCACAAAGATTTATTGGAAAGACAAAAAGTTTGAAGACGATTACAAATTTTTGCAGTCGAAATATCCGAATATGGAAATCGGCTTCGGCTCGCGCACGGCTGACGAGCAGATGATTCTGGTCAACGTTTTCAGCGACACCGAACCGGGCGAAACGATTTTGTTCAACCGCAAAACCCGTCAAATCACGCCGCAGTATAAAATTCGCCAGAACATTGATCGCGCGGCTCTCTCGCCGGTCAAAACCGTTCGTTATAAATCTTCGGACGGCTTGGAAATTCCCGCTTATCTGACGCTTCCGAAAGGCGCGTCGGCGAAGAATCTGCCGGTCGTCGTCTTTCCGCACGGCGGACCGTGGGCGCGCGATTTCTGGGGCTACAACCCTTGGTCGCAATTCTTGGCGAATCGCGGCTACGCCGTTTTGCAGCCCAATTTCCGCGCTTCGACCGGTTTCGGCAAGAAATTTTTGACCGCCGGAAACAACGAATGGGGACAGAAAATGCAGGACGACATCACTTGGGGCGTCAAGCATTTAATCAGCGAAGGCATCGCCGACCCGAAGCGCGTCGGCATTATGGGCATCTCCTACGGCGGCTACGCGACGCTGGCGGGCGTAGCGTTCACGCCGGACGTTTACGCGGCGGGCGTGGCGATTGTCGCGCCGTCGAACACGGTAACTCTGCTCGAAGCGATTCCGCCGTATTGGGAAGCCGGACGAACTTTGATGTATGCCAGAATGGGCAACCCGAACACGCCCGAAGGCAAAGCTCAAATGATGCGCCAGTCGCCGGTCAATTCCGCCGATAAAATCAAAACGCCGCTGATGGTCGTGCAAGGCGCAAATGATCCGCGCGTCAACAAACGCGAAGCCGACCAAATCGTCGTCGCGCTGCGCGACCGCGGTTTCCCGGTCGAATACATCGTCGCGCCTGACGAAGGTCACGGCTTTGCGCGTCCCATCAACAATATGGCGATGCTCGCGGCGGCTGAGAAATTTCTGGCGAAACATCTGAAAGGACGTTTTCAGGAATCAATGACGCCGGAAGTCGCCAAACGGCTGACAGAAATTACGGTTGACCCAAAGACCGTCACGTTCGCCAAAAAAGTTGAGATGAACGCCGCGCCGACTGTTAATCTCGGCGGCAAATGGACGATGACGGCTGATGCCGGCGGTCAAACGATTCCGATTCAGCTCGAATTAAAACAAGACGGCGCCGCGCTGAGCGGTTCGCTGTCTTCGGCGATGGGCGGCGGAACTTTGACCGAAGGCAAAGTCAGCGGAAAGACTTTAATGGGAACTTTCAAAGTCGAAGTGCAAGGGCAGCCGATGGAACTGAAAATGGAAGGCGCGATTGACGGCGACAAAATGACCGGCACGTTGTCCGGTCCGGGTCTGCCGCCAATTACGTTTACCGCGACCAAAGAAAAGTAATTCTTCGCCCTTTCAAATAAAACGAGAAAAGGGGAACGGACACGGATTTTCCTTTCCCTTTTCCGCTCAATCCGTAATAAGTTTGCGCTGACGGATAAAAAATTAAAAGAAAAATGTTGAATTGAATTTCGACCGAGAAAAAGAAGAAAAGCTCTTGACCGCTGACCCGATTAGCGGCGATTTGAAAGCAGGAGAAAATTATGTTTAAGCAAATTTTGATTTTTACAATTCTAACTGTATCTTCTACATTTTTTAGTATGAATAGTTTTGCTCAGATGCCGCTCATTGACCGCGAATTGTTTTTCGGCAACCCGGAAATTACGGGCGCGCAAATTTCGCCCGACGGCAAATACATCGCTTTTATCCGACCGCTTAATGACGTGCGTAATGTCTGGGTTAAAGGCGTCAACGATTCCTTTGATAAAGCCAAACCGCTGACCGAAGAAAAAAAGCGTCCCGTCGGCGGCTATTTCTGGAGTTGGGACAATAAAATCCTATTCGTCAAAGATAACGACGGGGACGAGAATTTTAATGTCTATTCGGTCAACCCGGCGGACGCATCAAATGGAATTCCGAAGGCGAAGAATCTAACGAACGCCGAAAAAGTGCAGACCGCGATTTACGCCGTTCCCGAATCAGAGCCGGATTTTATATACATTGGCATCAACGACCGCGACGCGGCTTGGCACGATTTATATAAAGTTAAAATTTCGACCGGCGAAAAAACTCTGCTCCGCAAAAACACCGACCGCTTGACCGGCTGGGTTTTCGACAACGCCGACAAACTGCGGCTGGCGAATCGCTCGACTGATGCGGGCGACACGGAAATTCTAAAAGTTGACGGCGATAAATTCACGAAAATTTATTCGTGCAATGTGTTTGAAATCTGCACGCCCGTTCGTTTTCACAAAGACAATCGGCGCGTTTATATGGAAACGAACAAAGGCAACACGGATTTGGCGCGCCTCGTTCTTTTCGACCCGGAAACTTTGAAGGAAGAGCCGGTCGAAGCCGATCCGCTGAACCGCGTTGATTTCGGCAGCGCGGTTTTTTCGGAATTGACCGACGAGTTGATTTTGACGACTTACAACGACGACCGCGTACGGCGCTACTGGAAAGACAAAACTTTTGAAGCCGATTATAAATTTCTGCAAAGCAAATTGCCGAATGTGGAAATCGGTTTGGGCAGTTCGACCAAAGACGAAAATTTGTGGATCGTCTCGGCTTACAGCGACACCGAACCCGGTTCGACTTATCTGTTCGACCGCCGTGCGAAACAATTAACCAAACAATACACGGTTCGGGAAAAACTGCCGCGCGAAGCGTTGTCGCCCATGAAGCCGATTCGCTACAAATCTTCGGACGGCTTGGAAATTCCCGCGTATCTAACGATTCCGAAAGGAACAAACGGGAAAAATCTACCGCTTTTGGTCGTTCCGCATGGCGGACCTTGGTACCGCGATTCATGGGGTTTTGCCGCGCTCGCGCAATTTTTCGCCAATCGCGGTTACGTCGTGCTGATGCCGAACTTCCGCGGCTCGACCGGCTACGGCAAAAAATTTATTGACGCGGGCAACAATCAATGGGGCGATAAAATGCAGGACGACATCACCTGGGGCGTCAAGCATTTAATAGACGAAGGCGTCGCCGACCCGAAACGCATCGGAATCTTGGGCGGCAGTTACGGCGGTTACGCGACGCTGGCGGGCGTCACTTACACGCCGGACTTATACGCGGCAGCGGTGGCGATTGTCGCGCCGTCGAATTTGAATACTTTGCTCAATTCGATTCCGCCGTATTGGGCTTCGTTTCGACAGGTTTTTTACAAGCGTATGGGCGACCCGTCAACGCCCGAAGGCAAAGCGCAGCTCGAACGCCAATCGCCGCTCAATCACGTCGGCAAAATCAAAACGCCGCTGATGATTGTGCAGGGCGCGAACGACCCGCGCGTAAAAAAAAGCGAATCCGACCAAATCGTTATTGCCCTGCGCGACAGAAATTATCCGGTGCAGTATATTTTGGCGGACGACGAAGGACACGGTTTTCAGCGACCGGTAAATAATTTGGCGTTGTTCGCCGAAGCCGAAAAGTTTCTGGCGAAATACTTGAAAGGACGTTTCCAGGAAACCGTTTCGGACGATGCCGCCAAGCGTTTGAAGGAAATCACGATTGACCCGAAAACGGTGAAAATGGCTGAGAAAATTGATTCGTCAAAACTGCCCGCGCCGAAACCGACGATGGATTTGAAAGCCGAGCGATTAAATTATCAAGCGTCAGTCATCGCAGGCGGTCAAACGATTCCGATGACAATCGCCTACGAAGTCAAAGAGGAAAACGGCGCGTGGACGATTACCGAAGACGTAACGACTCCACAGGGCGTAATCAAAGAAATGTCCGTCATCGAAAAAGGAACTTTGATGATGAAAAAACGTTCGTTCGACCAGATGGGACAAATGAAAGCCGAGTTTGAAATCAAAGACGGAAAAGCCGTCGGTTCGATGACGATGGGCGGACAAACCAAACCGATCAGCCAGGATTTGGGCGGCACGCTTTTCGCCGACGGCACGGGCAGCCACAGCATCATCGCTACCTTGCCTTTGGCGGAAAACTATATGACGAGTTTTCGTAATTACGACGCGCAAGCCAACAAGGTCAAAACGATGATACTCAAAGTCGTCGGGACGGAACGAGTAACAGTTCCGGCGGGCGAATTCGACGCTTACAAAATCACACTGACCTCCGAGGACGGAGATAATCAAACTGTCTGGATTGACAAAGCGAGCCGTAAAGTCGTCAAGGCGACGGCGGTTTTGGCACAACTCGGCGGCGCGATTTTGACGAGCGAGTTGAAATAGAAAGATTTTTATCCGCGAAGAAACACAAAGGAATTTTAGTGTTTCTTCGTGTTTCTTCGTGGATGTCAAATTTCATTAAGGTTGCCGTTTCTCCGGGCGAAAACATTCGTCGCACAGATAAT
>CADCUR010000221.1:10239-27151 GCA_902805935.1 uncultured Pyrinomonadaceae bacterium
AAAGTTAAAATGGATTTTCTTATCATCGCCGATTGAATTTTTATCTAATCTGAAAATTGTCGAAACGGTAAATCATTGTTTGGCGAAATTTTCCAGGATGACTATCTCGCGCATCTGAACACCGCCGGAATAAATCAACTTTCCGTCGGCTGAATACGCGAAATGAAAAACTCTGAGGTCGTCAAAACCCTTCATCGCCTCGGGTTTTTCCTTGTCCAAATCGTGCCGCCAAAGTCCCTGCACGTTGTCTTTGTAAATAATCGCTTTGCCGTCGGGCGACCAGCGCAGGCGATTATACGCGATGCCGTGTTTGGCGGTATTGAAAATTTCAACCGGGCGACCGCCTTCAAACGGAATAACGGCGATGCGTTTACCAGTAGCGGAGTCAACGGCTTTTCCAAACGCGCAGGCGATATATTTTCCGTCGGGCGAAACCGAAGCCCAAGATGTTTCTTCATCGGTAATTTGCGACGGTTCGCCGCCTTCTACCGAAACGCGCCAAAGCGTGGATTTTCTATCGCGCTTCGCCGTGTAAATCACCCACAAACCGTCGGGCGAGAGCGTCGGTTCTGAGTTTTCGCCGCCACCGGCGGTCAGCTGCGTCAGGTTGCTGCCGTCCCGATTGCTCCGCCAGATTTCGGATTTTCCCGAACGATTCGATTCAAAAACGAGAAAACGATTGTCCGCCGTCGCGCTGATTTGCACATCGTCCGAATCTTTGTTCGAAGCGGTGAGCTGTCGCTGATTCGTGCCGTCCGGGTTCATTTCCCAAACGGCGCGGCTGCCGCCCGTGCGGGCGACGAAGAGAATTTTTCCGTCCGGCGCGATGTCTAAGCCCAGCCCGCCTTCGCCCCGCGACCGCGCACCTTCAAAAATTTGCCGGGCGTTTTCCGCTTTGTCATTCTCCGCCAGCCAAATTTCCGGGTCTGTCCGGGTTTCCAAAACGGCGATCCGGTTGTCAGCCGAAACGCTCAAACTGAAATCGCCGTAATTGAGCGTGTCATTGGTAATTGTTCTGGCTTCGCCTGACGGATAGGAAACCAGCCAGATTTGCCCGTTTTCATTTCTGTTAACGCCGTCAGCCGTCAAAATGATGCCGCTTCCGTCGGGCAGCCAAACCAAATTCGAACCGCCGTAACACGCTTTGCCGCCGATTTTGTTTATCGTTCCGCCGGCAACATCAACCGCCAGAATCTCGCAGTTTTTTCCTTGCTCGTCCGATGCGCCGACGACAACAATCAATTTGCCGTCGGGCGACCACGAAACGCCGCGACCGGTGAATCTTTGCGGTTTTTCGGGTTCGAGTAAAATTCTCTCGTCGCGTCCCGTTTCAGCGTCGGCGACGACAAGGGAATTTTGGTCTGTCTCAGCGTCTTTGCGGAGAAAAGCGAGTTGTTTGCCGTCGGGCGAAAACGAAATCTGGCTGTGAACGCCGGTAATCAAATCGCGCGCCGCGCCGCCATAAATCGAGACGCGCATCAGCGTCCAAATCAAATGATTATCGTCGCGGGCGGTGAAATAAAGACTTTTACCGTCGGGCGCAAAAGCGAGATAGCTGTGCAAGCGGTCTGAAGCGGCGGTGATTTGAATGCTGTTGTTGGTTTCCAAATCGCCGAGCCAGATCGAATCCAGCCCTTTGAAGCGTTGCACGTAAGCCAGAGATTTGCCGTCCGGCGCGATGGCGACGCGATGCGGAACGCCGCCTGCCGTCGTGAAAACTCGTGTTTTCAATTGCGGCGAAACGGCGAGCGCGTCTGCTTTCGGATTTCCGCCCGTCTGATTGCGTGATTGATAAATCCAGGCGGACGCGCCGCCAATCAGCAGCAGCGCCGTCAATCCCAAAGCGAGCGTTAATCGAGAAACCGGCGGGCGTTTCGGCGCGGCTAATTCGGCTCCTTTTTCAAAACTAGCAGTCTTTGAATTGATAATCGTTTCGTTTGAAAAACCGTTTTCCTCTTCAACAATAATGCGGGAAAAACTGTGATTTTCAATGATGAGTTCTTTTTGGTCGTCGGTGTTGTGAATGTCGGCGGCAAATTTATACCCTTTGCCCGGCACGGTGACGATAAATTGATGCTCGCCTTTTTTCTCGCCGAAGATTTTCCGAAGCGCGGAAATTTGAACCGACAGATTATTTTCTTCGACAAATTGGTTCGCCCAAACTCGATTGAGCAAATCCTCTTTGCTCAAAACCCGCCCGCGATTTTCCACCAGTGTCAGCAGCAAATCGAAGGTCTTTGAATTCAGCGCAACGACTTTTCCCTGTTTGAGCAGAAGGCGTTTCGCCGCGTCAAGCTCAAAATCCGCAAACTTAAATGTTTGTTTTGTCAGGGTTTCCATCGGTTTAGGAAAATTTAGGAAATTTTAGCCACCGAATTAAAGATTTTTAATAGCGCTTTTTGCCAAGATGCCGTTTATGCAAGCGACTGTGCTTTTGGATTTTATCAGAATTCGGTTTTGCCGTTAAAAAACGAATCGTAGCAGAAACCGACGTTTGAGGCAATAAATTTTAATTTAAGAAAAGCCGAGTATGTTTATGACCAATAAAAAACGAACCGAGATTACCGTCGAAACACACCAAGTAACGATTATTCGAACGCGCGACGCCTCAATGGTTTATTGCGAAGTTTGCCGCGCAAACGTTCGCGTTTTCTCACCGCCGCAAATCGTCTCTGTTTTTCACCTCAACTTCGAGGAAATTAAACAACTTTTTCTCGATGATCAAATCCACTTTGTCGGCTTAACGGAAACGATTTGCGGCAATTCGCTTACCGACTACTTTGAAACGAAAAGAATAAAAAACAAAAAAGGAGCAATTCAATGAAAAAATTACTGACGATTACACTGATAACAATCTTTTCAACCTTCGCGGCTTTCGCCCAAGACGGAAAAGCCGAGCAGGAAATTTTGAAATTCAACGCGCAATACGAACAAGCCATTTTCAATCGTGACACCGCTTTCTTCGAGCGCGTTCTGGCTGACGACTACACTTTTTCAACCGAAGTCGGCAAAACGGAAAATAGAGCGCAGGTTTTGGAATGGCTCAGAAAAGAAAAAGAAAAGCCGACTCATAAATTAATCTCGCTCAAAAACGAAGACGCGAAAGCCAAAGTGATGGGCAACACGGCTGTTTTGACCGGAACTTGGATTGCGACAACGACTCCAATTGCCGATGACAAAGCCGAACAGCATACGGACAAAGGACGTTACACCGTGGTTTTGGAAAAACGCAGCGGTAATTGGATGGTTGTCGCCGAGCATATTTCCGAACAGCAGCACGACCGGAAATTGATGGAACAGCAAGTCTTGAAAATGGGACAGGAATACGGGCGGATAATTAAAACTCAAGATGCGACTGGAATCGAGCGCATTTTGGCGGACGAATATACATACACCAACGAGCGCGGCAAAGTTAAAAACAAAGCCGAAGACGTAGCGGGCTACAAAACTCCCGCGAAATTTGAAATCTTCGACATCACCGATCAAAAAGTGCGCATTATCGGCAACAATGCCGCCGTTGAAACCGGCGCCGTCCGCTTCAAAGGCGCGGACAAAGACGGCAAACCTTTCGACGGCAGCGAACGCTATACGACAACCTGGGTGTGGCGCGACGGACGCTGGCAAGTCGCCGCCGACCACACTTCGGAAATCAAGCAGTAAGACCAAAAAGGCGGGCGCGAATCCGACTTTTGATTTCGCCCGCTGAAATTTACTTTTAAGCACTCGAACAAAAGGCAAACAGTTAACCACAAATAAAACATTGAAGGAGAACAAAAACTATGAAAAAACTAACGGAAATCGCAACTTTAGCGATTTTCGTAACTTTGGCTTTCGCCCAAAACAGCAAAACCGGATAAGAAATATTGAAATTCAATATTATCTGTTTTTAAGTACCAAAAATTATTTTTGTTTTCTGTGATAGGTTTCCCGGGTTCTTAGCGCATTAGTTAGCAAGCCGCATAGATAAAATAAAAAAATAATTCTATCTATTGGATCAGAATAATCATATTAAAAGGAGAAATTCAATGAAAAGTATATTATTAACGAAAAACTATGTCAGAGTTCTGACTTTGATTGTAATTACCGCACTTTATTTTGCGTCTTTCAACTCGTTCGGGAGCAACACGGTCAAAGCTCACCATAGCTTCACGATTTCGAGCGGTATCTACCGTATTCCGTATGCGAACGGAACCGATGTGACAGCCAATAATGACCATCATAATCACCCCAATGTGCTGAACAGAGTTGATCTCGGCGGCGGCGATTTAAGCACGATTGTTGCCGCCGCTTCGGGTACAATCCGCGGACTCGTTGACAAAAACGGCGATTACAACGAACGGGGCGACGGTTTGGCGGCGGACGGAACGACGCCGCAGGACGACGCGCTCGAACACAGTTGTCTTGACAGTAATACGGTGGTCGGCGATTGTTCGGATTATAACAACTATGTATGGATCGAACATCCGAACGGAGAATGGACGAAGTATACACACTTTGCGACCGGCTCGGTAACCGCGAACGGCTGGGAAGTCGGCGATACAATTTTAGTGGGTCAAGCTCTCGGTTTGCAGAGCGATGTCGGCTCGGCAGACGGTTCGCATCTTCATTTTGAAGTGGCAGCCGTTCCTGACGGCGCGCCCAGTCCGCCGTTCAGCGCGCTCGGAGGATTTGTCAGCGGGTCTTGGAATGTTGTGACGTTCGTTTGTTTCGGCGAAGATAACGGAGACGACAATAATGATAATTTATACACCGACGGCGAATCTTACGTCGCGGGTCCGTGTACGAATACCGCTCCGACCGCCGATGCCGGCGGACCATATCAAGTCAACGAAGGCTCAGTCGTGCAGTTAGACGGCACCGGCAGCAACGATCCGGAAAACGCTCTGCTGACCTATACCTGGTCACCAGGAACTACTCTCGACAACGCTTCGAGCGCAACGCCGAGCTACACCGCAGTTGACGATGCGGCAACCGATCTCACTTTAACCGTCAGCGATGTCGGCGGCGACGTTTCGGCGGGGTCTGCTTTGACCGACAGCGACACGGCGACCGTCACAGTTCTAAACGTCGCGCCGACGGTGAATGCGTTGGGCGACAATATCAATGAGGGAGTTGCCGCTACTGTCCGCGCAACCTTCACCGATCCCGGCACGCAGGATACTCATACAGCGACTATCAACTGGAACGATGGCAGCGCGCCGCAGAATGTGAGTGTCGCCCAACTAGCTTCGGGCGTCAGCCGCGTTTATGGCGACAACGGAGTTTATAACGTCCTGATCACTGTGACCGACGACGACGGCGGAGCCGGGTTTGATATTGCCACGGTAACAGTTGCCAACCTTGATCCGACCGTGAGCCTGGATACGAGCGACGCTGTAAGTTTCCCGGGCGGTAATTATCTGATTGTCGAGTCTGGAACAGCGCTTTCATCATCGGCACAAGGTTCTGATCCGGGCTCGGACGACTTAAAGTTTACGTGGGCGGCAGGCGGCGTGAAGACATACTTTAACAACGGAATTTCCGCCGATTTGCCAAAGAGTCCGCTCGGCACATTTCCATTTCTGGCTTCGGACTCAAACGACGCGCTTTACGCATCGGTGGGAGTTGAAGATGTCAGCGTTGTGCTGGCAGACGATGACGGCGGCAGCGACAACGCATCCGCCAACGTGATCGTTACCGGCACCGCTCAACAGACTCAAGGAATGGGTTGGTGGAAGCATCAGTATTCAGGCAACGGATCGCCGCACATTGACACTGCGACGGCGCTGGGTTACCTGGAAATAGTCAACGCCGTGTCCGGCGTATTCTCGGAAACGGTGTTGGTTGTAACGACCGCCGACGTACATGCCGTCCTTTCGCCGAACGGCGGAGACCGGCGCGCCAACGCCCGCGCCGAACTTATGCGGGCTTGGCTGCAATTCGCTAGCGGCGCCATTGATTGGGACAGCACCGTTTCGCTACAAAGCGGATCAGTTGATTTTCTTGTTTTGATGGCGGCATCAGAAACGACTATCAGCAATCCCGCAGCGACCAATGCGGAACTTCAAGCCGTTGAACGCAATCTTTCGAGGGTTCGCCACGGCGAATAATGTAATGCTTAACACTGCCGGACGTTCCCGCTCCGGCAGTTTACTTATTCGTTGAGGGAGTTTTCAATCTTAATTTAATCGAATACCGAATGAGACACCCAATACAAGTTTCATTGAAAACATTAAAAGCGCGGGGACGGATTGATATGCCGTCCCCGCGCTTTTAATGTTTTACTCGACATTAACGAAATCGGTTCCCGTGCGTCCGAAAGTTTCGGGATGATACATTTCCTCAGCTTTGGCGGGCGGCACGACAAATTGTCCCGGAGTCGTCGCTCTCGCCACATAAGTATATTTATAAACGCCTTCCCACAAGAGAGCCGAAAACGCTTCGGCGCGTTCGTCGCGGAAATTCTGATGCTCAAACCACGTCCAGCGCCAATTGTAATAACCGCGTCCGTAAGATTGCGAGCCGTATTCGACGACCGAAGTATTGCCGCCGTTATCGGCTGGAATCGCTTCGGTGACGGCGAGTTCGGGATTAAGAATTTCCAAACCGGCGGGCAGCGGGTCAACCAGCGCGACATGATAACGTCTGGCTTGAGCGACCATCGTCAGACGAACTCGAACGCGCGAACCGGCTTTTATCGTCCACGAATTGTCGGCGTTTTGTTTCACGTCTTCGGCGTTGTCAATCGCTTCGTAAGTTCGCAAAACCGTAAAGCCGTAATCCGCCGGTTGAAGATTCAAATTCTTCGGCGCGTATTTCATTCCGATTCGGTAATACAGACGACCCGCGCCTTGTTTATCCATAATCAAATTCGCCGCGCCGTTTTGTTCGGTCAAATAACTCATCGGGACGTTCAAAAGATTTGAATCAATCGAGCGACCTTTGAACGGTTCTTCGCCCGCGTAAGTGTTTCCGAGCCAAACGCGCGTCACAAAATCAGGGGTGACTCGTTCAAAAGCGTTGAAGTATTTATCGAGCGCAAGCAGAATGAAAACATTTTCCTGCGTATTCGACCACGCGCCTTTTGTGCGATGGTCAAGAAGTCCGCGCACCAGTTTCGGAATCAAATCGTTTTGCGCGTCGGCTTTGATCAACGCTTCCAAAAGCACGCCGTCGGCGCGGCGGTTGGAATACATAATCAGCCATTGCGCGTCGCCGTAATCGGTGACGAAATTCGCCGTCGCCGCCGTTTCCGTCGTGCGGTTCATCAAAAAGCGTTTGATGGTTTCGACTTCGACCGCCGAATTTACATCGTCGGCGAGAACCGAAAGTATCCAGCCCAACGCTTCAAACGGCATTTTTTGAACCGTCGCTTCGGCTAAAAGTTTTTTGGCTTTCGTCGCGTCTTTGTCGCCCGTCATATTGCGGACGTAAATCGCGTAGGCGGAAATCGTCCAGCGCGCTTGCGGCGATTTTTTGTGCCATTCGTCGAATTTGGTTTCGACGTTTTTCAAGAAAGGCTTCGTTTTATTCAACATCTCGTCAGGCACTTTGTAACCTTTCGCTTTTGCCAAAGCCAAAGCGTGAGCGACGTGAACCGTCAGAAACGGATATTCGTAACGCTCGCGGTCGCGTTTCCACATTCCGAAACTGCCGTCGTCGCGCTGGCGCGATTGCAGAATTTTGATGTCTTTCTCAAAGCTCGCTTTGATCTCCGCTTCCGACGGCATATCTTTCGATTTGAACCCCGTCAAAACGTCGCGCAGCGCGGCGATGGAAATCATTCTTGAGGCGACTTGTTCCGAACATTCATACGGATAGCGATAAAGATAAATGAATGCGTCGGTCAATTCCTGCAACTGTGTCGAACTCGTCGTAATTTCCAAACCGCCGAATTGCGGGAAAACGTCGCCCGGTGTTTGGACGGGCTGGACAATCGCGCCGTTCTGGTCAGTCGTGCCGTAAGTCGCAAACGCTTCGGTCGTGGCAGGCGTCCAAACGGGCAGAGAAATTTCCGCCGCGTCGGTGAATTTGCCAGCCGTTGCCGCGATTTGAAAACGCGCCGTGCCAGCCTTTTCCGCCGCGACCGGAAAGCGAATTTCGGCGCGGTCGTTCGGCGCAATCGTAACTTTGCGTCCGCCGCCAGCCGTTAAAGTCGCGTTCGTCGCGCGAACGGCAACGTCAACCGAAATTTCCTTGTCAGTTTGATTTTGAACGATGACGGGCAATTCGATTCGATCGCCGAAGTTCATAAAGCGCGGCGCTGACGGGCGCACCATCAACGGCTGTTTCGCCGTGATATTCGATTCGCCTTTGCCGAACCGCTTGCCCGCGTCAACCGAAACCGCCATTATGCGATAGCGCGTTAAATTGTCAGGCAGTTTGACGGGGACAACCGCTTTGCCGTTTGAATCAGTTTTCACCGACGTCGCAAAAACGGCGAGCGCGCTAAAGTTTTCCCGGAGATTGATTGGATTAGTTTCTTGCCCATCAATTCTAAATTCGTTTTCCGCGCCTCTCGCGCCGTCAATTTGTTGTCTGCCTTTTTCTCTCCTCATCGCAGATGTCGGCGCGGCAACTCCAGGCGACATCATAGCCAAATCGCTGACTGACCTTCCGCTTACAGATAAACTTTCTACTGGCGGCGGCGGTTTCACATCGTCGGGATTGCCCAACAAAACGTCTTTCCGCAAATGATAATCGGTCACGCCCGCCGCGCGAGCCGTGTAAAAAACGCTCATCGGATTGGCGAGCTGATAACCCGTCAAAGCCAACACCGATTCGTCAACCACGACGACCGCGACTTCCGAATTGGCGACCGGCTCGCCGTTTTTATCCGTCACCGCGACATTGATTTTCGTTTCCCCAGCCGGTTCGAGCGTTTTCGATTCGGGTTCGGCGGAAACATTTAATTTTCTCGAATCGGTTGAAATCGGCAGATTAATCGAGCCGCTCGCAAACGCCGGACGATTTGATAATTTCGCCTCAACTTCGCCTTTGTCGTTCGTCCGCGCCGTCGAGCCGACAAGATCAACCTGCGCCGTGATGTTCGGCAGATATTTTTCTTCCAAAGGAATCCGCAAAACGATTGAAGATTCCTTCATCGAAAACCGCTCGGTTTTCACCAAACCTTCTCGCCGCAAAGTCAGAACGCCTTCCGCCGGAGTGAACGGCGCCAGCACCAGAATTTCCGCGGTTTCGTTCGGCGCGTATTCTTTTTTGTTCGGAATAATTTGCGCTTCTTCCTGTTCGACGTTGCGCTTCGGCACTGTTTTCCCGCCCGCGACCCAAATCGTAATTTCGCTTTCGTTAAACCGCTCGCGGTCGTCCATCACGCGCGCCGTAATCGTATAACGTCCGCCCGCTTTCGCCGTGAACTTGCACGTCACAGATTTGTCGGCGGATTTGACGCTGCACGTTTGCTCGTCAATCGTTTCCTCTTTCCACGCGCCTTTGTCGAAAGTCCAATCTTTCAAAACCGCTTTAATTTCGACATCACGATTGGCAATCAACTTCCCGTCAATGTCAGAAACGATTGATTCGATTTCGATTGTTTCGCCTTTCTGCACAAATGTTCGGGGCGATTTTATGCCGACGTATAAATCCGCCGGATGCACGAGCAAATTTGTCGAACTCGCAAAAGTTTGGCGGTTCACGTCCTGCACGGAAACCTGCGCCGTGACATTATACGGGCGCGGCGGTTTGACCGATTCAAAATCAATTTTCAAAAGATGCTTGCCGCTCGCGTCCGTTACGCCCTTGAACGATTGCGAACTGCTCGCTCCGCCCGGACGATAGCCGCCATCCGATTCGTAATCGCGGCCGTAACTGCGCCACCACGGAATCCAGGTTCCGAAAGTGTAATCGTCCCGATTCGGCGGCGTGTAATTGGTCGGCGATGCCGTCACCGTCCAGTTCGCGTCGGCGTTCGCCAGCCCGCCGCCCGCGTAGTATTTCGCTTCGACGGAAACGTTCGCCGAATTGCCGACGAAATGCGGCGCTTCGGTTTCAACCTTTGCCGAAACTTCAAATTCCGGGCGGCGAAATTCCTGAATTTGAAAATTGTGCGAAAAATTCGGCGATTCGTCTATTGGTTTATTCAGGTAAAAATCAACTCTCGAATTTCCGAGATTGGCGTTGTCAGCCAAATTGAATTTCAAATCGAACGCGCCGAAAGCGTTGAGCGTCGTCGCGCCTTTGGCGATTTCATTATTTCGGGAATCTTTAACCGAATAATTTATCGCGCCACCTGCGTCGCCAATCGGTTCGACGTCGCCGAATTTACCCGCCGTGATTTTGCGGATGTAACCTTTAACGGCGACTTCCTCTTTCGGGCGATACATTTTGCGGTCGTCAAACGTGAACCAGCGCAGTTGGTTATCGGTGGTTTTCTTATACCAATTTCCCGATTCCTGCCAGTAGTAATCAGTATTTTCAGGCAAAAACGCGCTGTCTTTTCCCTTCTTCGCAATCAAAAGATTTTGTTGTTTCGGCGATTCGACGGGTAAGGGCAATCGCAAAATCCCGTTCGCGGTCGTTTGATTCGTTTGCGCTTCGGCGACCGTTTCCGTTTCCGAAACTTCTCCGTTTCCTTCAACCGTCTGAGTTTCTTTTGTCGCATCATCGGACGTTCCCCAACTCGTCAACCAATCCCACCAACCCGTAATCGCATCTTCGCTCTCGATTCTCGACTCCTGACTCACCACTTTTGAACCGTTCGGGTAAATTGAAAGCTCAACGCCAGTAATCGGTTTGCCTGTTTTGAGTTCCGTCACAAAGCCGACTAATTCCTGATTATCAACAAACGCATCGAGTCCGATTTGCGTCGCCTGCGCCCAGGTGAAAATTCTCGTCCGGTCGTATTTGTCGCGCCGCACGGTCGGCTCGATGTCAACGATTAAATGCCCGAAACCGCCGTCTAAAAATTCCGTCAAATCAATTCTCGTTTCGACCAATTCGTCGGGCGTGTTTACAATTTGAACGATTTTATCGGAAACCAATTTTCCCGGAATCGTCGGTTTTTGCTTGTCGTCGTCATAATTGATGCGGCGCAAATATCCTTGAAATTGTTGCCAATCAGTCGGCTGCACCGAATAAATTCTGACTTTGACTTGATTATGATTCGTCGAATAAACCGAATACGCGGGCTTGGCGGTCGGGTCGAGCAGAATCATCGCGCCGCCCTGCGAATACAAACTCTGTTCGGCAGAACCGACGCGAATCGTCGCCGTCGCGGGCGCGCCGAGCGATTGACCGAAGATGTCTTTCAACGCGCCGGCAACCGTTACTTTGTAAACGGTTCTTCCCTTTTTGTAGCCTTGAATGTAAATTTGATTGCCGGACGGAAAAATGTTCAAGCCTTCGACTGGCGGCTCGATTCGCACCATTTCTTTGGTGAAACTCGCCGCGTCGAGCGCGTTGTTAAATTCCATAGACCACGCCTCGAACGGCGAGCAGTTTTTATTTTCGCGCCAGCCGCAATAGCCGCCCGTGAATTTTAATTGGCTGTAGGTTTGGAAGTTAAAAGTTTGCGCGGCGGTCGTCGTCAAAGGTCCTTCCGCTGACGGCATTCCCTTTTCAACCGTTACCGTAATCGCGGAAGCCGACGGCAAAGCGTTTTCCGTTGTATTTTCATTTGTCACGGCGCGAAACGCGAGCCAGCGTTTCGGCTGCGCTTGTTTGGCGTAATATGAAATACTCGTGTCGCGTTCGATTTCTTCCTGCGTCGCAAGGCGAATCGGTAAAACTCGTCCGCCCGCCGAAACTTTGATTGTTCGTAAAACCGCTTCCGCATTTATTTCCTGATCGAATGAAATAAAAACGATTGCGTCGCGCCTGGTGATTTGCCCGTTCGGAATTTTCGTTTCAATCTTCGGCGGCGGCGTGGCGAACGTCCAGGTAACATCTTTGCCTAGAGTTTGACCGTTGGCGGATTTTGTTCCGGCGGGAACGCGAGCGGTGAATTTCGTCGCCATCGGAAGGCGTTTCGTCGCGTCGAACATTAAAGTTTTCGTCCCTAACCAGCGCCATCTGCCTTCGGTTTGCGGCGACAATTGAACGGGAACAGTTTGCGCGGCTTGTTCCTGCGAAGTGACGGCGACCATCGGCTGCGAAAACGTCACCGACAAATCCGGCGCGAGATTTACTTCGCCTTCGGGCGAAAAGCGAATGACTTCCAGTGCGTTTTCCGCGTTTACTTTCGGCGTTCCGCGCGACTCGTCGGCGGGAAATTTAACGGGAATCATTTTCCCTGTTTTCGGCGCGGACAGGCTGCCGACGCGCTTTGCAAAATCGGTTTTATCGTCAGTTTGTTCTTTAATCGGCGGAATGCGTTTTAAAAGATTCGACGTTTCGTTTTCCGACAACGCATCGGTTTTCGCGGGCGGTTGTTTCTCGCGCGATTCCGCGCCCGCTTCGCCTTCGCTAAGGCGAAACTGCAATCCGTTTGCTAAGTTCATATTGATATTTGCCGCCCGCGTTCTCCCGCTTGTTTTCTGGGCGTTTGCCAGTTGAACCAAATGATTGCCGATTGGCGCAATCAAACTTAAATAAATTGATAAAACCAATGTCAAAGAAGTCAGTCGTTTCATATTTTCAGGGGTTTTTCTCGCGCTCGCTTCGTTTGAGCGCCCAAGCGGGAGAAAGGTTGCGTCAGCGCGTCTCATCTTACTTTAATTTTTCGTTTCAAACTAGCTTTACGTTCTTTCGCCAAAAGCCGCTTACTGATTTTGGAACGCAGGAGAAAATCAAAACTTGCAAGTTGCGCCAAACTAAAGTGCGGCGTGCCGCTTGCGCTTCGGTCGGTTAGTGCGTTAATTTTTTGCAGGAGAAAAAAATGGCGGCATCGGCAAAGGACACGGGCGCTTCCTACAGCGAAGAAATTTCAACCGGCAAAATTTGGCAGGTCATCGGCGCGTCATCGGTCGGGACGATGATCGAGTGGTATGACTTTTACATTTTCGGCTCGCTCGCCGGAGTCATTTCGCCGCTTTTTTATCCGCCGGGTAACGACACTTTCGCTTACATCGCGTATTTGGCGACGTTCGCCGTCGGCTTTATCGTGCGTCCGTTCGGAGCGTTATTTTTCGGACGCATCGGCGATATTGTCGGGCGCAAATACGCTTTTCTCGTCACGCTTTTGATTATGGGCGGCGCAACCGCCATTATCGGATTTCTGCCGACTTATGCGCAAATCGGGATTGCCGCGCCGATTATTCTGCTGCTGATTCGCGTGCTGCAGGGTTTGGCTTTGGGCGGCGAATACGGCGGCGCGGCGGTTTACGTCGCCGAACACGTTCCCGACCATCGGCGTGGTTTTTACACTTCGTTTATTCAAATCACCGCGACTCTGGGTTTATTTCTGTCGCTGTTCGTGATTCTCGCCGTGCAGAACACGATGAGCGCCGACCAATTCGCGGGCAAAGCCGAAACTGGTATCGCCGGTTGGCGAATTCCATTTTTGATCTCGATTCTTCTCGTCGGCGTCTCGCTTTACATTCGCCTGCGAATGAAGGAATCGCCGATTTTCCAGCACGTCAAATCGGCGGGAATGACTTCGGCGAGTCCGCTCGTCGAAGCCTTTACGCGCTGGGAGAATCTGAAGATCGTTTTGATTTCGCTGTTCGGCGCAACCGCCGGTCAGGGTGTGGTTTGGTATACCGGACAGTTTTACGCGCTCTTTTATTTGCAGTCAATTTTGAACGTTGACCAGACTTCAGCGAATTACATCGTCGCCATCGCGCTGCTTTTGGGGATGCCGTTTTTCGTCGTCTTCGGCGCGCTGTCCGACCGAATCGGGCGCAAATGGATTATTATGGCGGGCTTGCTGTTCGCGGTGATGACCTATCTGCCGATTTACAAAGCGATGCAGTCGGTCGCCGGTTCAAACGTTGTGACGGCGACTTCGCAAAACGATCCGGCGACGGGCGCCATCAAACTGACTCCGCAATCGGTGGACGCCGCCGGGACTGTCACAACTTCGCCGAAAGTCATCCCTTACACGAATTTTGGGAATTTGATTTCCGACGGCACAGTCTGGATGTTGATTCTGCTCGTCTTTGTCCAGGTCATTTGGGTGACGATGGTTTACGGTCCGATTGCCGCCTATCTGGTCGAAGCGTTTCCCGCCAAGATAAGATACACCGCCCTCTCGCTGCCGTATCACATCGGCAACGGCGTATTCGGCGGGCTGCTGCCGCTGATCGGTCTGTCGCTGATCGCGCAGACGGGCAACATCTACTCCGGACTTTATTACCCGATGATCGTCGCCTCGATTACTTTTATCGTCGGCTCGCTGCTTCTGCGCGAATCGCGCGATGTTAAAATTTGGGAAGAAGTCGGCGCGAATCAAACGAAACCGACGCGCGAAGCGGCGGACGATATTTAAGCAGCAAGGCAAAAGTAAAAAGGTAGAAGGCAAAAGTAAAAACAATTAGCCAGGTTCAGTTGACACTTTAAATTGCAGGCGGCTTTTAGCCACGCCGCTTTAGCGCGTGGTTTAATGTTAGATCGGATGACCTAAGCGCGTTTTAACGTGCTTCTGAGGACGGCTTAAGCCATAAGACAAAGAACGTTGAAACGCCCTTTTGTTATCAACTCGGCTTTTAGCCACGTGATTTATCGCGTGGCTAAAAGCCGCGAAACGCGGAAAGCCTGTTTCAACAGGCTGGAAGCAAAACGTCAACGGAACCTGGCGACAATTTATAAGGTTAACTTTAAAGTTTCTACGACTAACAAAATTTTGGAGAAGAAAAAACAAATGTCCGAAGCATCAACCATCGCCATCGAATCAACTTTACAAGAGACGAGAGTTTTCCCGCCGTCCGCGGAGTTTTCCGCGGGTGCGCACATCAAAAGTTTCGCCGAATACGAAGAGATTTATAATCGCGCCGCCGAAGACCCGGAAGCGTTCTGGGCGAGCGCGGCGGAAAATCTGCATTGGTTTGTAAAATGGGACACGGTTTTAAAATGGGAAGAACCGCACGCCGAGTGGTTTGTCGGCGGCAAAATCAACGCTGCGTATAACTGCGTTGACCGCCATTTAGAAACGTTTCGGAAAAACAAAGCCGCGATTATCTGGGAAGGCGAACCCGGAGAGACGCGCACGCTGACTTACCAGCAGCTTCACCGGCAAGTCTGCAAATTCGCCAATGTTTTGAAAAAGTCGGGCGTGAAAACCGGCGATAGAGTCGCGCTTTATATGCCGCTCGTTCCCGAATTGGCGATTGCCATGCTCGCCTGCGCCCGCATCGGCGCGACGCATACGGTGATTTTCGGCGGCTTTTCGGCGGACGCCATCCGCGACCGCGTGAACGACGGCGCATGTAAATTAATCGTCACGGCGGACGGCGGTTACCGGCGCGGCAGCGAGATTAAATTGAAAGAAACCGTTGACCAAGCCGTCGAACAAACGCCGTCGGTCGAAAACGTCATTGTTTTCCGGCGCACCAATTCAAAAATCAATATGCGTATCGGGCGCGATTACTGGTGGCACGAATTGATGGAAACCGTCAGCGACGATTGTCCAGCGGAAGAATTAGATTCGGAACACCCGCTTTTTATCCTTTATACATCGGGGACGACCGGCAAGCCGAAAGGCATTCTGCACACGACGGGCGGCTATTTGACGGGAACTTATCTGACGAGCAAATGGGTTTTCGATTTGAAGGAGGAGGACACATATTGGTGTACTGCGGACATCGGCTGGGTGACGGGGCATTCCTACGTCGTCTATGGTCCGCTCGCCAACGGCGCGACGGTTTTTATGTACGAAGGCGCGCCGAATCATCCTGAACCCGACCGTTTTTGGCGCATTATCGAACGCCACAAAATCAATATTTTTTACACTGCGCCGACGGCGATTCGCGCTTTTATCAAATGGGGCGAGCAGCATCCGCTCAAACACGATTTATCGTCTTTAAGACTTCTCGGAACCGTCGGCGAGCCGATTAACCCGGAAGCGTGGATGTGGTATCACGCGATTATCGGCAAACAGAAATGTCCGATAGTTGATACGTGGTGGCAGACGGAAACCGGCGCGATTATGATTTCGCCGCTGCCGGGCGCGACGCCGACCGTGCCGGGAACGGCAACGCGCCCGTTTCCCGGAATTACGATTGACATTCAGACGAAAGCCGGAAAAAGCGTCCCCGAAGGCGAAGGCGGTTATCTTGTCGTTACCAAACCGTTTCCTTCGATGCTGCGGACTATTTGGGGCGACGACGAACGCTACCGAAAAACTTATTGGTCGGAAATTCCGGGCGTGTATTTCGCGGGCGACGGAGCCAGACGCGACGAACACGGATATTTCTGGATTATGGGCAGAGTTGACGATGTGATAAATGTTTCCGGTCATCGGCTCGGCACGGCGGAAATCGAATCGGCTCTTGTTTCGCACAAAGCCGTCGCGGAAGCCGCCGTTGTCGGCAAACCGGACGAAATCAAAGGTCAGGCAATCGCCGCGTTTGTTACTCTCGAAGGAGGGCGACAAGGCACCGAGGAATTAAAAACCGAGTTGCGAAATCACGTAGCTAAAGAAATCGGCGCGCTGGCGAAACCCGATGACATTCGTTTTACCGACGTTTTGCCGAAAACCCGCAGCGGAAAAATTATGCGTCGTCTTTTGCGCGAGTTGGCTTCAGGCGGAACGGTGGCGGGCGACGTGACGACGCTCGAAGATTTTTCCGTGTTGGAAAAATTGCGCGAAGACGAAGAGTGAACTTTGAATTTAGGCGGAGACAAAGATGGTTATATTTTGAGCAGTTCAAACAATCATACTCTGCGCTTTCGACAATAATAGTTTCTGATGTTTCTAGCTTTGTGATGAAAATTAAATTCATTAATTGCTTTTGTAATTTCGCATCTTGAAGAGGTTTTTGGGGATGCGTCATAATAAATACAACCTACCGCAAAATAAAAAAGGCTGTTCTCTAAA
>CADCUR010000222.1 GCA_902805935.1 uncultured Pyrinomonadaceae bacterium
AGCGCCTCGGCAATGCCGGACGTAACATCCTGCGAGCGCAAGATCTAAGACTTGTTGATTTCGGTATTATCAAAAATACGCGCATTGCCGAAAATGTGCGTTTCCAGCTTCGCGCTGATATGTTCAATGTCCTAAACGAACGCAATTTCGGTGTCCCGATAGGACGCGTAAACGCGGCAGGTTTTCTTAATCAGTGGGCAACGAATGGCGGCAGCCGTCGCATAGTTTTAGGAGCTAGGTTAGTTTTCTAATCCAAGCTTAACATTCAAATAAAACAGGCGGTCGGAAATGATTTCCGACCGCCTGTTTTATTTGAGTCGCTTGATTATAAATATTCAATAACTTGTTCGATTTCCCGTTGCAAATTTTTGCGCTGAACCAAGAGACGCAAAAACAATCCGCGTTGCCGCAACAAAAGCCACGCCGATTTTATCCAGATGCGCATATCAACGAGCGTTTCCGACGAGCGCAGAGCGACGTAGCCGCACAAAATCGTGATTGGAATTGAAAGCAGAGCGATTTGCCAATCGAAAAAATAAAGAATTACCGAAGCCGCAATCAGCCACGTCAGCGGCATCAGCAGGATGGCGGCGACGATGGTCGAACTCGAACCGGCAATGTCGGTGTCGTGCGTATTAAAAATCCTGCCGATCAAATTTGAAAAAAAATAAGCGGGCGAATGAATAATTGCGCCGACGATTGCCAAAGGCGCGAGCAGAGTCAAAAGAACGATTCTTAAAATTAAATACCGGAAAACATACCGCGCCGGATGCTGCAAGACCGACAAACTCTCGCCCGTGATACCGCTTTGTTTCAGATTGTTTTCATAGCCGGAGATTTTCTCGTTCAACTCGCGCATTTTCTGCGGGTCGTTTTTCTCCAGCAGTTTGTAGCGCGCCGCCAAATCCTGCAATCTTTGAAACGTCTTTTCGAGCGTTTGTTTGAAAATCAGATTTTCGTAAACCGATGAAAACAGCGCTTCGGCTTTGAGAACCTGGTCGAGTTCCGATTCGGTTTCAAGATTCAAAGTCGCGCCTCGCAGCGCGTCTTCAATTCGCTTTGTCAGCGCGAGAACGGCTTCGCGCGGCGGCTCGTTATTTTCATCAAGCGCGACCGGTTCGACATCGAGCATTTCGCCGTAACGAATCAAAGCCTCGCTGCGAAAGGCGGTTTTCGATGTGTAGTAAAGCCCAACCGCCATAATCTTCAGGGATGAGGGATGAGGGATGAGGGATGAATCAGAATTTGTTTTATTCATTCCTCTGCCCTCTGCCCTCATCCCTTCGGTTGCGCCGAGCGCGATTCGCGCCGCGCCGGTTTTGATCGGCTGAAGTTTAGTCGCGTCGTGCGAGATGCCTTCGGGGAAGATGGCGATGCAGCGTCCGCGCTGCAGAAGCTCAAAACAATTTTCAAAGGTTGAGAAATTTTTCGTTTGGTCAGTGTTCGCGTCTATCCGCCGGTAAACGGGCAAAATCTCAAACGTCCGCAAAACGAACGCGCCGATTGGATTGTCGTAAAGCGTGGATTTGGCGAGAAACGAAACGCGCCTTTTGAGCGAAACGAAAACGAGCGCCGGGTCAACCAAGCCGTTCGGATGATTAAGAACAAAAATAACCGCGCCCGACGCCGGCACGCTTTCCACGTTTACAACTTCGATACGTCGAAAAAACAACCGCAGCGCGACGCTGATAATTGCGTGAATAAATTGACGGACGAAAGTGCCTTTGCCCAAAAAAATCATTTGCCAAAGGCGCAAAGTTTTCACGCTTTCGGCAATCGGCAAAGTTATCCCTGTTAATTTTTTGTCTTAATTTATTTTTCTTCTTCGGTGTCTTCGTCTTTAAATTCCTCGTCGTAATCTTCATCGCCGCCGACTTCGCCGAATTCCCAGCCGTCGTAGGTTTCGATTTCGTATTCGTCGGCGAGCCTTTGAAATTCGACGTTGCGCTGCGCCAGCGATTCCGGCGTATGCGTTTCGACTCGATCAATGTGCAGCAGATATTCGCCGGTTGATTCGTCGGTCGTTTCGTCGCCGAGTTCAAAAACGTCTATGAAATCATAGCCGTC
>CADCUR010000223.1 GCA_902805935.1 uncultured Pyrinomonadaceae bacterium
TCGGTTCTGCCGTCGGCAGCGCAAACGCCGACGGTGAAAGATTATTTCGACAACGGCGTCGTTTTTTTGAAAGAGGGAAAACTTAACGAAGCTCTCGAAGCGTTTCGGAAAAGCGCCGGGCTTGAACCGAAGGACGCCGCAACGCACGGCAACATTGGTCTGATATTAATCAGGCTCGACCGCGCCGCCGAAGCCATCGCGCCGTTCCGCGAAGCCGTGCGGCTCGCCCCAAACGACGGAAGTTTCCGCTCGGCTTTGTGCGGATCGCTGAGCTTAACGAAAAATCACGCCGAAGCGATCAAGCAATGCGAGGAAGGCGTTCGTTTAAATGGCAGCGCGGTCGGGGCGCACGCGGCTATGATCGCCGCGCTGCAAACTGCCAATCGTCCGGCGGGCGAAATTCTCCGCTCGACCGAGGAGGCGCTCGAGAAGTTTCCCGACGACGAAAATTTGACGCGCGTTGCCGCCGCGCTTTACGCCGAGAGCGGAAACAACGCGCAGGCGTTGCAGCTTTACGAAAAACTGGCGCGGGCGAATCCGAACGCGGCTTTCTACCAAGTCGTGTTAGCCGACATCTACCTGCGGCTCGAACGCGACGCGGACGCGATGGCGGCGGCGCGCCGAGCCATCGAACTCGAACCGAAAAACGCGCCCGCGCATTTTTGGGCGGGCAGAATTTATTTTGAACTCGGACAAAACGAGGAAGCGGCAAACGCTTTTCAGAAAGTCGCCGAGCTGGACGCGAAGTTTCCTGACGCCCTTTATTTTCTTGGTTTGAGCGAATCGCGGCGCGGAAAATCGGCGAACGCGGTCGAGGTTTTCCGCCGAGCGGTCGCGCTTGAGCCGGAGAATTTTGCGCTTTATAAAGAATTAGGTTCGCTGCTGACCTCCGAATCGCGTTACGAAGACGCGGTTGCGCCTTTGACCAAAGCGGTCGCCTTAAAGCCTTCGAATTTCGAGGCGAAAGTCACGCTCGGTTTGGCTTTATTCGAATCGGCGCAGCTGTCGGAAGCGTTGCCCGTTCTGATGGAAGCCGAGCGGATGAAACCTGCCGACGAAACGGTCAAGATGTTTCTCGGCGTGACGCGCGCGCGGCAGCAAGGAATGGCGCAAATCGGTCAGATGAAAAACTTCGCCGAAGAAAACCCGCACGACGTAAATGTGCGCGTGCGTCTGATACAGATGCTCGGTTTCGGTCGGCAAATCGAAGCCACCGCGCCGTATGTCGAAGAACTCTGGAAACTAAAACCGACCGATCCGATGGTTTACGCGACGGTCGCCACGGTTTATTCGACGGCGGGCGATTACGCGAAAGCCGCCGAAATTCACCGGAAATCTTTGGCAATCGAGCCGAAAAATCCGTCGGCTTATCTCGGTTTGGCGGGGATTTATTCAAAAAACGGTCAAATCGAAGAAGCAATTAAAGCCTTCGATAAAGTTTTGGAACTCAAACCCGATTCGCCGAACATTATGGTGATGTTCGCCAACCTGTTGCGCGACAACGGCAAACGGCGCGAAGCACTGGCGATGTATCAACGCTCGCTCGCTATGCTGCCGCTGAACGCGCCCGCCTTATTCAACGCCGGCGTGTTGTCGGCAAAATTCAGCGATAGAGACGCGGCGCAGCAATATTTAACGACACTCAAAACCGTTGATCCGCCGCTGGCGAAAGTGCTCGCGCGGTTTTTGAAACTGCCGAGATAAAACTTTTTTGCGCAGAATTTGGGGCGGCGTTCGTTCACCAAACGCCGCTTTATTTTTTCGCGTTTTCTGTGCCAGAATCAAAATAATGAACCAAACGCTTTCAAAAGAAATGCAGCGACACACTTACGCGATTATGAACCGCGTCGAAGATTCGCATTGGTGGTATGTCGGTCGCCGTCAAATTTTGGAATCTTTTTTAGAGCGAATAATCCAAAATCCAAAATCCAAAATCCAAAATCCAAAGATTCTCGATGTCGGCTGCGGCACGGGCGGCAACCTCGAAATGCTGGAGAAATTCGGCGCGGCGG
>CADCUR010000224.1 GCA_902805935.1 uncultured Pyrinomonadaceae bacterium
TTTATCAAACAAACGGAAACGCCCCGGGGCGTAATTATTTTACGCCGATGGAAGCCGGACTTCAATGGAAGTCGCAAGCCCGTCTTTCATCCTACCAATGGATGCGCGGGCAACAGCTTTCTTAAAAACGCTTTTTGTTTTCCTCGCTTTGCGTGATAATCGGATTCGCCCGACGTTGTTGCTAACGCTCAGTGCTTTCGGCTGAGAACAGCGGTTGAGACATTGTTACCAAATATGTATGAGGAAACGTATGCTCACTGATTTAGACCTAATGAACAAACACGTCTCCGCCTTGTTCACTCACGATGCCGAATCGCAGCTTTTGTTTGTCAACGAGCCGGACGGCGCGGTTACGCCTGCTTCACGTTTATTTTTGGGTCGAACGCGAGCCGGCAACGTCTGGCGATTTCGCGCCGATTTGCCAAAAAATCTCTGCGCGAAATTGGGCGCGCTGTGCGCGGACGAGCCGCCGTTGAGTATAGAATTTAAGGAGTCGCTTCGTCATCTTGAATCATACGTGCGTCTGCTCGAAACGCACGCGCCTGTCGAGAACTTCGGGAACGGTCTGGCGTATCACTTTCCCGAAGCTGTCTTGCCGCCGTCAAGACCGGTTATGCTCGTTACGGAAAAGAATGCAAAGTGCTTGCAGGGCGGTTTTGAAAAGTTGATTGAAGAACTTTCCGCTTGGCAGCCCTTCGTCGCGCTCGTCGAGGAAAATAGAGCCGTGTCCGTCTGCCGCAGCGTGCGCATCACAAATGAGGCTCACGAAGCCGGTGTCGAGACGTTGCCGGAGTTTCGCGGAAAAGGCTTTGCCGGAGAGGTCGCCGCAGAATGGGCGCGACAAGTTCGGGCAACGAATGCGATTCCGTTATACAGCACGGCTTGGGAAAACAGCGCTTCGCAAGCGGTCGCGCGAAAATTGCGCTTAAAATGTTACGCGAGTAGTTTCAACGCAGCTTGATAATTGTTAGGTTTGAGCTATGAAAAACAGGCGCAGAAGAGTAACGGAGGAAATTATAAAAATCACGCGACAATCGAACTTTATAAGAATAGTGTCGGTAGCTTGAATAAAGGTAGTTTTTTCGGTCGGTGTAGAATCGTTATCGGTCAGCCGGATTCCATGTATCCGGCGGTTTTTAACGCTTTTCTGCCGTTCGGGTTTTACCTTAAATTTTTAAACTGCCGACACGCTTTTTTATCGCTTGATTTTCGCGGCTTCGAGTTTTCCGCTCGTTTGAAAACCGTCGGCGGCGACCGCCGGAAGCGGCTCGAACGTCAAAGAAATTTTGGCGCCCGTCATTGTTCCCGAAACTTTCAGCGGCGGTTTCGGACCTTCCGAAAAACTGCCCGCGTCGAGCCGCGCCAAATCAATCTTCCCGTTTTTCATCGCGCCCGAAGCCGTCTCGGTCAAACGCATACCGGAGGCGTCCGCGCCTTTTCCCGAAAGATTGAAAAATAGCGTTGCGAGATCGCCGAAACTTAAAACGCCGATGGTGCCTTCGGCGTTAAATTTTTTCAGCCGACCGGCGAAACCGCCCGACGATTCAAATTCGCCGGAGACGACTCGGAAAGTCTGCATAGCGTTTTTCCAATTTCCCGAAACTTCAACCGGCAAAGTTTCTTCGCCCTCGATTGAAACGAGCGAAACCGCGAACGGCGTGGTCAAAGCGTCGGTCGTCATCGCATCCTTCGGCGGTTCGTTTAACCCGATTGTAATTTTACCGCCGGTTTTTACAACAGACACCGAATAGCCGCCCGTGTTTTTTGTTCCGGCAAAAGCGGCGACGATTGCCGATTTTGCAAAATCAATTTCCGATGCGGGCGGCAGCTTTTGCGCGACGATTTTTTGCAGTTGCCCATAAGTTTCTAAGGAACGCGCCACAAAAATAAAAGGCACGTCGAGACTTTCGTAAACGCCTTCGACGACGATTTTCACATTTTCGGCGGTCGGCTCGGCTTTCGGTTTTTCATTCATCGGTTTGGTGTTTTTCGGCTTGGTATTTTTATTCGTTTGACGTTTGTCGGTTTGACCCGAAACGCAGCCGGCGAGACTTAAGCCGAGCGCGGCGAGCAATAAAAGTTTGCTTATTTTCATATTGATTACCTCTCTTCACCCGTTCATCAGGCAGTATATGGAACGCGCAATTTTCGGAAAACTTGCCCGCAAAAATTTTGAACCGATTTTATTCCCGCATCTTTGCCGAAATCTCTCGCAATTTCGCCTTCACTTCCGCCTCGTCAATTTTCAGAGCGCGCCCGTCGCGGTAAATTTCCTCGCCCGCCACAATCGTCATTCGCACGTCGCGCGCGTTCGAGGCGAAAAGCAGCGCCGAATAAACGTCGTGAACCGGCTGTTGCGCGATGTCCGCCAGTGAGATGACGATGACATCGGCTTGTTTGCCCGCTTCGAGCGTGCCGATTTCGCGGTCTAATCCGAGCGCGCGTGCGCCGCCGAGCGTCGCCGCTTCAATGATTCCCGCCGCTGCTAAAAAGCGGTTTCCGTTCGCCGCGCTGCGGGCAATGAGCGTCGCAAAACGCGCTTCCTCCAAAATGTCGCAACTGTTGTTGCTCGCCACCGAATCGCTGCCGAACCCAACGCCGATTTTCCGGCTCAAGAATTTTTCGAGCGGCGCGGCGCCGTGTCCGAATTTGGCGTTCGATTTCGGACAATGCGCGATGCGCGAATCGCTTTCGGCAATCAGTTCGATGTCCGCGCCGGAAACTTTAACGCAGTGCGCAAGCAGCGGTTTGGCACGCAGAACTCCGATTTGAGAAAGGTATTCGATTGAAGAGACGCCGGGAGCGTTCCATTCGAGATTCGAGTTTTTGTAGATGTCGGCGAAAAATCCAGCGCCTGTTTCCATCAAATCCGTTTCCTGAACCGATTCGGCGGCGTGAACCGAGATTTTGACGTTTTCGGCAAGGGCGTAGTCGGTGATTCGCTCGAAAAGTTTTCGGCTGACCGTGTAAGGCGCGTGCGGCGAAAGTCCGGCTTTGACGAGCGCGGTTTCGGCTGCTCTTAATTCTAAAAATTTATCCGTGAGTTTCTCGAAATCTTCGTCCGCCGTTTTGTCAGTCGGCGAAAATTCGGTTTCTTGGAAAACGACGCCGCGCAAGCCGTTCGTCTTTAACGCTTCAAAACCGGCGACGCCGAAACGCCCGATGTCGCCGAAACAGGTAATTCCGGCGCGCGCGCCTTCGAGCGCCCCGGCGAGCGCGGCGGCTTTCACGTCCGCTTCGGTTAAAATCTCGCCGCGCGTTTTGGTTAGCTTTATCAACCACGTATAAAAATCGGCTTCCGCGTCGTCAAGAAATCCGCGCATCGCCGTGATTTCCAGATGCGAATGACAATTAACCAAGCCGGGCATTATCGCGGCTTCGCCGAAGTTTTCGACTTTGATTTGCGGAAATTTTTCGGCGAGTTCCGTCTTTGTACCGACGGCGACGATTTTAGTTTTGTCAACGACGATTGCGCCGTCTGCTATCGGCGCGGCGGAAATCGGCAAAAGATAATCGGCGGCGAGAAAACGCGCGGACGCGGAAACCGGAGAAAGCGCGGATTTTTTCTGCACGTCGCTCACAATTTGTTTTTCACCTTTTCGTATCTTTCCAAAATCGAGGAGACGTAAGATTTTGTCGAGGCGATTCCGATGCGTTCGACGAATTCCCGCTCGGATAGTTGCGCGGCTTTCGCACTACCGCGCGTCCAATCTTCGACGCGGCTCGCGCCGGCGTTGTAAGCCGCCAGCATCATCGCCCGCTCTGCCGGAAAACCGCGGTAATTGCCGCGCATTTTTTCCAGATACCAACAGCCGATTTGTATATTTCTTTCCGGCTCGCGCAAGAACTCGACGACGTTTTCCGCCGTCTGTTTTTCAAATTCCCGAAAGCCCGTCTCTTTCGCCCATTCGCGGGCGACCGTTGGCGTTACCTGCATTAACCCGACTTCATCCGCCGCGCCGATTTGCCACTCGCGAAAATACGTTTCCTCGTAAATCACGCTCCAGACCAATTGCGCGTCCAGACGATAAATTGACGCCTGCCGCGCAATCAAATCGTCGTAGCGGTGTATCCAGAAACGGTTCAAAAGATAAGCTCCGCCCGACGCGAGCAAAACGAAAACGATTAAACCGGAGAGCAGATAACGACGCATTTTAGAAGTGGTAAGCGAGATTTCAAACGCTTGACGCCCGAAAACAACTCGACGCTTTTTAATTTAACTTTTTGTAGTTTTTCCAAAAATCCGCCGCGTTTCCCGACCAGTCAACGCCTTCGTAGCTTGAGAGGAAAGTTGACTCGGCAACGATATGACCTTGCAGCCAAACGTCGGCTCTGACGTTCGCTCCGACGCGCAGCAGTTTATCGCCGATCAAGCGGCGGCGATTGACGAGAATCTCCAACTCGAAGTTCCCCAAGTCAAGATGAATCCAGTATAAATCGCTGCCCGAAAACGGATTGCGCAGCGCGTTGTAATTTATCACGCACCCGCTCAGACGCCAATCGGCTTGGTCTGCATCGGAGTTTCCGGCGGTTTCCGAAAGCCGTCGCCATTCGAGCGCTTCATCATCCGCCGCCGCAACGCGCGCGCGGTAAGCCAAACCGCACAAACCGACGGTTAGAAATTTTCGCTCGAAAATTTTCGTCCCCGTTTCCGTTAAGTTTTGTAGTTGAAAGAAAATTTCGTCCGGGTGATTTTCGACACAACCGGCGACGGCGGCTTCGCCGTCTGCTTCGTCTTCGTATAAAAACCAGCGGCTTAGATTCTGCGTGTAGCGAGCGCGAAAACCCGGTCGGCAATCTGCGTGAAAAACTTCGCCCGTCGCCGATTCGTAAAGCGTTGTCCAAACTTCGAGTCCGAAACCGATGCGCCAGCAACGCCCGTGAATCGTGCCGCCGGAGCGCGTCGAAAGCGAGGCTTCGCCGCGCCGTTCGGCATCTTCGGCTAAATCGTTAATTGTTTTTCCTTTTGGGATTTCTAAACCGATGGCGTTAAAAATTTCCATAAACCAATGAATGACGGTTAACTGTCCGTCTCCGAAACGTCGTTTTCCAAATCCCGATTTTCCCTCTCCGGTTCGACTTTGAATTTACCCGAGCGAACCATCTCGGCGAACAAATCTATATCGTAATCGGCTTCGCGCGACATCACCTGGCGGATTTCGAGCAGAACTTCTAAAAATTTCGGACGACGATACATAACGACCTGTTAATTGTTATTTGTTAAGGGCGAATCGTCAACCTAAAAAGCGAAAAGGTGAAAAAGCAGGAAGTCGGAAAAATTCCCGACTCGATAAAATACAGCCGGATTTGCCAAACGACAAACAAACTTTTTCATCTTTTCACTTTTTCACCTTTTCACTTTCAAGGGCTGACGAGAAATTCGGGTGTGACGATAACGGGCGAAAAGAATCCGGCGGCAGTATTAAAAAGTCGTATCCGCGCTTGCTTGCGGACGTTCGCCAGATGTCCGAAATTCCATGTCACGAGATAATCAACTTTGTGAAACGAAGCGAGCGCGACGTGCAGCGCGTCCGCCAAAAATTTTCGATGAAAAATGCCGCGTGAGACATAGCCTTCGGCGAGGATGGCGACTTCTTCAGCAAGTTCGAGTGTGGCGAGCGGCGCGATCAATTTCAGATAACCCGTTCGGTGCGGCTCGCTCGTTTGTTCGAGTTCGCGCCGAACGAGAATCGAACTGTAAGCCTGATATTCGACAAGTTCGTGTTCCCACCAGCGAATCGTCAAATCGCGCCGGAAAGGTTCGCCGTTGTCGAGATATGCGCCGACGACGGAAGTTTCCAGATATAAACTTTGTTTCATTTTAAAATCGGTCTGGGGACTTCAGTCTGTGATTTTTTCTTGCAAAGACAGAAGAGCTAAACTCAAGACCGTTTTTCTATTTAATCGGCACGAAAATCACTTTCGAATTCAGAAAATCGAACGTTAGGCGATAATTTTTCAGAAAGTTTCCGCCCAGAATTCCCGCCTGTTCAAACCCGGAAGTTTCGTTTATCAAATTCAAATCGAGCGCGACCGCCGTGATGCTGTTGCGGCTGTGCGCGCCGAACGAGATGCGCGGCAGCAAAAAAGAAGGCACGTCTTCGGTGATGCCCGCCGCGCCGATGACGCGCATTTTTTCCGCTTTAACGAACGGGCTGATCTCCTTAGAATTTGCCAGCGCCTCGGAAATAACCGATACGCTCGCGCCCGTATCAACGATAAAATTCAAGGGAACCTGCACGCCTTCGAGTTCGACTTCGCCGCTTAGAAATCCGCTCGAAGTCAGGCGCAGCGGCAGCGACAAATTCTTTGTTTCAGCCGGTTTTTCCTCAACCGAACTTTGATTGATTAGAGTAAAAGTCGCGTTGCCGTAATCAAGTGTCGTCAAAAATTTTGAAATCAGCGACAAGCCTATGTAGCCGTCAACCCGCTCGTTTTGCGTGTGAAATTTGCGAATATAAACCGGGACGTTTTTGATTTTTACTTCGCCGATGTATATTGACGGCAGAAAACCATAGACGATTTCAAACTTGCCGTCGCCGCCGATGCCGCGTGCCAAACCGCCGCGCGTAATCGGTTTGATGTTTAATCTTTGGGCGGTCGCATCGGAGATGACGGAAATTCCCGAACCCGTATCAAGAACGAAATTCAGCGGCTCGTCGGATTTACCCAGTTTGATTTGAATGACCGGACGGTCGTTGACAAGTTTGACTGGCACGACGGTTTGTTTTGCGCCGTCCAGATCATAAAGCGACTGCCGGTTGCCTAAAAATTGCAGAAAATTAATCAGCCCTTTGATGCGGTCGCGCCTTTCGACATCGGTCTGCGGCGAAATCCGTAAAAAATTTTTATACGCATCGGCGGCTTCTTTGTAGCGTTCGGCGCGCGCCGAAACCTGCGCCAGCGCATACAGAAAATCCGGCTCCTGCGGCTCAAGATAAACAGCTTCGCGCAAACTTTCGAGTCCTTGGTTAATCCGATTTTCGTAAAAATCGAGCATTCCCAAACCCATCCAAGCCAACGGTTCCTGATTATTAAGTTTTAAGGCGTTAACGAAAGCGATCTGCGCGTTGCGAAAACTTCCGGCGTGCAGCAAGGTCGTGCCTAAAACGGCGTAGGCGTAGGAATTTTTCGGCTCGGCTTTGGCGATTTCAAACGACATTTCATAAGCCTCAAGAATTCGCCGCTGCTTGAGCAGAATGTAGCTGAGATTGAGTTTGGCTTTTGAATGTTGCGGATTGCTCTCAACAACTTGGCGCAGAATTTTTTCGGCTTCGTCAAGCTCGCCTTTGCGCGCCAGCTTTTCCGCCTGTTTGATTATCTGTTTCGCATCGCCGCCAGCAGTTTGGCTGACGTTATCATTCGCCGCCGCCAGTATCGCAAAAACAGTTGTGATCAGACAAACTGACAACGAGCGAACAAATTTTTTCTTGCGGAAAGGAAACCGAAAAACGACAGTTAAAAAATTTTCATACTTCATAAAATCCTCCTTTCCCGCGCGGCGAATAATTTTATTTAAGAATCTCGCCGGTTTTCATTGACCATAAAACTAAATCCAATTCATCAAAATCAATTCCGGTCAGCGCTGCTAAATTTTTCAATTTTTCTTCGGTCGCCAGGTATTTCGCTCTGGTGTTCGGCGGTTGCGGATCGCTGATAATTCCGAGTTCCGCGAGCGAGCGCAAAACGTGTTTGTCGAGAATCGCGTAGCCCCGATAGCCGATGTTTCGCAAATAATGGCTCGCTTCTTTATAACCCAAACCTTTAATGCGTTTTTCTTTAACCAGCCAGTCGCGCCGCGCTGCGTCGTCCTCGAGACCTTCCAGTTTCTCGCGTAGACGCAAGCCGCAATGCTCTTGCAAAAACTCGCGCGAAGCGACGATGTAACCAGCCCGCGCATTCGGGTAACGATGTCTGCCGACTAACGCGGCAGCTAATTCCGCCTGATTTCCCGCAAGCAACAGCGGTTTGACCGCCTCGACCGAGCGAATGCCCATCCGCGCCGAACAGCCGCCGGTGAAGAAACAAAAAACCATTTCCTCCCAAAGGCGTTCGTCCGCTCCGCTCCTCCGAATGTCTTGAAACTCCGCCAGTCGTCTCTCGATTTCCGTGCGTCGTTCAAGGTGAGCGGCTTTTATTTTTTCAATCGTTAAGGGCGTTTGTTCTTTTTTCACGAAGATTGTTAATTGAGCCTAATTTTAGGAGTTTCCGCGCTAAAATGCAATGTTTTTTTGAAATTGAAACGGCGGCAGATTGAAGTTTGATTATGCGTTCCTAATCCGACTCATTTTTTTGGAAAATTTTCGGAAAAACTTTTCCTTTTCATAGTTTTTAAGGTATAAGTAAACAACATCGTTTCCATAAGCGATGTTTAAGGCTTGCATCCAAATCTCAATCGAAAACATCAAAATGCACGTTTGGCGCGAAACGGGCGCGAAACTCGAAAAAAGTTTTTTGTGCTTGAAAAACACGGCGGTCGGTATGCTACAATGATTTCAGCCTTCCAAACAGGAAAGCCTCCCGTAACCGCCAAAAAGAAAAATTATGAATCGTTTTATCAAGAATAAGTCTTCTCTGTGGCTCAGTGTCGCCGCTACCGCGCTTTGGCTCGGCTCGACCGTTTCAGTTTTCGGACAGGTTTCGAGCAAACCGACCAATCCGCCGCAGAAACCTCTTTTGCAGCCGATTATCGTTCAAACGGATAAAACCAATTCATCGCAGCCGACCGGCGCGGGTTCGCAAAAATCCGCTACGCCGCTCGTGACGAAAACGGGCAGTTCGTCGCCGACCGGCGTGTCCGCGCGCAAAACTTCTTTTCCGGTTTTGGCTGACGTGGCAATTCCGGGTTATTCGGGCATTCTGGTTGAAAACCTGGACGGCAACGTCGTTCTTGACAGCGCTTCAAATTTTCCTTTTAATCCGGCTTCGAATGTGAAAATCGCCACCGCTTACGCCGTTTTGAAAACCTTCGGACCCGATTATCGTTTTCCGACGAGTTTCTGGACGGACGGACAACTCGAACAAGCAACCGGCACGCTTTACGGCAATTTGTATGTGTCGGGACGCGACCCGATGTTTAGCAGCGAACACGCCGTCAGCGTCGCCGCCGAACTCAACCGTTTGGGCGTTCGCAACATCACCGGCGACTTAATCGTGACCGATAATTTTGCGATGAATTATTCGACGCAGGCGCAGTATTCGGGCAATGCGCTGCTGGCGGTGATGAATTCGGCGAAGCGTTCGGCGGCGGCGACCCGCGCCTGGAACAACTATCTAATCAGTTCGAGAAGAACCGCCGTTTTGGTTCCGAGCGTAGCGGTGGCGGGCAGCGTTTACGTGCAGGCGCTTCCGACCAATGCGAAACTCGTTTTTTCGCACGAATCGGCGCCGATGCGCGAAATTCTCAAAGTGACGCTTTGTTATTCAAATAACTTTTTGTCGGAACGCTTGGGCGATATGCTTGGCGGACCGTATGCCGTCGCTCGAATCGTGCAGCAGGGCGGACAAATCGCACCGGAAGAATTTTACATTCAGACGGCAAGCGGACTCGGCATCAACCGCGTCACGCCGCGGGCGATGATGAAACTATTGCGGGCGTTAAGAAGCGATTTGGCAAAAAATAAAATGAGTTTTACCGACATTATGCCGGTCGCCGGAATTGATAAAGGAACGCTCGAAGGACGTTTTGATACGGATTTTGCGCGCGGCAGCGTCGTCGGCAAAACCGGGACTCTCGGACAAACCGACGGCGGTGTCAGCAGTCTGGCAGGGGAGATTCAGACGCGAAACGGCAAACTCCTGTTCGTGATTTTCAATCAACGCGGCGGCGTCAATCGTTTTCGCGCTTTTCAAAATTCGCTCGTTTCTTTGATTCAGGGACAAATGGGCGGCGCAACTCCAATGGGTTATAACGAAATTCCGCTCGATGTCCGATTGGCGACGACGCGCATTACTTATCCAGACACGCGCGCCAGAGTCAACGAATAATAAAGGAACGCCAGCATCTTGCTGGCATCAGTGTTTGCCAGCAAGATGCTGGCGTTCCGTTTAAGGAAGCAAAAAACTTTGCTTCCTTTTTATTTTGCGCTTTACAGAAAAGCATACGATAATTCACGTTTGCCGAGAAAGCATTTAAGAATGGATGAGCGAAATCGAAAAAACCGGACAAACAGAAGAACCGCCCGAAAAATTAGCCGACCCGACCGAGCAGACGGAACAAGTCGAAGCCGAAAAACCGAAAACGCAAAGCGTCGCCCGAAGCGCGGGCATCGTCTCGATTGCAGTGATGTTCTCGCGCGTTTTGGGCTTAGTGCGAGAGGTAATTTTCGCTAAGTATTTCGGGGCGGGGTTTTTGTATGACGCATTTCTGGTCGGCTTCCGCATTCCGAATATCCTGCGCGACCTATTCGCTGAAGGCGCACTGTCCGCCGCATTCGTCAAGGTTTTCACCGATTACCAACTCAAAAAAAGCGAAGCTGAAGCGTGGCAGTTGGCGAGTTTGATTTTCAATGCGCTGGCGATTGTTTTAAGCATAATCACTATCATCGGAATTTTCGCCGCCCCGTATCTCGTTCCGTTGCTCGCGCGCGGCTTTTCGCCAGAAAAAGCTGCGCTCGCCGTAACTTTGACGCAAATAATGTTTCCGTTCATTCTGCTCGTCGCGCTCGCCGCCGTTGCGATGGGCGTGTTGAATACAAAAGGCAGATTTGGCGTTCCGGCTTCGGCTTCGACGGCTTTCAACATCGCTTCAATCATCTTCGGACTCGGTTTGGCTTTTTACTTAAGCGGCGGTGTTTGGGAAACATCTGCAGACAAAGATTTGATTCCGAGCGCGGCGGCGCAATGGGCGATAATCGGAATGGCAATCGGAACTTTAATGGGCGGCGCGTTTCAGCTATTTATCCAAATTCCATCCTTGCTTCGCGTCGGCTTTCGCTTTACGCCCGTCGTCAGTTTTACCGACGAAGGCGTGCGGCGCGTGATGCGCCTGATGGGTCCGGCAATCATTGGCACGTCAGCCGTGCAAATCAAAGTTTTGGTTGATACGTTTATCGTCTCCAGCATTGACGGCGGGCAATCGTGGCTCAGTTACGCTTTTCGCTTAATGCAGTTTCCAATCGGACTGTTCGGCGTGGCAATCGGCACGGCGGCGGTTCCGACGCTTTCGCGGCTGGCTTCGGAAAACAATTTTACAAAATTCCGCTCGACTTTATCCGATGCGCTCAAGTTGGTTTTTTTGCTGACCATTCCGGCGGCGTGCGGTCTCGTCGTTTTGGGCGAGCCGATTATTCGTCTGCTTTACGAACGCGGCGAATTCAACGAGTTTGACACGAGTATGACGGCGTGGGCGCTCGCGGCGTATTCGATTGGCTTGACCGGCTATGCGGCGATAAAAATTGTCTCGCCGTCGTTCTACGCCTTGGACGATGCGAAAACGCCGATGTATGTCAGCATCGCTTCGATTCTCGTTCACGTCGTCGTCAGCTACTCGATGATGCAATTCCTCTCGACCGTCGGCGTTTCGCCTGAGCGTCCAAACGGTTTCGGACACGTCGGTGTGGCGCTGGCGACTTCGACCGTCGCGCTGGTCAATTTTTTCGCGCTTACATTTCTAATGCGGCGGCGCATTTCCGGTTTGAACGGCAGAGAGATTTTCAGTGCGTTCATCAAAATCGTCATCGCTTCGGCGGCGATGTCGGCGGTCAGCTACGCGAGTTACTATTTTTTAACAAACTCGCTCGGCGAGAAAACTTTAATCGTAAAACTCGTCGAAGCCTTCGTGCCAATCGCGCTCGGCGGAACGGTTTTTTTTATCGCAGCGAAACTCCTGCGCGTCGGCGAGATTGATAAATTCGTCGGCGCGATAAAACGAAAATTAGGACGTAAATAAAATGAATGACAAACAAGTAAATGACAGTCAATATCGTGAGCGCGTTTACGAAATCGTCCGCGAAATTCCAGTCGGGCGCGTCATGACTTACGGGCAAATCGCGGGGATTTTGGGCGAAGGTTATACGCCGCGCACGGTCGGATACGTGATGCACGGCGCGGACACAAAGGAAACCCCTTGGCAGCGCGTCATCAATGCGCAGGGCGCGTGTTCGACCGGAAAAATGACCGTTCCCGTTAATTTGCAACAGCAAATTCTCGAAGACGAAGGCGTGAAATTCAATGAAAAAGGTCGCTGTGATTTAAAGATTTATCAGTGGTCACCCGAAAGCGCTGACGATAAGGAAGATGATGAACAGCCGAGTTTATTCGTGTAATTAACATTCCGAAGAACTTCGTTTTAATTTTTGCCTTTTCGCTTTCTACGTGTTTATCTTCCCCATTTCAATTTGTTTCGCAGAACGTCGAAATAATTTCGATTCGGCGGCTGGACGAGGTTAAAATTCGTCGGGCTTTTGCGAATCGAAACGGTGTCGCCCGTTCTCATCTGATAACCGATTTGCCCGTCCAAAGTTATCGCCACGCCTTCGTTTTCGTTTTTCAAATGCAAATTTATCGCTGCCGCGTCCGGCACGACAATCGGGCGATTCGTTAAAGTAAAAGGACAAATCGGCGTCAGCACGACGGCGTTCATCGAAGGATAAACAATCGGACCGCCGGCGGAAAGATTGTAGGCGGTCGAGCCGGTCGGCGTTGCGACGATTAAGCCGTCAGCGCGAAACGAATTGACGAAAAGATTGTCTAATTCGACTTCGATTTCGATGATGCGGGCGAGCGCGGCTTTGTTAATGACGACATCGTTCAACACGCGCCCGCTTTCCAAAATCTCGCCGTCACGCCGGTGTTCGACTTCGAGCATCACACGGCGGTCAATCTCATAATCTCCGGCGAGAATCGCTTCGAGCGCGCCGAACATTTCTTCGATGCGAAACTCGGTCAAGTAGCCGAGACTGCCGTAGTTGATTCCTAAAACCAGAACTTCCCGATCGCCGGTAAGTCGCGCGGTCGAAATCATCGTGCCGTCGCCGCCGAGAACAACGATTAAATCGGCTTGCGCTTGAAATTTTTCGAGTCCGACCGTTTCGATACCGCACGCTTCCGCGCCGAAGCGTTCGGTTTCCTCGCGCGGTTTGCCGATTAAATTTATATTTCGTTTTTCGAGCCAGTCGGAAAGCTCGCGCGCCGTCGCCCACGCTTCTTTGTGATTCGGCTTGACGACCACGCCGACGCATTTTATTTCTTGATTCGTCATTGCCAAAAGTTTTGTTAGTGATTGACTAAAAGATTTGAAACTGCAAGTTTTTATAATTTTCGCTCGAAACCGCCCGAATCGTCCAAAGCTAATCTAGTTTCGGATGTTCCTTGACAAACTTTAAAAGATTTCCGACATAAGACGCGAACGGCGGACAAGCGATGTCGTGCGCGGCGAGCAGCTCGTCGGCGACGCGCGTGTCGTAAGTTTGCGGCACGAAAAAATACGGCACCGACGGAAACGGCAAACCGGAAACAATCGGGGAAAACGGCAGCATCAGAGATTTTTCAATTAACTGCGGCGGCGGTTTAACGACGGATTTTTTCCGGGTCAATGCCTCGCTGATCGCGTCGAAAAGTTCTTCGGTCGTCAGCGGATTCGGGTCGGCGAGCGCGACGGTTTTCCCGATGGCGCGTTCGTCCGTCGAGAGCGCCGCAATGCCTTCGACGACAAAATCAACCGGCACGAGATTCAATTTGACCGCCGAGTTTCCGACGTTCACATAACGCAACAGATTCGGCGCTTTCCGCAAATAATGAATCAGCGAATAAATGCCATCGTATTTCGCCGTCTCGCCCGTCAGCGAGTCGCCCACGACGACCGACGGGCGATAAATCGTCGTCGGAATTTCGTTTTTCAAACGCTCGACTTCCATCTCCGCCAGGTATTTCGTTTCCTCGTAAAAATTGCGAAAACCCGCCGCGTGTTCGAGTTCGGTTTCCAGAATCTCGCCCGTCCGTCGTCCGGCAACGTAACAAGTCGAGACGTAATTATAGCGGCGCAGATTCTTTAAACTCCCGACAATTTCGTTGACGTTGCGCGTGCCTTCGACATTGACCGAATAAGCCGTATCTTTCGCCACCGACAAATCGTAAACGGCGGCGAGATGATGAACGTCGGTCGTCTCCGTTTGAATAATTTGTAAATCCGCGTCGGAAATTCCGAGATTCTTTTGCGTGATGTCGCCCTCGACGAGCGCGAAGTTCTGCGGCGGCGCGTTTGTATTTCGGGCGATTTCTTCGATTCGGCGCATTGCCTTTTCGATGAAAGGTTTTTGCACGAGCAGAAAAAACTGCGCGCCACGCCGCGCCAGTTGCTTGACCAATCGTTCGGCGATAAAACCGGGAAAGCCGGTTACGAAAATTGTTTGGTCGAAATTCATCTGTTGAAATTATAGCCGCAAGACGCGGAAAAAACACACGAGCGATAACGCGTTTGAAAACTTCAGAGAATTTTGTTTCGACCGAAAATCCGCCTCGCCGATGTCTTTGCCTTTTGCGGGGCAGTCTTTAAAACCGCGTTCGCGCCGAAACTTTTTACAACCATTGCGGGTTATGTTAGAGTTCGGTAAAAATGCAAGCGAAAAAACAGGAAAATAAAAAGCCGAAAAAAAACCGCGCGTCGGCTGAGAACGCGCCGAGCGAATTGAATGAGCCGCGCTGGTCGGTCGTATCGTTTGAGGCGCGCGCAGCAGGCAATTTGACTTATGCGCAGGCGACCCAGAAACTGGCGGAACTAGCGGCGCAAAAAGTTGCCGGGCTTTGCATCATCACCGACGAAGCCGCCGCGCGAATTGACGAAAATAGACGGAGATTAAAACTCTAAAACTACTTTCCCGAAACTTCGATTTGATTCGAGATATTCGTGGGCTTCTCTCGCTGCTTCGACCGGAAAAACTTCGTCCAGATTCGGTTTGATTACTCCCGCCGCAACGAACGGCAAAACTTCGGCGACAAACTCGCGCGTCGCCTCGGCTTTTTCTTCAGTGGAGCGCGAGCGCAAAACCGTGCCGATGATTTTCAGACGTTTCGACAAAGCCGCGCCGAGATTAAATTCCGCTTTTGCGCCGCCGGTCAAGCCGACCAAAACGAGACGACCTTTCAGATTGAGACTTTCCAAATTCGCCGCGAAATACTTTGCGCCGACTAAATCCAAAATCACGTCAACGCCTTTGCCGCCGTTATGATATTCAATAATTTCGGCGAAATATCTCGGAGTTTTACCTTCGCTCAAATCGGTACTGGCGACGATTCCGCAATCTAAACCTAACTCGCCGCATTTTGTTAATTTGTCTGTCGTGCGCGACGTTCCAAAAGTTTTAATAGCTTTTGCTTTCGCCAATTGCAGCGCGGCGAGTCCGACGCCCGAACCGACGGCGTGAATCAAAAGCGTTTCGCCCGTTTGCAGATTGCCCTGCGTAAAAATCGCGTCGTGCGCGGTAATGAATGCTTCGGGAACGCAAGCGGCTTCAACGAAATTCAAATTGCCGGGAATTTTTGCGAGGAATGATTCGTCGGTTGTAAGAAATTCGGCTTGCGCTCCGCCCGCCGTGATGCCGAAAACTCTGTCGCCGATTTTATATTCGGTTACGCCGTCGCCGATTCGAGCGACTTCGCCGGCAAATTCAAGTCCTAAAATTCGTTCGGGAAAACCTTTCGGCGCGGGATAAACGCCTTGCCGCTGCAAGATGTCGGCGCGATTAAGAGCCGCTGCCTTCACATTTACTAAAACTTCTGTCGCTTTCGGTGCGGGAGGATTTTCAACCTGGCGGATTTCCAAATTCTGCGCGCCGCCGAATTCTCTGACGTAAACTGCTTTCATTTACCAAAATTATTTAGCCACAGAGGACACAGAGAGAAAAACTAGAGAAGGAAATGAACAAACTTTTTCTCTCTGTATTTCTCCGTGTTCTCTGTGGCTAAAAAAATTACTTCTTCATCAAATCCGCGTATTCGCCTTCGTCAACCCATTTCAGAATTTCCGATACGCGCCAGACGGGAAACGGATGCGATAAACCCGAACCTAAAATGTCCGCCCAGAAGCGGTCGAGTTTTTTCTCATCGTAATTTTTCTCAAACTCGCGCGCCTGCTCTAAAAACAAATCGTAATCAATTTTCGAGGCGAAAGTTCCGCCGCAGAGTTTCATCATCGTGCGCCCGATGACGTGCGGGTCTTGCGTCACGAGCAGCGCGGCGCGGTCACAGGAAAGTTCGGCTTTGCGCGCCCACGCGAGCAAGGAGCCGCTGATGCCGGCGGAAATCAGAAACTTGATGATGTCCGCACCCGGAATCAGCCGCGCTAGCGAAGCATTCGCCAGCGCTTCGATAAGACGCGCGGCGGTCAAATACAAAACATGCTCGGCGTGAATATGTCCGACTTCGTGCGCGATGACCGCCAGAGTTTCTTCGTCGTTCAGACGCTCGATCAGAGACGAATGCAGCACGATAATCGGTCGGTCAACGCCGCCCGTAAAAGCGTTAACGACCGGATTTTGCTGCACGTAAAGTTCCGGCATATCAACGCCAAGCGTCGTGCAGGCGATTTGCAGTTTGGCGTATAAATCCGGGCATTGTTTCGGCGTGACTTTCACCGCGCTCGCCATAAACATCACGCGAATAGCTGATTCGCCCGTCACTTTCAGCAACTGTTTTAATGCCGTATCAATTCCGGGAATCGCCCGCAACGCAGCGAGAGCTTTGCTGTCCGCCGGATGAACGTATTCGTGTTTGCTCAAATCGGCAAACTTTTTATGCGCTTCGTTCGAGAGCGGCAGACGGCAGCGTCCGCACACGGCTTCATTGTTTTTGTAATCTTCGCGGACGGAATTTTTCTGTCCGCAGTAACGGCACCGCACCGAATAACGCTCGGCGACGGCGGCTGTTGAATCTTTTTTTGACATAATTAAAAGTGTAGATAGATATTTCCCATAATTCAAATTTCAAGCGAATCTCGTCTATTAAAACGAAAAACGACGGCGAAAAGTTTAGATGCAGATTCGATTCGTCTTTATCGCCCGGATTGTGCATTATATTTTTATAGCTATGAAAAGGCGCCTTCTCAAATTCATTAAAATCGCCGCGCTGATTTTTATTATTTTAATTGGCGTTTCGATTGGGATAATTTTATGGAGCGAACGAGACGAAGCCGTGACTAAAGAATACGCGAAAAATGAACGTCTGCCGACGATAAAAGCGGATTGGCGAGGCACGCCGGTTGACGAGAAAGGCAGATTCGTCAATGCTGAATTTCCCTTTTTGCCGAAAGTGTCGGATATGCTGAAATGGCAACTCGGCACGCGACCGCAGAAACAGGAAAAGCAAGCTGATGTTGAACGACTCGAAGTCAAAGACCCGACCGAATTTTTGAACTCCGAGGCGGACGGAATTTTATGGTTCGGTCACGCTTCGTTTTTGATTCGCGTCAGCGGCGTAAACATTCTACTCGACCCGGTTTTCGGCGAACCGTCGTTTATTACTCGGCTGGTTTCGCCCGTCTCGCCGCTCGAAAAAATTCGTAAAGTTGATTACATTCTCGTCTCGCACGACCACCGCGACCACTGCGACGAAGCGACGATTGAACAACTCACTGAAAAATTTCCCGACGCTAAAATTTTCGTCGGATTGCGAATGGACGAGCTTTTAAGCGATTGGAATTCTTCCAAAACCGAAATCCAAACCGCCGGTTGGTATCAGCAATTCGCTTTGCCGACCGATAAAATAAAAATTTCGTTTCTGCCGGTTCGTCATTGGTCGCGGCGCGGGCTTTTCGACACTAACGCCAGACTTTGGGGCGGATTCGTTATCGAAGGCGCGGGCAAGACGATTTATTTCAGCGGCGACTCCGGTTACGGCAGCCATTACGCGGAACTCGCCGAGGTGTTTCCGAAAATAGATTATTTCATCATCGGCATCGGCGCGTATCAGCCGAATTGGTTTATGCGCGCCAATCACAATTCGCCCGCTGAAGCGTTTCAAGGATTTCTCGATGCGAAAGCCGACGTTTTAATCCCAATGCACTTCGGACGTTTCGATTTGTCGGACGAGCCGCCGAGCGAACCGTTGCGCCTTCTAAAAGATAAAGCGGCGGAAGCGAATTTGACGGATAAAATAAAAAATCTTCAGATCAATGAAAGCATAAGTTTTTAATTCGCAAAAATTATGGATTTCCCAAGAGCCAGCGGTATTTTGCTGCACGTGACTTCTCTGCCGAGCCGTTTCGGTGTCGGCGATTTCGGCGGCGAAGCGTTTCAATTTATAGATTTTTTGGAACGAGCCGGACAAACTTATTGGCAGATTCTGCCGCTCGGTCCGACCGGCTACGGCGATTCGCCGTATCAATCTTTTTCGGCGTTCGCCGGAAACGCGCTTTTAATTTCGCCGGAAAGAATCGTCGAAGACGGATTTCTGACGAAAAAGGAAATCGCTAATCCGCCGAAATTTTCCGCCGAACGAGTTGATTTCGGCGGCGTGATCGAATGGAAGAACAAAATTCTGAAACAGGCTTTTGAACGATTCAAGCGGACGGACGACGAACGAATCGCCCGCGCGTTTCACGAATTTTGCGACCGCAACAATTTCTGGCTCGAAGACTATGCGCTCTATCGCGCTATTAAATTATCAATCAGCCAAGATTCCTGGCAGGATTGGGAAGCGCCTTTGAAACTGCGCGAACCGGAAGCCTTAGACGAGACGAAACGTGAACTCGACGAAACCATATTCGCCGAAAAATTTTACCAATTTACATTTTTCAAACAATGGTTCGCGCTAAAAAAATACGCCAACGGTAAAGGCGTGAAAGTAATCGGCGACGTGCCGATTTTCGTCGCGCTCGATTCCGCCGATGTCTGGTGCAATCCGCCGCAATTTAAATTAAACGCCGACGGAAAGCCTTCGGTTGTCTCAGGCGTTCCGCCCGATTATTTTTCAAAAACCGGGCAGCGTTGGGGCAATCCGATTTACGATTGGGAACAGATGCGGGCGGACGGCTTTCGCTGGTGGATTGAACGAATTAGATTCGCGCTGCAACAAACCGACATCATTCGCGTTGACCATTTTCGCGGATTTGAAGCGTGTTGGGAAGTTCCCGCCGCGGACAAGACGGCGGAAAACGGACGCTGGATTTCGGCGCCGGGCGCGGAGCTTTTAAGCGCGCTGCGCGACGCGCTCGGCGAACTGCCGTTTATGGCGGAAGATTTGGGCGAGATTACGCCGGCGGTCGAACAGCTTCGTGATTCGTTCGGTTTAGCGGGAATGAAAATCTTACTTTTCGCTTTCGGCGGCGCGGCGGATAATCCGTATCTGCCGCACAACCACGTCAAAAACGCGGTCGTTTACACGGGCAATCACGACAACGATACGATTGTCGGCTGGTTTAAATCGGCGAATAGAAGCGAACGCGATTTTTGTTTGAAGTATCTCAACTCAAACGGTAAGGAAATTCATTGGGACTTTATTCGCGCCGCGTTCGCTTCGGTCGCCGACAGCGCGATTGTGCCGTTGCAGGACGTTCTCGGCTTGGGCAACGAAGGTCGTATGAATTTGCCTTCGACCGATTCGGGAAATTGGAACTGGCGCTGTCAGGGCAAGGACTTTTCCGATAAACTCGCCGAAAAATTAAAGGATATGACGAAAATTTACGGACGGGTGTAAAGTGAAAACGGGGAAAGGTGAAAAAACGAGCTTGCCAAAATTCAAACAAACTTTTTCCCCTTTTCACTTTTTCACTTTTTCACTTTTTCACTTTTAATCTGACGATTGTTTCGACGTGATGCGTTTGCGGGAACAAATCGAGCGCGACGATTGATTCAATTGAATAATTGTTTTCAGTCAACATTTTCAAATCGCGCGCTAAAATCGAAGGCTCGCAGGAGACGTAAGAAATTTCTTTCGGCTGTAATTTTATAATCTGTTCGACGGTCTCCTTTTCCGTGCCGGAACGCGGCGGGTCGAGCAACAGGAAGTCGAGATTTTTAAAATTTTCTGAGTTTTCTTTCAACCAATCGCCGACGTTTTCACGATAAAATTTCACATTGGCGAGCCGCGCGTTTTCGATGTTCTTTTCGGCGTAATCAATAGCTTTGTCATAACCTTCGACGCCGACGACCGTTTCAAACTTCCGCGCCAGCGGCAACGTAAAAAGCCCGACGCCGCAGTATAAATCGAGCGCGGCGTCGCCCGTCGCATCCGCCACAGCCGCTTCGATAAGTTTTTCAATCAAAAACGGATTGCCCTGAAAAAAACTCGTCGCATCGAACAGATATTTTTCGCCGCTTGCCGTAAAAGAAATTTCTTCGGTCGGTTCGATTATCTCCGCCGAATAAATGGAAACTGCGCCGTCCGCCGTCGCCGATTCAATTTCAACCGTCTCGCTCCAAAAACTTTCCCATTCAATCGTTTCGCGCAGTTCGGTCAAAACCTGTTGCAATTCGGGCTTGAGAATCGGACAAATTTCAACGTCAATTATGTCGTGCGATTTTCTCTGGAAATAACCGATTTTTTTCCGCCGCGTGTCAACGTGCCACGCGGCGCGCGAGCGATATTCGTAATCGTTCGGGCTGCCGATAATCGGAATCTCCGGTTCGTAATTTATTCGTCCGATTCTGGTCAGACAATCGCGGACGATGCCGACTTTCGCCCGAAGCTGCGCTTCGTATTGCAACTGCTGAAAATCGCAGCCGCCGCAGCGTCCAAAATATGGACAGCGCGGTTTGGTTCGCTCGCCCGACGGCTCGATAATTTCGACGATTTCGGCGAAAGCGGTTTTGCCTTTTAATTGATTGACGCGAACGCGAAGCCGGTCGCCCGCAGCGGATAAGGGAACGAACACGGTGAGATTTTCGGCGAAAGCCAAACCGAAACCGTTCGGCACGATTTTCTCGATTCGCACGTCGAGCAGCTCGCCGATTTTAGATTGTTTGCTCAATAAATGTTTTCAACCTCAATTTATAAATAAAACAAACTCAGACGCGGAATTTCAGCTTGTTCGCGCAAGCGTTTGAGCAGCATTAAATCGAAGGTGCGCCGGTAAACTTCCCGTTCCATTTTGTTTTTATACGAGGCGATTTCTTTTTCGATTTCACCTTTTAGCGCGTCGGTTTCAAAAGCGTGCAGCAGGCTTTCGTCAATCAACGCGTCGAGTCGCTCAAGCGATTCTTCGAGTTTTTCTGCCGCGTGCGATTTTCCTTTGAGTTCGGCGAGGCGATTCGCAACTTTTTTCAAAGTCGCTTGCAAGTCGCCTTCGGCTTTATCGGCGGCTGATTTTAATTCGAGCGAAACTCGTTCGAGATGCGCGGCAATTGCGTCGTCGGGGAAAAGTCCTGAGTCCTGAGTCCTCGGCGCTGAGATTTCCGACTTGGGACTTCGGACTTGGGACTCGGGGTTTCGGACTTCCTGACCGTTGCCGTTTTTCCCAACTTGCCGCTCCAGCCATTCGGCGTATTGCGCTTCAATTTCCTCTTTGCAGTAAAGCAGACTTTTCACGGTTCGCTTGCGCGCCGCCGGCTGCAAATCAACGCTGTCGAAAATTTTTTCGATGCCGCGCAAGATAATGTGCAGCGGAACTTTGCGCTCCTGCCAGCTTTCAATCAACGCCCAGTCGAGCGGCGACAGCAACAGATTGCGCCCGCGCCGCCGTATGAACAGTTCTTCGATTTCGGAAAAATAATTAAAGTAATTCAAGGAATTTGCGATTTTCAATTTGTGATTGGTCAAAAGAGCAAGCTGCAAATTGAATTTGAGTTTTTAACGCTTTGAATTTTTCACTCAACCTTTGCTTTACGAAATTGCAAGTCGCAAATCGCAAATCGCAAATTACTCCAGTCTGATTTTCATTCGCCGCAAAGCGCGCACGTCTTCGTCGGTCAAATCGAGTTCGATTTCTTCCGGAAAATTGTCGAAGTCTTCTTCGGTCGGCTGCAAACCGATTTCTAATTTGAGAGTTAAATTCGGTTCGTAACCAAGCCTGCGCAAGCCTTCGATGGCGTCCGCTACGCGCGAGGATTTTTCCACCGCCGCGTTGATCGCATCGCCGAGTTCGCCCACCGCTTGTTTTGCGTTTTTGTCGAGTTCCATTTCGCGTTAAATGAAAATGCTACGCGAGGCGCGAAGAAAATTCAAACAGGACAGACGGGATTTACGGGATAAAAAATTAAAACCGAGAAAAATTGATTTCCATCCTGTTTATTCCGTTCATCCTGTTAATCGCAGCCTTATTCAATGCGGAAAATTTTGTGTTAATCTATTGCCGTTATGACAGAAAGACGCGAACGATTTCAAACTTCATCGGGCATCGAACTGCCGAACGACTTTAATCCGGCGAATACGAAAATTGATTACGAAACGGATTTGGGACGCGCCGGAGAATTTCCATACACGCGCGGCGTCCGCAAGAATATGTATCGCGGGCGTTTTTGGACGATGCGCCAATACGCCGGTTTTGCGACCGCCGAAGAATCAAACGCGCGTTATAAATATCTGCTCTCGCAAGGCACGACGGGTTTGTCGGTGGCGTTTGATTTGCCGACGCAAATCGGGCTTGATTCGGACGACGAACTCGCGGCGGGCGAAGTCGGCAAAGTCGGCGTGGCGATTGATTCTTTAGAAGATATGTTGCGCTTGTTTGACGAAATTCCGCTCGATACGGTTTCGACCTCGATGACGATCAATGCGACGGCTTCGACGCTTTTGTGTTTATATCTGGCGGTGGCGCGAAAGCAAAATGTTTCGTTTGCTCGAGTTCAAGGGACGATTCAAAACGATATTTTGAAAGAATACATTGCGCGCGGAACTTATATTTATCCGCCGCAGCCGTCGCTGCGATTGATTACCGATACGTTCGCTTTTTGCGCGGCGGAAGTTCCGAATTGGAACACGATTTCGATTTCCGGCTACCACATCCGCGAAGCCGGTTCGACTGCCGCGCAGGAAATCGCTTTTACTTTAGCCGACGGTATCGCATACGTTGATGCGGCAATTTCCGTCGGTTTAAAGGTTGACGATTTCGCGCCGCGTCTGTCGTTTTTCTTTAATTCGCACAACAATCTGCTAGAAGAAGTCGCCAAATTTCGCGCGGCGCGCAGGCTTTGGGCGAAGATTATGCGCGACCGCTTCGGCGCGAAAAACCCGAAATCTTTAATGCTTCGTTTTCACACGCAAACCGCCGGTTCGACTTTGACGGCGCAACAGCCGGAAGTCAACGTCGTGCGGACGACGATTCAAGCGCTGGCGGCGGTTTTGGGCGGAACGCAATCGCTGCACACGAATTCGATGGACGAGGCGCTCGGTTTGCCGACCGAATCGGCGGCGCGCATCGCGCTTCGCACGCAACAAGTTATCGCCAACGAGTCGGGCGTCGCCGACCTTGTTGACGCGCTCGCCGGAAGCTACGCGATTGAAGAATTGACGAATGGACTTGAACAAAAAGCGGTCGAATATATCGAAAAGATTGATGCGATGGGCGGAATGCTGAAGGCAATCGAAAACGGTTATCCGCAGCGCGAAATTCAGGAAGCCGCTTTCGATTATCAAAAAGCGGTCGAAACCAACGATGCCGTCGTCGTCGGCGTCAATAAATTTCAGATTGCCGAAAATGAGACGATTCCAATTCTTCGCGTTGACCCGCAAATCGAACGCAATCAAATCGAACGAGTTCGCGCCGTGCGCGAAAAGCGCGACAAAGTGAAAGCCGAAACTGCTCTTGCAAAATTAGGAGAAGGCGCGCGCGGAGATGAAAATCTTCTGCCGCGCATTTTGGATTGCGTCGAAAGCTATGTGACCGTCGGTGAGATTTCCCATTGTTTGAGACGAATTTGGGGCGAATATCGGGAAGCCGTAACTTTGTAAAAACCATTTGTCTGGATTCTCGTTCGGTTGATTTGAATTTTAATAAATGCTACTGTTTCACAGATGAAACAAGCATTTCTTTTATATTAAGGAGAACATTTAGATGCCAGCAACAGGGACAACTGAAATTGAAACAAGCGGCGTTCGAGCTGAAATTGCCGACGAGAAATCGAATTTGGAATTACGCTCAATCCGCGAAATCGTCAAAGACCTGTCGAAGCCGATTGCGCAAAAGCATCAGCGCAAACGGCGGCAAGGCGGTAAGGAAATAACTTATCTGGCGTGGCACGACGCGGTGAAATACCTTGACCATTTCGCGCCAGGCTGGTGTTATGAAATCCGCTCGATTGATTCGGTCGCCGGAAAATTGATTATGACCGTGCGCCTGACGATTCAGTGCGCGGAAGGCGCGGTTTACCGTGAAGCGACCGGACAAGAAGACGAAACTTTGGATTCGTATGGCGATTCCAGCTCGAACGCCGAGTCAATGGCTTTACGCCGCGCCAGCGCGAAGTTCGGTTTGGGTCTGGCGCTTTATGACCAAAACAAATAATTTTTCGAGATGAACGTCTGGCAAATTATCGTTCGGCTCGCGCCGTTCGTCAAACCTTACAAATCGCTCGTCGTCATTTCGTTTTTTCTCACTTTGCTCGGCGCGGTTATCGCGCAAATCAACCCGATAGTTTTGCGCTATACGGTTGACACGATTCAGCAATTATTAAACGAGGGCAGCCGCGTCGAGCAAGCCACGTCGTTGCTTTTATTTATCAGCGCGATCTTGTTCGGCAAGGAACTGGCAAATATCGCCGTCAAATACGGGCAAAATATGCTCGGCGAGCGAATCCGCATCAATTTGTCGAGCCAGCTCTCGCAATACGCCGTCGAGCGAATCTTAACTTACCGTTACGCCTATTTCGCCGACGACGAAAACGCGACCGGGAAACTGCAAACGCGCATTGACCGCGGCGCGGAAAGTCTGACGCGCTTTGTCCAGAACATTTTCATCAACCTTTTGCCGCTTTTCGCCAACGCGCTTTTCGCGCTCGTCGTGATGTTTTCCGCCAATTTCTACGTCGGCTTAATCGCTTCGGTGATTATGCCGATTTATTTTTTATTAAGCTGGCGGCAAGCCGGAATGTTAAAAGGCGTGCGGCGCGGTTTGCGAACCCTGCGCGAAGCGAAAACCAACGGTTTATTCAATATCATCGAATCAATCATCGTCATTAAATCGTTCGTCCGCGAAGAATACGAGCGCGAAAAACAGGCGCGCCTTCAGCGCAATTTGATTGACGCGCAAATCCGGCAGCGCAAAACCAACTACGTTTTCGACGCGCTGAAAACTTTCGTCGAACAAGTCGGCGTGGTCTTGATAATTATTCTCACGGCTTATCTCGTTCTCGACGGGGAAATGACGATTGGCGCGATTATGTTTCATATTCTGCTCTTCAACAACGTTTCCGCGCCGATTCGCCAGCTTCACCGGATTTACGACGAAATCAACGAAGCGATGACCTACGCCGAAGGATTTTTTGAAGTTTTAGATGCGGATGACGCGATTGAAGAATCGGGCGCGACGGAAACGGAAAATTTGCGCGGCGAATTTATACTGAAAAATGTAAGTTTCACTTACCCGAACGGAACGCAAGCGCTGTTCGACGTTTCGATGCGGATTCCGGCGGGAAAAACCGTCGCGTTTGTCGGATTGAGCGGCGCGGGAAAATCAACGCTGCTGAATCTTTTGTGTAAATTTTACCAGCCGACGAGCGGCGAAATTATGCTCGACGGCAAAAACATTTTAGATTACGACACCAGGCTTCTGCGCCGCCGAATCGGATTGGTGCTGCAAAAAAATCACATTTTTCGCGGCTCGATTGAAGAAAACATTCGCTACGGAAATATAAAAGCGAATTTCGCGGAAGTCGAAGCTGCGGCGCGAAACGCTTACCTGCATGACCAAATCGAAGAACTGCCGCGCCGATACGAATCCGAAGCGCAGTCGCTATCCGGCGGACAACAGCAGCGCATCGCCATCGCGCGTCTGTTTTTGAAAAATCCGCCGGTAATTTTCCTCGACGAGCCGACGGCGAGCCTCGACGCGATTGCGACCGAGCAAATCAAAAACAGTCTCGACGCGATAAAAGAACGCCGCACGACGGTCGTCATCTCGCACAGCATTTCGCAGATAATTGATTCGGACGTTATTTTCGTTCTCAAAGAAGGGCGCGTCGTCGAAAGCGGAACGCACGAGGAACTTTACGAGAACGGCAAAACTTACCGCGAAATTTTCAACGCTTCAGCCAGAAGTTTGAATTTAAGCAAAATCTCGAAAACAATCGAATACGAAACAATCGAATAACTTAAAAATCAAAAAGCCGCGTCGAATTGACGCGGCTTTTTGATTTTTTTATGCGCTAAAATTTTTTAGTAGCTGCGGACGTAACGGCGACCGTTGCGGTAATAAACGCGGTATCTTTGCGGATACGCGCGACGGCTGCTGCTCACGACATAACCGCGATTCGACCGGCTTCTGTAATAACCGCGATTCAACCGGCGACCCGTGTCGCGCCGGTAATCGCGTCGCGCGTCGCGTACATCGTCACGATATTCGCGTCTGGCTTCACGGCGGTTTTCTCCACGCCGAACGTCTTGTCTATAATCTCGACGCGCGTCTCTCACTTCGTCTCGATACTCGCGTCTGGCTTCTCTTCGATCTCCCCTGTTTTGTGCGTTTGCCGTACCAACGCTAACGAACATTATGCTGAACGCAAAAGCGATAATTCCGGCTTTAAGTAAATTTTTCATCTTTTTGTCTCCCTACTCTTGTTTTTATTTCGCACGTTTTCTTGTGAAAACTGTGCTTATTTATTACACAAAGAAGTTTTTTCCGATGTGTGTCCGGTAACTTCGCAAGAGATATGCCTAAAACATTTATTTATTAAAAAGAGTTTCAGCGAAGTATTTGTAGTGCCGGTTTCAATTAACGTTCGCTTATCTATTTGCAACGATTTGCTCTTTTCTCGAATGTTAGCCAGGCTGGTGCGTTTATGCCATTTCGTTTATCGGGCGAGGCGAGATGCCTTATATGGTTGAAAGTCAAAAGTCAGAATCCGAAGCGAATTGATTCGCTAATTTATGCACTTCTTTTCCGTCTTACTCAGTTTTACCTTTTTCCGGCGACGACGACAATCGAAACGCCGAACGGAAAATCGAAATTTTTGAGCCAGAAGCGTTCCGCGCCGAAGAGTTTCCCGAAAATGCCGTTGAGCGCCGAGACGTTGACGTTATTTTCTGATTCGGGTCGGATGCCGGTGAGCCGCATTAAAGTTCTACCGCCCAAAATCGGCGCGAAAAACGTCCAATTGGCGTAGGTCGCGCGTTCGATTTCAAAACCGGCTCGTTCCAATCTTTCCGTAATCTGTTTTTTCGTGTAACGAATGCGGTGATTGGAAACGTCGTCCTGCACGCCCCAGAGCCACATAAACGCCGGAACGAAAATTAAAGTTTTGCCGCCCGACTTTAAAGCGCGGTGCATTTCCTTGAGTCCGGCAACGTCGTCGTCCAAATGCTCGACGACATCGAGCGCGGTCACGACATCGAAACTCTCATCGGCAAACGGCAGTTTTTCAGCTAAGCCTTTATGAACTTTTAAGCCTTTCGATTTACAGAATTCGAGCGCTTCGTCGGAGACATCTACGCCTTCCGCCGCGCCGAATTTCTCCAGCATTTCAAGGTTGCCGCCCGTGCCGCAGCCGACATCGAGAATCTTTGGATTTTGGATTTTGGATTTTGGATTTTGGATTATTCGCTCTAAAAAAGATTCTAAAATTTGGCGGCGACCGACATACCACCAATGCGAATCTTCAACGCGGTTCATAATCGCGTAGGTGTGTTGCTGCATTTCCTGCGGTAAAGTTGAACTCATAAAGTATCTTCTGCCTGAAAAACTTCAGATTTGATTGGCGTATTTTTGTAAAAAAAAGGCGCGTCACGCTAACGCTGTTTTTTCAAAAAACTTTGAAATTAAATTTTACCTTAAACGCAAAAACCTTCCTAAAATTTTCGCCTGCGGCGGGTCAACCGGTTTCAGCATTTCGTAGTATTGCCGCGCTAAACCGAGATTACCCGTTTTAACATACAAAAGCGAAAGATTGAACAGTGCGGGCGAGTTCGTCGGTTCAAATTCGACAGTGCGTTTATACATCTCGATTGCTTCCTGACGCTTCCCTTGGTCGCGCAGAAAATCGGCGTAAGCCTTCAAAACATAAACCGAATCGGGTTTTACTTCGAGTCCCTTTTTGTATGCCTGCTCGGCTTCGCTCGCGCGCCCTAGTTTTTGCAGAGAGTTTGCTAAACTCAGATAGATGATATGATGCGGCTCGATGGCGGCGGCTTTTCGGTAATACTCAATCGCCTTTTCCGGCTTGCCCAAATCCGTATAGAAAACAGCGATGAGATTTTGACTTTTATTGTCCGGCGGCAAAAGCGTAATCAATTCTTCGAGAACAGTTTCGGCTTCTGCCGGGCGGCGCGTGTAAAGCAGCATTTTAGACAAACTTTCACGAACCTTTGCGTCCTTCGGGTTTCGCGCCGCAACCTGCTTCATCAATTCGATTTGTGTCGCGCCTTGCTGTCGCGCCCGCGTCACGCTCAGAAACATCTGGATAAACTGATTGCTCGGCTTCATCCGGTCAGCCTGCGACAAAATCTCCAAAGCCTCATCGAATTTTCCAGCCTCTGTCAGAGCCATTCCGAGCGCGGCTTTCGTTTCGAAATCATCCGACTTGATTTTATCGGCTTTTCGCAGATGCTCGACGGCTTCGTCAAATTGCCGCTCGCTGCATAAATTCGAGCCTAATTCCTTTTGGAAAACAAAGGTTTCCGGCGCGAGATTGGCAGCTTGTCGCAAAGCGACGATTGCCGCCCCGGACTTTCCGCGCCGCGTTTCGCTTATACCGAGGTAATAAAAAGCGTCGGAAAGTTTCGCGTCGAGTTCGGCAGCCTTGCGAAAGGCGTTTGCCGCTTCTTCGTTTTGTCCGAGTTCAAAATAAAGTCTGCCGGAAAAATAATGCGCCGTCGCCCTTTTCGGTTCGAGTTCGATTGCCCGGCGCGCCGACGCCATCGCTTCCGCGTCGCGTTCGAGCCGCAAATAAACGTCGGCTAACCCGATTTGATAGACAGCCGCGTTCGGATTCGCCCGCGCCAGTTTTTCGTAAAGCTGCAACGCCTGCGCGTTGTTTCCGCTCTCGGCGTAAAGCGCGGCGGCAACGCGCGTCAAATTTTCGTCGTCGGGAAATTTCTCGAGCGCCGCCTCGGTCGAGCGGAGAATTTCGCCCGCCGGACGATTGGCAGTTTGCAGCGCGGCGATCAAAGCCGCGTGCGCCCCGACCGCGCTGCCATTTAAACGAACGCCTTCCTCGCATTGCTTGATCGCTTCGGCGTGATTTTTCGTTAAGCTCAGCGATCCGCACAAAGCCAAGCGGAAACTTCTGTCGTTTGGGGCGAGCCGCACGGCTTCGCGGAACAGCGCGACGGCTTCGGCGGTGCGGTCGAGTCTGATTAATATCAGACCAATGTTGCCGTGCGTTGCCGCATCCTTCGGTTCAAGCCCGGCGCTTTTCCGAAACGCTTCGAGAGCTTCGTTAAGTTTTCCCTCTTTCAAAAAAACGACGCCGTTGTCAAAATAATCTTTCGCCGTCGGCGTTTGCGCTGCCGACGGCAGGACCGATGAAAAACAGAAAATCGCTAAAAGAAAAAGTTTGATACGCGGAAGCATTTGTTACCTCACTGATGCAAAATTTGTGTTTTGATGTGTGTTTCGCATTTCGAGAAACGACTTCTTTAGATAAAAGCCGAAAGGGTCGAATTATTTATTATCAACACGATTTTCAAGCGTTTCCTGCAAGTTCATCGGCAGATTTGAAAGCAGATTCAAATTCGTTCGCAGTTCGATGGCGCGAACCGTCGTGCGGAAACTGCGCCAATTCGGTTTGCCGAGATTCGGCGCGTTCGGCATATCTACGGCTGTTACGGGAGTGGTTTCGTTGACGGCGGAAAAATCCGCGCCCGGCGGAACGGCGACGATGACTTTCCAGCAATTAGTCGGGACGACGATTTTCTTTTTCAGTCTTCCCTTATCGCCGTAACAACCGGCGACGACGTATAAATCAACTCGATTTTTCTTCACCAAATCGCGCGAGTAAGTTTCAAAATCGTTCCAGACGTTGCGGTTTAAATCCGGCGTTTGCGGAATTATGTTCGTCATAAAAAACGTCTGGCTGTTCGCCTCTGGACTGCTCGAACGGTCGGCGCTCGGACACAGATGCCCGCGGTCGAAACCGCTGCCCGTATAGTCAGCGGGCGTGATGCGCGCGAAAGTTTTCGGCAGATTCGGGTCGGGTCGAAAATCGTTTTGCCGTTCGGCAGCGCCGAAATCCGTTTCCGTAATGCGCCACGCGACCCAATTCGCCGCGCCGCGGCTGTTGTTATACGAAAGCGCGTAAGCGTTGTTGACCAGCAAATAATTGTCGGCGTTTAGAATATTATTCGTCGCGTTCGACGGATTGCCAGCCGCAAGATAAATCTCGCGTGCCTGTTCGACGTTTGTAACGGGGGCGTTCGGCTGGCGCGGCGGCGCGGGCGGCGCGGTTTCGGTCGTTTCGGTTTTGTCGGTCGCCGATTGCCAGATTTTTCTGCCAATCAAGACGCAGGCAATTACGAGCAAAACGATGACTGCCAAAGCGATTAAGCCCGCGATAAGAGTTTTCCTGTTCATAAATTTTTTGCCGGAACGACTGCAAAAAGTTTATCACAAACAATCGAAAAAACCCCCGATGCGCTTTTAGCATCAAATACGCTAAAATAAATTAGCGATGAGCGATAAACTTCACATCACCGGACTTTCAATTAACGACCTTGCCGAATTCGTCCAGGAAATCGGCGAGCCGAAATACCGCGCGAAACAGATTTTTGTAAATCTGCACGCGAGACGCGCTCTCGATTTTGACGAGATGACGGATTTGCCGAAAGCGTTTCGTGAAAAGTTGAACGAGACGGCGAGGGCGACGACTCTAAAAGTCGAATCGCGCTACGTTTCGGCGGACGGAACGCGCCGATTTTTGATGAAAACTCACGATAATTATCCGGTCGAGACGGTTTACATTCCGACCGAAGACCGCGACACGATTTGTTTTTCCTCGCAGTCAGGCTGTCCGCTTAAGTGCGATTTTTGTTTGACGGCGAAGCTCGGACTATTGCGGAATCTAACGGCGGGCGAGATTGTCGAGCAGATAATCGTCGTTTTAAACGACGTTTACGGCGCGGGCGCACAGACGCCGCACGGCACGAATCTGGTGGCGATGGGCGCGGGCGAGCCGTTTTTGAATTTCGAGAATTTAATAAAAGCGCTGGGAATAATGGCGGACGAAGCCGGTTTGTTTATCGTCCCGAACCGCGTTACGGTTTCGACCGCCGGCATCGTGCCGAAGATTTACGAATTTGCGCGTCTGGAAAAGCGTCCGAATCTGGCGATTTCGCTATCGGCGCCAAACGATGAACTGCGCGACAAGTTAATGCCGATCAATCGGCGTTGGAATATCGAAGAACTTCTGCAAGCCGCCAAAGAATACGAAAAAACTTTGCGGCGCGGCGAGCGGTTCACGTTTGAATACGTTTTGCTCGGCGGCGTGAACGATTCGGACGCGCACGCCCGCGCTTTAGCCGAACTGCTCGCCAAATACGATTTGCAGCGAGTGAAAATCAATTTGATCGCGCACAATTCGGCGGAGCCGCTCGAATATCGCCCGCCTGATATTGAACAAGTTGAACGATTCAAAAAGATTTTAGAATCGAAGGGCGTGTCGGCTTACGTGCGTCGTCCACGCGGGCGCGATATTTACGCGGCTTGCGGACAACTCGCGGCGAAAAACGCGCCGAATCTCGTGCGGGTTTAAAGGTCAAAAGTGGAAAAGTGAAAATGTGAAAAAGTTTTTTTGTCGAGAGTATATGATTGCTTTTTTACTTTTACCCTTTTTCACATTTTCACTTTTCCACTTTTCCACTTTTTGATATGGAAATTTTTATCGTCGGAGTCATCGTCGTCGCGCTGATGGTTTACGTTTCGACGCGAATCAAAAAAAGCGCGGCGCAGGCTTACGAGCCTGAAACGATTGACGCCGAAGATTTTACGATTAAAAAGCCCGCCGGTTTTATCAATCCGATAAACGATGATTCGACTTTTGCGTTCGAGGCTTACACGAAGGATTTCGGAACGGACGAAGCGAAGGATTTCCGGCAGGCGCGGGCGAGATTGCGGCGGATTTCGGATTCGAGTTTTGATGCCGTTTGCAAAAACGTCAAACAATCGGCGGATAAAGTCCTGTCGAAAAACTTTTCTGAAAGCGCCGCTCAAGGACAGCGCGTTTTTCAGCTCGAAACCGATGGCGTCGAAGCAGACGTGCCGGTTTTTTCCGCGTGGAAAATCGTCGAGAGCCGCGAGCGGCGAAAGATTTACGAACTGCAAATTTCGGTCTTGGAAGAATACAAAAAAAATTACGTGGACGAAGTAGCCGAGATAATTGAAAGTTTTGTCGTCAAATAAACGGAAAACAAAAGCATCTCGAAAAAACAATCAGACATCATTTACCGGCAGAGGACAATTTATGAAAAAACTTTTATTCGCTTTATTTACGGCATTTATTTTGACGGCGGGCGCGCTCGTCGAAGCAGACGCGCAAACAGTCAGCGGTTCAATCGGCGCAGTAAAACGCGGCGGCGCAACAAAAGGCGCGATTGTGTTGAGCATACCGGGCGGCTTGCACGTCAATTCGAATCGTCCGAACAGCCAATACGCGATTCCGACCGTCGTCCGCCTCAGCGCGGTCGGCGCGAAAATCGGCGCAGTTAGTTACCCGCGCGGCGTTAACCGCAAATTCGGTTTTTCCGAAGATACGATAAACGTTTACGAAGGTCGCACCGCGTTCAGTTTTAATTTAACCGTTCCTGCCAGTTTCAAGGGAAACGTCGTCAGGGTTCGCGCCGTCGTGCGTTATCAGGCTTGCACCGACGAAGTTTGTTACCCGCCGAAAAGCAAGGAAATTACTTTGACCGCAAAGGTTCAATAAACAAAAAATAAATAAATAACTGCGAAAAGGCGCAAAATTCACAAAATAAAAGTCGGCAATTGAAGTTTTGTTAATTTTGCGCCTTTTGCGGCTGCGAAAACCTGAAATATCTTTTCGTAAATTACGTTTTTAAGCTAAGATAAGCGAGCCGTAATAAATCTTGCAAAAGGAGTTTTCAATATGTGTTTTCGACGCTTTGTTTATCTGAGTGTTTTGGGTTTGGCGTTTTTTACCGTTTCGTTCGCCCAGAGTTTGCCGACTAATTCGACGACCGAATCGCCGTCGGAAAAAGAGAAAAAACAAAAGGAACTGCAAAAGACGGTTTTGGAAATGCTCGACCAGGCGGTCGGCGAAGCGGCGGCTTTGAAGTTGGCGCAAAACCGCGCGATTGTTTTCGCCATTGCCGGAGATTTGTATTGGAAGTTCGACGAAAAACGCGCCCGCGAACTTTTTCGCAGCGCGGCAAACGACATTATCGTCTCAAACGCCGAAGCCGAAAAAGAGAAAAAGGAAACCGACGACACGTTCGGACAAATTTACGAATTCAACGATACGCGTAATCAAATTTTGCCGATGATCGCCAAACACGACGCCGATTTAGCTTTGGAATTGCTCGTGCAAACCAGACCCGCAAAAATCACCGAAGCATTAGCAAAGGCGACCGACCCGAACGCCAAGCAAGAAGGCGGAATGCTCAACTTCAACCCCGACCAATATCGCGTGCGGCAGGAAATCGCGCTCGAACAGCAGTTTGCCGTTCTCGCCGCCGAACAAAATCCCGACAAAGCCATCAAATTAATCAAGGAAAGTCTGGCGAAGGGAATTTCGTGGAACGTGATGCCGCTGCTGCAAAAAATCAATCAAAAAGACGAGAAAAAAGCCTCTGCTCTGGCTGATGATGTCGTCAGAAAAATCGTTGACACCGATTTGACCAAAAAGCGCGAAGATTTAGGCGCGGCGATTCGTTTTCTGCAATCTGCTACTGATCCGAATCAGCCGAAAACGACCAAAGAAAAACAATTCAAATTTTCCGAACGGCAATTGAGAGACATCGCCGACAAACTCGTCAGCACGTTTATGCAGCCGTCGAATTCGCTGGAAATGACGATGGGAATGTCGCAGGCGATGCCGAATCTGGAAAAAATCGTGCCGGAAAAAGTTCAGCTTTTGAAGCAGAAACAAGCCGAAGCGACGAAAAATCTGCCGCCCGAGTTAAAGCGTTTTCAGCAGCAGGAAAAACTCTGGAATCCGAATTCCACGCCCGAAGAAATTCTCACCGAAATACCGAAACTCAACGAATTCGAGCGAACGCAGGCGTATCAGTCTTTAACATACAAAATCGGACAGATCGAAGACGAAACAAGGGCGAAGAAAATTATCGAACAAATCCCCGACGAAAAAGCCCGGCAAAACGCTGCCGAACAATTCGAGTCGGGGAGAATCAGCCGCGCGGCGCGTGACGGCAAGCTCGACGAAGCGAAAAAACTGATCGGCAATTTGAGCAAAAAGAAAACTCAAATTCAAAAACTCGTGTCGCTGGCGACGGACTTTCATAAAAAGGCAACGGAAAAAGACCGCGAAACCGCCGTTAATTTAATGAAGGACGCCAAAGCCCTGGCTAACGAATACCCGGAAGATGAAGACGAATTAAACGATTTGATGGAAATCGTGAGAGGCTACGCGACGATTAATGCGGACGAAGCGTTTCGGATGTTCGACCCGATTGTTGATCAAATCAACGATTTTGTGCAGGCTTCCGCGATTTTGAGCAAATACAACAAACGCAACCGCACTTTCAAAAAAGGCGAACTGTTGATGCGCGTCAACGGCTATTCGTGGGACGGACTGCTTCTTTTTCGCTACATCAATCAAATTCAACTGCTCGGCAAAGCCGACCTCAACCGAATGAGTTCGCTCTCCAACAAATTCCAGCGCAGCGACGCCCGCACCATCGTCAAACTGTTTGTCGCACAAGGGTTTTTGGCTGAAGAAAAGAAAGCCGACAACGGCGGCGCAGCGGGCGGCAGTGTTGTTATACTCGGAATGTAAAATCTAAAAACCGTAAATTTTGGGATGTTCGCAAACTAAAAAGCGGCTGACAAATTGCCCGGATTATCTGTCAGCCGCTTTTTTATTGCGGCAATAAAATTTTTGCGGGGATTTTTTTTGCAAAAATTTGTTAAAAATTAACAACAATGCGCTTTTCTTTTTTTTTGTGATTGTTTACAATATATCAGGTAAAAATTTACCTTCCCATCTTAACCCAAAATTATTCCTTCGTTTACACACAAGATATGCTGACAAAAGATAAAGTTTTAAAAGGGCGTTACCGAATCATTGACGCGCTCGGACAAAGCGAGACCGGCGCGGTTTATGAAGCCTATGACAGTATCCGCAAGGCGAATGTCGCCGTGAAGGAAATTCTGATTGATTCGGAAAAAGTTCCGGCGATCAACGAACGCGAAGTTCTCAAACGCTCGTTCGCCGACCGCGCGAAAACTTTGGCGGAAGTCAAACACGAATCTTTGCCGCAGATTCGCGGTTATTTCTCGGAATTCGACCGTCAGTATCTGGTGATGGAATTGATTAACGGCGACGACGCGGGCGAATTGTTAGCGAAAAATGAAAAGCCGCTGTCGTTTTCGGACGCAACGAACTGGGCAGATCAACTGCTCGACGCGCTCGATTATCTGCATACGCTCGCGCCGCCGCTCATTCACGGCGACATCAAACCGCAAAACGTAAAGCTGAATTCGCGCGGCAAAATAAAACTGCTCGGTTTCGATATTACCGAAAGCAAAGACGCAAAGATCAACACCATCGTCACGAATCAAACCGCTGTCGCTGCCGCTCTGCCTTATTCGCCGCTCGAACAAATTCTGCGAACGGTTGACTTGGCGGAAAGAGGCGTGACAACGAAAGTTTACGGCGAGAAACTGAAAAACGCCTTAAAGAAAACCGCCGACGCGCGAAGCGACGTTTACGCGCTCGGCGCGACGCTTTATCATCTGGTGACGGCGCAGATTCCGGTTGACGCGCTCGAACGAACGCTCGCCGTTTGGTCCGAAGAATTCGACCCGCTGCCGTCCGCTAACGAACTCAACCCGGCGATTCCAATCGAAGTCTCCGACGTTTTGGCGAAAGCGATGGAACTCGAACCGGAGAAGCGCTTCGGGTCGGCGATGGAGATGCGCCAGGCGTTGCAGACCGCTGTCACGCGGGCGCAGGAACGCGCGGCGGAAGAAGTTAAAATCCGCGAAGCGTCAGCCGCCCGCGAAACTCTCTTGGCTGAGGAAAAACGTCTGGGAGAGGAACGCCAAAAAGTCGAACAGGAGCGGCTGCGGCTTGAAGAAGAACGCAAACAGCAGGCGGATTTGGTTCAGCAGCAATTGAAGACCGCCGAAGCCGAACGGAAAAAAGCCGAACAACGCGCTGCCGAAGCCGAAAAGCGGCTTTTGGAAAAGAAAACCATTAACGCCGACGAAAACAAACATTCGGCAGTCAAAGAGAATTTCGTTCAAAAAGCGTCCGACGCAGATGCTACGACTAAACCAGACGAACAAAAAATCGCGTTCGAGGACTCTTCGGTTTTGTTCGCCGAGCCGGAGCAGAACAGAAAACCGGCGTGGCTTTTGCCCGCCGTGATTGTGGGTTTTCTACTAATCGGCGGCGCGGCTGGAATCTGGGCTTTGCGGTCGCCGAACGTTGCGGCGGAATCAAATCAATCGAGTCCGAGCCAAGCGGTTGTTGTAGAGAATCCGCCGCCCGCGCCCACCGTCGAAGCCGCGCCGCAGCCGACAATTGAGACGATTTCCGCGACCAAAGCGCCGACGACTTCCGCGCCGTCGGTTTCCGTCGAAAAAACTGCCTCCCAAACCGCGACTAGAAACAAACCTGTCGTCGCCGCAGCTCCGCAACAGTCAAAAGTTGAGAAACCCGCTGCGGCGCGTCCCAAACCGGCGGCTACTCAAAAAAAAGCCGTTACGGTTGACGATATTATCGGCGGCAATTAAACCAATTGCCGCTACACAACAAAGAGAATTTCTTATATGCGAGCTTTAACGTCTTAAGGTTTGCCCAACATCAAAGCTGATTTATCAAGCGTCGAGGAACAAAAATATGAAACTCTTAAATCTTTCCCGAATCAGATTAAGGCGCCCGCGCGTTCTTTCCGTTTTTGCATCGGCATCGTTGATGCTTTCGCTGACGCTGTTCAGTCAATTCGGACAGGCGCAGCAGGCGCAGCTTAGCTTAGCCGATATTTTAATCGGTCTGCGGTCGAAAAAGGTGACGCTCGACGAGCGCAACAAACTTTTGTCCGGCGCGGTCATCGAGCGCGGAACGACTTTCTCGCTCACGCCGGAAATCGAAACCGAACTCGTCGGCACGGGCGCGAGCCGTGAACTCGTCGAAGCGATTCGCCGAAAAAGCGAGAAAATAATAGCAGCCGTCGCTTCCAAACCCGATTCCATTCCCGTAGCGACTCCAACGCCTGGTCCCGATTACGCATTTTTCCGCAAGCGGGCTGATGAAAATAACTTTAAAGGCGAATTTGCGCTTGCCGTGGAAGATTACAACAAAGCCATCGAGTTAAATCCGAAGGATGCCGCCTCATATCTCAATCGCGGGCGAGCATATTCCGGCAGAAAAAATTACGATTCGGCGATTCTCGATTACAATAAAACGATCGAACTCAACCCGCAGGATTCGACGGCATATTTCAACCGCGCAGACGTTTACGAAAGGAAAGGCAACGTCCAGCAAGCCGCCGCTGATTATCAAAAAGCCGTCGAGCTTGACGCGGGCAACGAACCGGCGAAAAACAATTTAAAGCGGTTGCAGAACGAATTGGCGAAAAACTCGCCGAAACCGAAAATACAAGAATCGCCCGTAGCAATCGAAGCGCCTAAAATAACGGAAACGTCCGCCGCGCCCAAATCGGTTGACCTCGGACAACTAAACAGTCTCGCCCTCAAATTGGCGATGCCGGTTTACCCTGAAATCGCCCAAAAATTAAACGCTCAGGGAAAAGTCACGGTTCAAATAATGCTCGACGAAGAAGGCAAAGTTATTTCCGCCAAAGCGACAAGCGGCTCTACTTTGCTGCGTTCGCCGAGTGAAGATGCCGCCCGCAAATCGAAATTCAAACCAACCATGGTCGGTAATCAGGCGGTTAAAGCCACCGGCTTTATCACCTACAATTTCGTTGATAAAATGTAGATGTAATAATTCCGACTTATGAAAATCGTTTGAATTAAAAAGCGAAAGGCGCGACGTTTTAACTTTGATTATAGTTAAAACGCCGCGCCTTTCGCGCATCGGCGCAAAGAACATTTTTGATTCCTGAAGCGGCTTTTAATAATTTCCGGCGACGATATTTGATTTTACACCGCCCGCTTCCTGCGCGATTTTAACGCCGACCGACGCGCCGATGCGCGTCGCTCCTGCTTCAAACATCGCCCGCGCGTCTTCGATTCCCTTCACGCCGCCCGACGCTTTGACGCCGAGATTTGCGCCGACCACGCGCCGCATCAGCTGGACATCCTCGACCGTCGCGCCGCCTTTGGCAAATCCGGTCGAGGTTTTGACAAAATCCGCGCCCGCGTTTTTCGATGCGAGACACGCGCGGACTTTTTCGTCGTCGGTTAGAAGCGCGGTTTCGATAATCACTTTGCACAACACGCCGTTTTCGTGCGCGGCTGTGACGACGTGGCGAATGTCGTCTTCGACCGCGCAGTCGTCGCCGGATTTCAGCGCGCCGATGTTAATGACCATATCAACTTCGCTGGCGCCATTAAAAATCACGCGACGGGCTTCAAACGCCTTCACGTCCGAAAGCGTAGCGCCCAAAGGAAAGCCAATCACCGTACAGACCGGAACATTTGAACCTTTCAGAAATTCCGCCGCTTTTTTCACCCACGCCGGATTGACGCAAACCGACGCGAAACCGTATTGCACGGCTTCCTGACAAAGTTTTTTAATGTCAGTCTCAGACGCTTCCGGCTTTAATAAAGTGTGATCAACGAGGCTCGCCCAATCTTGCGCCGTTGCCGATTGACCGAGGACGACGCCGATGCGCGACGCGCCCGCGTCAACGATTCGTCGGACATCCGCGCTGCAAAACGACGGACAATAATCGTCCGCGCCGCTGTCGAGCCGCGACAAAACCAAATCGGTGATTTGCTCGACGAGCGTTTCGTAATTGCCGTTTTGAAGATTAGCCATTTTTGTCTCTAGCGTTTGTATTGTCGCTCAATCTGGTCAATTTTTCCAACGCGCTTTCGGTGCCTCTCTTCGGTCAAATCGGTTGCCAGAAACGCTTCGACGATTTCCTTTATTTGGCTAAAATCGTTTTGACCGCTGCCCAAAGTTAAAACATTCGCGCCGTTATGCTCGCGAGAATTGCGCGCCAGCGCGACCGAATAACAGGCGGCGGCGCGGACGTTCGGAACTTTGTTCGCCGTCATCGCGCTTCCGATTCCGGCGCCGTCAATGATGATTCCGACATCAACGGATTTTTCGGAAACCGCACGGGCTACCGCGTGCGCGAAGTCCGGGTAATCAACTGCGTCTGTCGAGTTCGTCCCGAAATCGCGGATTTGGAGACCTAACTCGTCAAGGAAAATCTTCAATTCTTCTTTGAATTGAAAACCGCCGTGGTCGGCGCCGACGGCGACGGATTTTGCTTTTGATGAATCGCGTCGTGAAGATTTTACGACGAGTTCGATCCCTCTTTCTTTTATCAGGTCGGCGGCGAGCGGCGTAAATTTAGCGTTTTCCGAAACGCGCACTCGCGCGCCGCCGTCTAGCCCGCGCAAATCGTCTTCGGTAATCAAACTTTTCGCCGATTCGTCGCGGTCGAATTCTTTGCCAACCTCGTCTTTCAGCGAATTGACGACGAGGCGCTGCGGGAAAGTTTCCGCAGAAGTCGAAGCAGAAGAAGAAAAAGACGATTCATCTTCGACGGGAACGCGTTCCAGCACGTCTCTGACGAGTGCGCGCACGCGGTCGCGGGTTTCTTTGTCGTTTGCCATAAAGATTTTTTCGAGTCGGTAAATTGACGTTTCCAATTCTCTCACATACTATTTTTCTAAACAATTTTAAGAGAATTTTCGGAGGATCAAAGATGTCGGCGACACTCGTTCAAAAAATGACCGAATTTACCAACACAAATCTGGAAACCTTATATTCAGCCGAGCAGATAAAAACTCGCGTCGCCGAACTCGGCAAACAAATCGCCTTTGACTACGCCGACAAGGATTTGGTCGTCATCGGCGTTTTGAAAGGCTCGTGCGTTTTTCTGGCGGATTTGATCCGCCAGATTGATTTGCCGCTGGCAATAGATTTTATGGCGGTGTCGTCTTACAAAGACGGCACGAAATCAACGGGCGACGTTGAGATTTTGAAAGACGCGAGCCAGCCGATTCGCGGCAAAGACGTGATTGTCGTCGAAGACATCGTTGACACCGGCTTAACTTTATTTCGCCTGTTGGAAATTTTAGGCTCGCGCGGCGCAAGCTCGATTAAAATCGCCGCTCTGCTGGATAAACCCGAACCGCGCATCAAAAAAGAATTGAAAATTGATTACTGCGGTTTTCAGATTCCGAATAAATTCGTCGTCGGCTACGGTTTGGACGTGGCTGGACGCTACCGCAATCTGCCGTTCATCGGCGTGGTGAAAAATCCCCACATCGCCTAAAATTCAAATCTTTCTTGACACGAACTGCCCTGAACCGATAACTTACAAACAAACTTGTGAGCGAAAAAAGAAGAGAATTAAAATTAACGAGCCGGCTCGAATCAGTCGAACAAGCTGCCGCCGAAGCGGAGAGATTTGCCGAATCGAACGATTTCGGCGAAGACGTAAAATCCGCCGTTGATATGGCGGTGCGCGAAGCGGTTGCCAACGCCGTCAAACACGGAAATAAATTGGACGAAACAAAACGAGTCGAGATTACGTTTGAAAATCGCGGCGAAGCGTTTGAAATAACTGTCAGAGATTTCGGCGCAGGCTTTGCGGTCGAGGAAGTTCCCGACCCGACGAATCCTGAAAATCTATTAAAGGCGAGCGGGCGCGGCATTCTATTTATGCGCTCGTTTATGGACGAAGTCGAATGGTCTAATCACGCCGAGGGCGGTATGATTGTCAAAATGCTGAAAAAACGCGAATCGAACTTGGACTTTTGAGAAGGTTCTAGTCTAAAATTTGCAATCAAAACTTTTTTCAAAAACAGGAGATAATAAATGGCTGAACTTAATATTTCGGAACGTCAGGCGGGCGATATTACGATTCTCGATATGGACGGCAAGGTGACCATCGGCGAAGGCAGCGTCGCGCTTCGCACGACTATTCGCCGTCTCTTAGGCGAGGGCAAAAAGAAAATTCTGCTTAATCTGGGCAGAGTCGGTTACGTTGATTCGAGCGGCATCGGCGAACTCGTGTCGAGCTTTACCGCCGTCAATAAAGAAGACGGCAGTTTGAAGCTGCTGAATTTGACGCAAAAGATTCAAGACCTGCTGGCAATCACCAAACTTTTGACCGTTTTCGACGTTTACGAAAACGAAGGCGAAGCTCTCAGCAGTTTCAAATAAAAGTGAAACTTTGCGCAGCGAGAGTTAAAGGATAAAGGATAAACGACAGTTGAATCCTTTATCCTTTTCGCGTTTTTGAAAAGCATCTTTCGTCCGCTGCCAAACATCTTTATTACAGCAAAGGCGCAAAATAGATCAGAAAATCACCCTTGTCGTTCCCCTTTGATTTTCTCGTCCTTCTTGCGTCCTTTGCAATTTCGGGTTTTTCTAATCACAAATACAATGAAACGAGTTTTACAGCTTGCCGCAATTTTAATTTTTTCTGTCAACGTCTTTGCCCAGACGCCGCCTGGTCTTGATTTAACGAATTACGGCGTGCGAATCGAGCCGGACAAACGCGTGATGACCGTTTTGGCGGCGCTCGAAGCGGCGGGCATTGATACGTCTCTGACGGCGGAAGGCGAGAATTTTCGCCAAAAGTTAAAAACCGATTTATTAAGTACCAGTCCCGATCTACGTCAGAAATTAGTTGTCTTTGTCGAGCAGTATAAACGCCGTCATCCAAAGGCGACGAACGCCGAGCTAATTGCGCCGTTCGTTTCGATGGCTTATTCGCTCGCGCCCGCGCCGGATTTGACCGATTCGCCGCGTTCGACCGATTTGCCGGGCGACCTGCTCGACGTGCTTGATTTCGCGCCGCTCGTGCGCGAATTTTACCGGCGCCAATTCAGCCAGAAAATTGACGAATACGTCAAAGATTATCAAACCGCTGGAACGGATTTGCGCCCCACAGCCGGTGCGATGGTCGGCGAACTGCTCGACTATCTGCATACCCGACCGCAGCTCGTTTCTATAGAACGAATCAAAACCGAATCGAAAGACGCCAAAGGCAAAAAGACTATAACGCAAACTGAAACGCGCGAGCGCGAGCGCAGATTTTACATTATTCCAGAAATGCTCGCCCCGAAAAACACGATAAATTTCGTTAACGTCGGCGACAATTACTACGCGATTGTGCCGCCGAAAACCGATTTGAGCCAATCGGAGGCAAGGCGCGCGTATTTGCAGTTCGTCGTTGACCCGCTCGTTTTAAATAACGCCAAAGATATTGCGACGCTGCGCGCGGGCATCAAAACTCTGCTCGACGAGCAGCGAAAGCGTAACGCAGAAATTTCGCCCGATGTCTTTCTCGCCGTTTCCCGCTCGCTTGTGGCGGCGACCGAAGCCAGACAAATCGAATTCGAGAAAACGAATATCGCCACTGCGCAAGCCCGCCGCAAAATTGACGGGATGAAAACCGAGCCGGAAAAACTCGCGGTTTCCGCCGAACTCGACGCAGTTAAAAAATCGCTCGCCGACGAAACGGCTCTGCAGCTTTCCGAAGCCTACGAGCGCGGTGCCGTTTTGTCGTTTTATTTCGCCGACCAGTTAAAAGGCTTGGAAGATTCGGGTTTCGACATTGCCGGTTCGTTGCGCGACATTATTTTGTCGCTCGACCCAGCGAAAGAAGCGAATCGTCTCGCGCAGTTTGCCGACGCCAGAAAACGCGCCACCCTAGCGCGCGAAGAACGCCGAAAAAACAATCCTACTCAGGAATTCGTCGTGGAAAATCCGGTGACCAAAAAACTGCTTGAGATTGACCAAATCACCAGAACGAAAAATTACGCCGAATCGGAAAAACAACTCAAACAACTGCTCGACGCGAACCCGTCGGAATCGCGCATTCATTACGCGCTCGGTCGCGTGGCGAGCCTTTCGGCTGAAAGCATCGCCGATACCGACAAGCGCAACAACCGTTTGGCGGAAGCGAAAACATATTATACAAACGTCATTCGCTCGGCGACGCCGGCGACCGATGCGGCTCTGCTTTCCCTGTCTTACGTTGCGCTCGCGCGAATTTACGAGTATTTCGGCGATACCGGATACGCCGCCAAGATTTATGAAACGGCAATCAAAATCGGCAACGTCAAAGACGGCGCATACAATGAAGCGGTTGCCGCACGCGACAGATTGGTCAAAGAGCAATAAAGCGGAAAAGTGGAAAGGTGTAAAAGGTGAAAAAGTTGGTTTGGTAATCGCAAATGACTTTTTCGCCTTTTGTCGTTTATACATTCTTCGCGTTTCCGCTTTTTCACTTTTTCCCATTTTCACTTTTCCGCTTTTTACTGCTAATTTTACTAGATGAAATCCGAAACTTTCCGAAGCGGTTACGTTGCTCTGATCGGTCGCCCGAACGCGGGAAAATCAACTCTGCTAAATCATCTGGTCGGCGAAAAAATCGCCGCCGTTTCCAATAAACCGCAAACCACCCGCCATAAAATTCAAGGCATCGTCACGCTTGAAAATGGGCAAATCGTTTTCGTTGACACGCCGGGCGTTCACAAACCCGGCTATCTTTTAAATCGGCGGATGATGGCGGCGGTTCACGATGCGATTCTTTCAGTTGACGTGGTTGTTCTGCTGCGCGACGCCTCGGTTTCGACCGGCAACGGCGACCGTTTTGTTCTGGATTTGGTCAAGCAATCGGAAAAAACCGCCGTTCTGGTTCTTAACAAAATTGATAAAATTCATGATAAAAAAGAACTTTTGCCGCTTATCGAATTTTACGCGAAAGAATACGACTTTGCGGAAATCGTTCCCATTTCCGCATTAAAGGGCGAAGCGATTGATAATCTGTTAAAACAAATCGTCAAACATCTGCCAGAAAGCGCCGCGATTTTCGGCGAAGACGAATTAACCGACCAATCAATGCGGACAATTGTCGCAGAAATGGTCAGAGAAAAAATTCTGCAAACGACCGGCGACGAAATTCCGTATGTCACGGCGGTCGTCACGGAAACGTATGACGAGACCGACCCGGATGTGATGAGAATTCAATGCGCTATTTACGTCGAGCGCTCGTCACAGAAAGGAATTATCATCGGCAAAGGCGGCATCAAACTTAAAAAAATCGGCACCGAAGCGCGGGTTGATATTGAACATCTTTTGGGCGTAAAAGTTTACCTCCAGCTTTTCGTCAAAGTCGTCGAAGATTGGCGCAACCGCCCGCAGGATTTGGACGAAATCGGCATCGTCGAATAAATATGAGCAAACAAACGGATGCTGACAAAAATTGGTTAGCGCTCAAAATTACGGTTAATGCAGAAGCGTCTGAAGCAGTCGAATTTGCGCTTAACGAACTCGACGCGCTCGGCACGGAAATTAACAATCTGGGCGCAAAACAAGCGGAAACTCTCGATGTCATCGGTTATTTCAACGAACCGCCCGACAATGAAAAGATTGAAATTGAACTTAATGAAGCGCTGCGCATCTACAATTTTTCTCCGGGCGTAATTCGTGAAACGGATTGGCGCGTAATCGGAAACACGGACTGGCTTTTCGAGTGGAAAAAACACTGGAAGCCGACCGAGACCGGGAAATTTATCATCGCGCCGACTTGGGAAAACGTCGAAAGCGCCGATAAAATCGTTGTCAGAATCGAGCCGAGTATGGCTTTCGGCACCGGCACGCACGAAACGACCCGGCTTTGTTTGAAAGCGATTGAGGAAAATTATCGAGGCGCGATGAGTTTTCTCGATGTCGGAACCGGAACGGGCATTATGGCGATTGCCGCAGCTAAGTTTCGGGCATCAGAAGCGGAACTTAAAACTCGCAACATTATTTTAGGCTGCGACACCGATTTTGATTCGATCACGATTGCCCGAGAAAACGCCGCAACGAACAAGGTCGGCGATGAGATTGAGTTTCGCGTCGGTTCGATTTCGGAAAAAGATTCTGTATATGATTTTGTTTGCGCTAATTTGACTGCCGACGTTATCGTTCCGCTTCTTCCGCTGCTGCTAAAAAAATTCAGTAGAGTATTAATTTTGTCGGGAATCTTAAACGAGCAGAAGGATTTTATAATTGCAAAACTAAAAGGTTGCGGCATTGAAAATCCCAAAATCGAATTGCTCGGCGAATGGATTTCGGTGCTGATAGAAAAACAAACGAACGATTAAACAGCAATTGTTTTTCGTTCGTTTGTTTTCGGCTTTTCGCTAATTATCTTTTTCTTTTTTTGGTTCGGTCGCCGCCGGAATATCGCCGTCGTCAGCGACGGTCACAATCGGCTGCCGCGTTTTCGGTTTACTTTTTGGAATTCCCAAACGCAGCGTCGGCGGTAGTTTTTGACCTTCGGTTGTTCTGACCGCTGACAGCGTTTCGGAGCGGCGCAGAATCGAGCCGCCGCGTCCGGCAATCCACAAATCAATGCCACCGAGATAAACTATCGCCTGCAAAGATTTGTTCGTGATGCTCGGCTGTCTTTCCCAGGTTTCGCCGCCGTCTCTGGTCATAAAAATCGCGCCCGCCTCGCCGACCGCAATCGCTTCTTTGCGGCTATAACAGGTCACCGCGTAAAGGTTTACTTTGAAAGATGTTTCCTGTTCTCGCCAGGTTTCGCCGCCGTCGGCGGAGCGCAAAACCGTGCCGTTCGCGCCGACCGCCACGCCGATTTTTTCATCGTAAAAATCGAGCGCGTATAAATTGTCTTCGAGATTTGTGTTGATTTTTCTCCAACTCGCGCCGCCGTCATTCGTTTTCAGAATCGTTCCCTTGTCGCCGACGATTACACCGCGCCGTTCGTCGAGAAATTTTACGTCCTCAAGCCACGTCCGCGCGCCCGATTCTATTTGTTCCCAATTCAAGCCGCCCGAAACAGAGCGCAAAATCATGCCGCCTGCGCCGACGGCACAGGCGGTTTTTTCGCCTGCGAAATCAACGCCGTGCAAATCTTCGATGACGCCGGAAACAGTTTTGCTCCAGCTCGCGCCGCCGTTGCCCGTCCGCAAAATTGTGCCTTTGTCGCCGACCACCAAGCCGCGCGCAGCATCGAGAAAACCGAGCGCGTTCAAATTTTCTTCCGCGCCCGAGAAAACCGACAGCCAATCGTTGCCGCGATTATTCGTAATCCAGATTTTGCCTCGCGCGCCGGCTGCCAGACCGATGTAGTTATCGAAAAACGTCATATCGTTGACATCTTGGCGTCCGCCATCACTCAAGCGCTGCCAACTGTAGCCGCCGTCGTCCGAGCGGATTATCAAACCGTTTTCGCCGACTGCCCAGCCGGTGAACGGATCGGCAAAATAAAGCGCGACGAGTTTCGGATTAGTGCGGATGCTGAACGGCAACCACACATTGCCGCCGTCGCCGGTCAGCCAAATCATACCGTTCGCGTCGGTCATAAACCCGGTCTTTTCGTCGGCAAAATAGATTGACAAAAAATCGGCGCGGCTGAAGACGTTGATTTTCTCCCACGTTTCGCCGCCGTCAACGCTGCGCGCTACGCAGCCGCCGTGACCGACGGCGACGATTTTTTCCGCCGCCGGATACGCCGCGCCCGTCATTAGGTAATTGTCGCACGGTTTATTTAATTTCCAGATTTCGCCGCCGTTTTTTGTTGATAAAATCGCGCCGTTCGTGCCGACGACAACGCTTTTTTGCGCGTCGAATGCGGCGATCTTTAAGAGCTGTTCCGTCGTTCCGCTCGACTGATTGCGCCAAGTTTCGCCGCCGTCCGTCGTTTTCAAAATCCGCCCGTAAGTTCCGACCGTCCAGCCCGTCTGAAAATTTTCGCCCGCCAAAGCAATGCCGTAAAGATGGTCTTTTACTTCGATTTCAATACGCTGCCATTCCTTGCCGCCGTCGTCGGTCGTGTAAATAGAACCGCGCGAGCCGACGATGACCGCGTTTTTTTTATCTTTGACAAAAACGCCGGAGAGCGTGGCGGCGTTCGGCGAACTTTGCTTTTGCCAGCGAAAACCGCCATTCTCCGTTCGCAAAATCGTATTTTCCGCGCCGACCGCAAAACCGTTTTCTTTATCTTTGGCAAAATGAATTGAGTAAAGCGCATTGCCCTGCGGCAGCGGATTTTGCCAAATCCAGCCGGAAGAACTTTGTTTCTGCGGAAATGCGGAGGAGCAAAGACAGAGAAGAAGCAGGAAAAGAAACGCGGAGACGCGGAGACGCGGAGACGCGGAGAGGTGTTGCTCAAACTGCTGATTTTTCTCCGTGTCCCTATGACGCTGCGTCTCCGCGTCTTCCCAAAATTTTGCGTCTTCGTCTCGCATTAAATTTCGCGCACACCGATTTCCGCGACGGCTTCGTCCAAAATCTTTTCGTCAACTCGACCGAGTTCCGCCATCAGGCGCGCCATTTTGTCGGCGACTTCCTGAACTTCGTGTCCCGCGTGTCCTTTTGTCCACTGCCAGTTTATCCGGTGCTTTTTCGCCGCTTCGTCGAGTTTGCTCCACCAATCCAAATTCGCTTTTTTGCGAAATCGCCCGGTCATCGTCTCGACCACGTAGCGCGAATCGGTTAAAACTTTCACTCGGCACGGTTCGCGCAGAGTTTTTAATCCAACCCACGCCGCCGCGATTTCCGCCTGCTGATTTGTCGCCTCGCCCAAGAATTCACCGAACGCCCGCCAGTAACCGCGATAGCCGAGTACGGCGACCGCCGCCGCGCGCGGCTTGCCTTTGCCGTTGCCGAGACTCGAACCGTCGCAGACGATTGTTACTTCCTTCATAATAATTAAGGGATAAGGGATGAAGGGTGAGGGATGAATAAAGCAAAAATACTTGTCTTATTCATCCCTCACCCTTCATCCCTTATCCCTTATTGCATCTCGTCGAGATCCAACTGCTCTAAAATCTGCTGGGCGTCTTGGTTGTCGAATTCAAACGCCTGCTGTTCAATCGCGTTGCGAGCGATTTCAAAATAAAGCGTGTCGTCGAGCAGCGGAAGCAGATGAGCGATTGGCATCATCATTAGCGTCTCGTAAGCGACGGCGCGAAGCTGAGCAAGTTCGGTCTGCCTGACAATTTCCGCCACTTCGCCCGCCGAAAAGCGTTGAGCAAGTATGTCGGCGAGGCGGTCGAGAGTTTGAAAGTCGTTGCGCTGCACGGCGCGTTCCGCCAGTTGAATAAACACTTCGGCAGACGCGGTTTGCGTTTGCAAAACTTTCGCGCACGCCTCTGCCAGTTGTTTTATCTCACTCAGTTTTTCCGCGTCGCGGCGAAATTCCGCATCTTTCGCCTGCTCGTCAAGGGCGGAAAGCAGACGGCTCAGTTCCCATTCGGCGTGAACATCGTAGGAAAATTTCTGTGTTTGCGGGTTCGCCGCATTTGCGCCGCTCGCCGCAAGCGCGCCGACCAGCATTTTTTTTGTCATCGGGCGCAAACCTTCCCAGACACTCACGACTCGCGCACCGAAATTTTTTATCATCATTTCAATCTTTTAAGTTTGCAACAAAAGAGGCGGTTTGTAAATGAAAAATCACGGGTCGTTCAGACGACTTTTTCGTTACCGGATTTTGATGCCTGTTTCATCAATCTGGTTTGCATTTCAAATCTAGCGTCCTCGCGCACGTCTTCGTCGTCGTCCGCTTCGAAAACTTCGACGAGCGCGAAAGGCGTATTCGACAGATGTCTTAACTCCCAGGTTTCGCGCCCCTCATGTGAGGGGCGCGAAAACCAAAGCGCGTCTATGTTTGACGAAACGATGTCAGTTTGACCGAAAAGCGTCGGCGGCAGATTTTCTTTGATTTCCGCAGAAAGCAAAACACGGCGTAGACTCCAGCCGTGTTTTTCATATTGCGTTAAAATTTCTTTAATTTCTCGCTCGCCAATCATTTTTTCGGTTTCTCTTCCTTCGGCACTTCAACCGATTTAGTCTTGTCCGAAACCGGCGGGACTTTGGTTAAGCTATTAGCATTTATTTCGGGAAAATTCGTCACCGCGTTCGAGGGCATCGGCATCATTTTATTTGAGGCTTCGGTTTCGATTTGCGCCTTGCCTTTCGGCAGCGTTTCCTTTGGGTCGAACGTGCCGGCGAAAAGGTCGCCGACGGCGAGCTTCCAACCGCCGTCCTCCAGCACGAACGGCAAATCTTCCCAGCGGTTTTCCTGCGCGTTTTTAACTTCGATTTTCCCGAAATTGTCTTTGATGCGCTCTTCGCGGATTTCGGTTATCGCAGGCGCGAATGTCGGCGCGACCAATCCGTTTTCGAGAACTTGGTCGAGCGACTTTTTCTGCTGGCTGGCTTGCATACCGGCTAAGCCGAGCGAGCCTTTCGACATTAACTGCTTGATTGTATCCGAATCCTTCGCTTTAACTGCCGCGTATAGCATCCGGTAAGCGTCAGTCGGCGACTGCGCTTTGACAGTCGGCTTCGCCTGTTGCTGTGCGGCGTTGCTGTTTCCCGCCTGCTGCGTCTGACACGAAACAGCGGCAAAAGCCAAAATTAATAACAGAAAAAAGCCGATGGTTTTGTTTTTATATTTCATTGTTGGTTACCAAAGAGGCGATATTGTTTCGGTAAGAGTATAAATGATTGTTCGTGTAAAAGTAAATTTTCGTGTCGCGGATTCCAATGGCTTCGCATTCTCGCGGATGATTTGGGAAAACCTTCTTAATGGAAAATCTGCTTGCATATTCAGGCGAATTTGTGGTAAACCATAAACAGAGCTGTTTTACTCGACGACGGCTCGCATCCCAAGTGGACGCATTCCTTCCACGGTCTTATTAATCAGCCAACGTAAAATCTTTTGAAATCATCAATTGTAGGTAACGATTTCGCCGAAATTTACCGGCGAAAACCGGCATTATAAATTCGTCTATTTTGACGAGACGCTTTTGAGAAGAGCGTTGTTTTGTTTGACGAGGAGAAGAAAAGAAATGAGAAACGAAACAGCTAAAAAGAAAGAATCCACTGAAAAACTCGTGCTGCTCGACCCGGATTTGAAAAGCCCGCGCGCCAAAGATTTTGAAGACAAATTATCATCGTTCATCGTCGGACAAGAACGCGCCGTGCGGCGGATGAGCGGGCTTTTCCAAATTTATCTCGCCGGGATGAACAACCCGGCGCGTCCCGTCGGAACGCTGCTTTTTTTGGGTCCGACCGGCTCTGGAAAAACGCGCGTCGTCGAAGCGGCGGCACAGGTTCTGTTCGGCGAACCGCACGCGGTCGTCAAAATTGACTGCGCCGAATTTCAACATTCGCACGAAATTGCCAAACTTATCGGCTCGCCTCCGGGCTATCTCGGACACCGCGAAACGTCGCCGATGTTGACGCAGGAGAATTTGGACAAGGCACACACCGAAGACACGAAATTAACCTTCGTGCTGTTCGACGAAATCGAAAAAGCGTCTGACGCGCTCTGGCAACTGCTTTTGGGAATCTTGGACAAAGCGACTTTGACTTTGGGCGACAACCGGCGCGTTGATTTTTCGAAAACCGTCGTGATTATGACTTCCAATTTGGGCGCGCGCGAGATGTCGGAGATGATCTCCGGCGGCATCGGTTTCGCGCCGACCAAAGCGCAGAAAAACTCGGACGACAACGAAATTGACACGAAAATTTACCGCACCGCGCTCGAAGCCGCGAAACGTAAATTCTCGCCGGAATTTATGAACCGCATTGACAAAGTCGTCGTCTTTAGAAGTTTAAAGGAACATCATCTGCGCCAGATTCTCGACATCGAACTGCGCGGCGTGCAGGAGCGCATCACCGATTCCGCCGGAACGAAATTCGTTTTTGAATGCACCGAAAAAGCTAGGGAATTTCTTCTCGGCGAAGGCATTGATTTGAAATACGGCGCCAGACATCTGAAGCGCGCCATCGAGAGATTTCTCGTGTATCCGCTGTCAAATTTAGTGGCGACCGAGCAGGTCGAAACCGGCGATTTGGTGACGATTGATTTTGATGAAGAGCAAACCAAACTTATTTTCACGAAACAATCGGGCAAGATGATTGTCAGCGATTCGGACGCGGAGATGCTCGACTATGAACCGGAAATCAAATCCGACGCCGTCGGGCTGCCGCTGCCGCACGTGCAAGCCGCCGCCAGCGGAAAAGGCAGCAAATCGAACAATATCGAAAACAATGAAGGTTAATCGAATTTAGCCGGAAAGTTTAAGGGCGAACAATAGATGTTTCTATTGTTCGCCCTTTTTAATTTTTATCGCTCTCCGTCGGTCAATAAAAAACTCTTTCAATCAATCGTTGCAGAAGTAATCCGCCGTGCTCGCTCAAATTTGCGTCAAGCCGTAATCGCAATATTCGATCAGCGGACACTGCTGGCACAACGGCTCGCGCGGGCGACAAATCTTTCTGCCCAAACGAATCAAATTAACGTGCAACGAATAAAACTTTCTCGGCGGCGCGAGTTCGTCAAGCAATCGGTGCGCTTTCGTGTCGGTGATTCGTTCAGGCAAAATTCCCATTCGCTTCAGCACGCGAAAAATGTGCGTGTCGAGCGGAAAAACTTCTTTGTGACAGGCGAACAATAAAGTGCAGGCGACGGTTTTCGGTCCGATTCCGCGAAAACTTTGCAGGTAATCACGCGCTTCGTCATTCGGCATTTTTTTGACGAATTCCAGCGACAGATGTTGGCGTGCCGCTTTTACTTGACCGAGCAAATCTTTAATGACGCGCGCCTTTTGATTTGCCAAACCGCCGAGCCGAATCGCGTCGGCGATTTCCGCCTCATCTGCCGCCAAAACTTTTTCCCAAGTTCCAAAACGCTCTTTTAGATTACAAAATGTTCGCGCGCTGTTCGCATCGCTCGTCGCCTGCGACAAAATTATATTTATCAACATCGCCAGCGGGTCGCTTTTCGGCGCCGGTTGCGCCTCGCCGAAAGTGTTTTCCAAATTCTGCACGATGTATTTGAAAGGTTTTTCTTCTTTAATGCGCTCAATAAAAAACGATTGATTGGTAGTTTCTGATTTTGCAGACATCTTCATTTTGTTCGGCGATTCTGATTATACCAAGCGGACTTTGCAAACTCACAGCGTCCGCACTCAGATTCGCAAAGAAAGACGAAGCGGGGACCGACACGAAACAGATTCAGTCTTTTCGCTTTGTTTTATGCTGATTCGCGGTCTAACTCTTTTCACTCCGAACGAAATCATTCAGCCACTCGCGCAGTTGGTCGCGCACTTCCCGAAAAATTTTCAAACGCGCTTCGTCGTCGCCGGCGGTTGTGGGCGGCGGGTCGGTAAAATTCTGATGAATGCGCGTCGCACTGCCTGGGAAAAATGGGCAACTGTCTTTGGCATTATCGCAAACGGTAATAATGAAATCGAAATTTCGTCCAGCGAATTCCTCGATTGATTTCGAGCGGTGACGCAACGACTGCCGCCAGCAGCATCGCCGTTCCCAACGCCTCAGCGACAACACGCCGCGCCAGTGTTTGTTTCATTGGTTATTTCGACCGCACTCGGCGGACAACACCCCGCCGTTTTTTCCTTTTCTTCTTCGAGCAACTTCGTGCCGCACTCGCACGGCTCACTTTCCGCCAGATTGTCTTCCAGCACGACGAAAACCTCCCACTCAATGCCGTCCGGGTCGCGCACCCAGGTTTTATCCTGAAGCGCGTAACAGCAATTGGTCTGCATTTCATCTCTGGTTAAAAGTCCGATTTCTTCCCAACGCGCTTTGGTTTTCAAAACGTCTTCGGTGGCGGCGACCTGAATTCCGAGATGCGAAAGCGCACCGCGTTCATCAAACGAAGATTCGTTCAAGGCAAGATTGAGCGGCGGATTCAACACGTCAAATTTAGCATAACCGGTGCGAACTTTCGCTGGTCCGACGCCGAACAGTTTTTGATAGAATTCAATGCTTTTTT